>NZ_JBWXUE010000008.1:97190-253039 GCF_057158765.1 Kitasatospora sp. NEAU-69
AGACTTCCCCCCCCCCTCCCCTTCTTTTGGGGAAAGGTTCCCGCCGCGGCTGTCTGTGGTGTGGCTGCGGGTTGCGGTTGCGGCTCAGGAAAGCTTGGCGGCCAGCACGTCGATCCGCTGGATCGTCGGCGGGGCGACCAGCATCGACGGCGCCCGCTCCATCAGCGCCGCCGCGATCGCGCCCTCCAGGTGCGCGGTGCGGCCGGCCTCGTCCTCGAACGTGTCGAAGACGCCGAACCGGTTGCCGTCCTCGCGGAACGAGAACCAGCTGACCGTGCCCTGCTCCGCGCGGGCGAGCTCCAGCGCGTCGCGCAGCAGCTGGTCGAACTCGGCGGCGTACTCGGGCTTGGTCTCGAAGCGGACCAGCAGGCCGATCTTGCTCATGGGGTGGCTCCTTGCCGTAAGTCGCACAGCGGCACCGGTCGGTGTGGTGCCGCGATGCCGCGGTGTCGCGGTCGTGCGGTCGTTCCTGACGAGAGAGACGCTACGGCGGTCGCGGGCCGTGATCGAGTGTCGCGACCGACACCGTTGATACGGTTTCCGCCATGGATATCGCGATACTCGTGGTCGATGGCGTCTTCGACTCCGGCCTCTCCGCGGTGCTCGACGTGCTGCGCACCGCCGACCAGCTCGGCGCGGAGCTGCCGAACCCGCCGCACTGGCGGGTCCGCACGGTCGGCGCCGCAGGGCCCGGCCCGGTGCGCACGGGGGCCGGCCACCAGGTGCCGGTGCTCCCGGCGGACGACCCGGCCGCCGATCTCGCCGCCGCCGACCTGCTGGTGCTCCCCGGGCTCTTCCAGCGCACCCCGCGCGAGCTGATCGACTACGTCGCCTCGCCGGCCTGCGCGCCGGCCCGGCGGCTGCTCACCGAGGCGCACGCCCGTGGCCAGCTGATCGCCTCGGCCTGCTCGGGCACCGCGCTGCTCGCCGAGGCCGGCCTGCTGGACGGCGAACTCGCCACCACCAGCTGGTGGTTGGCGCCGGTCTTCCGCGAGCGCTACCCCGCCGTGCGGCTCGATGACACCCGGATGGTGGTCACCTCCGGCACCGTCACCACGGCCGGCGCCGCGTTCGGCCATGTCGACCTCGCGCTCGCCATCGTCCGGATGACCAGCCCGGCGCTCGCCGAACTCGTCGCCCGCTACCTGGTGGTGGACGACCGTCCGTCCCAGGCCGGCTACGCGCTGCCCAGCATCCTGGCCCAACACGACCCGGTGGTGGCCGCGTTCGAGTCCTGGATCAGGGCCCACCTCGCCGAGCCGCTGAGCATCCCCGAGGCGGCCGGCGCGCTCGGCGTCAGCGAGCGGACCCTGCAGCGCGCGGTGCGCCGCACGCTGGACACCTCCCCGGTGCGGTTCGCCCAGGACGTCCGGGTCGAGCAGGCCTGCCACCTGCTGCGCAGCACCGACCTGCCGGTGGAGGCGATAGCCCGCCGGGTCGGCTACGAGAACGGCAACACGCTGCGGATCCTGCTGCGCGAGCGGCGCGGCGTCACCGCGGGGGAGCTGCGCCGCGGCTGACGTCCCGGGTGAGCGTGCCGGAGGGGACACCAGAACGGGGGACTGCCCGCCGTCCGGTCCCCGCTGCCAGTGTGTGGCTAGACAGCGGTACCCACGGGCAGAGCGGCGGCGCGGCACAGTGCCGCCGCGGAACAGGACGGGGCAGATGGCCGAGCAGGGGCAGCCGGGCATGCTGGAGGCCAGGACCTTCCGGGTCACACCGGAGGAGGTCCAGAACGCGTCGGTCCAGGTCGACTCGACGGCGACCGAGATCCAGCAGCAGCTCGACGCGCTGAAGGCGTACGTTCGCACCAATGTCGAGTCGTACTGGCAGGGCGGGGCCCACCAGGCCTTCAACATCTACATGCAGGAGTGGGACGTCTACGCCGGGATGCTGCACGAGGCGCTGACCGGCATCGCCCAGGGCCTGCGCGGCACGTACGTCAACTACTCGACGTCCGAGGACGCGGCGCTCCAGAAGATCGACCAGCTGCAGAGCGAGCTTCCGCCGCTGCGGCTCGGCTGACCGAGCCGTCAGCGATCGCCCCCTCCCCCCGAGAACCCCAGAGGAGAACGCCGTGCCGCGCAATGATTCGACCTCGATCCTGGTCCACGCCCAGCTGGGCGAGGTCGGCCCGCACATCTACGCCTCCGCCGAGGAGATCATCGGCGAGCTGCAGCGGCTGGTCGCGCTGCTCGCTCCGCTGAAGGACACCTGGAACACCAGTGAGGCGCAGGCCGACTACGAGATCCTGCAGCAGGAGTGGAACACCGCCGCCGAGGGCCTGTTCGGCCCGAACGGCGTGCTGGGCAACGTGGCTGCCGTGATGAACGTCAACTTCGCCAACTACTCCGACGCCGAGTGGGCCAACGTGTCCACCTGGCGCCACCGCTGACCGCACCAAGTCACGTACCCCCGAGAGGATCTGACAGCACATCATGGCGGACGAGTACTGCCGGATCACCGTGGTCGGCGAGCGCAGGCAGGTGGACCTCGCGGTCCCGGCCGGCGCACCGATCACCGACTACGTCGACGATCTCGCCCGGCTGTGCGCGCTGGAGGAGAACGAGCTGATGCCGCCGGCCTGGTCGCTGGCGACCTCGCTGGCGGGGCCGTTCGCCCCGGAGCGCTCGCTGGCCGACCTCGGCATCGCCGACGGCCAGGTGCTCTACCTGCGCGACCTGCTGGCCGGCGAGCTGGAGGAGCCGGTCGTCCTGGACGTCGCCGAACAGGTGGCCCAGGCCTCCGGCCAGCTGCTGGACCGGCCCTGGGACGCCACCGCCCGGGCGGCCACCGTGTTCTCGGCCGGTCTGGTCTGGCTGACCGCCGCGCTGCTCGCGATGGCCGCGATGACGCCGGTCGGCCTGCCCGGTGTCGGCGCGCTGGCAGCCGGCGCGGGCCTGCTGCTGCCGCTGCTCGCCTGGGTCGCGGGGGAGCGCCGCTGGCCGGTGCCGCCCGCGCTGCGGATCGGCGCCGCGCTGACCGCCGTCCCCGCGCTCGCGGTCGCCTGCTGGGCGCTGGTGACGGTCCGCTGGGCGCAGCCGCTGACCGGCGGGGCGCACCCGGCGGTGACCGCCGACGGCCTGGCCGTCGCCTGCGCGGGTGCCGGTGTGCTGCTCGGCGCGTTCCTCGCCTATGCGGCGGCCAGCGGTGTGACCACGCTCGCGGTGCTCGGGGCGGCGCTCGTCTCGGCCGTCACCGGCGGGGCGCTGGTCGCGCTGAAGGCGGATCCCGCGCAGAGCGCGGCGGTGGTCGCGATCGTCGCGTTCCTGCTGCTCAGCGCGGCTCCGGCGACGGCCGGGCGGATCGTCGCGGCGGCCTTCCGGCGGCGCGGTCCGGCCGATCCGGCCACCGACCCGGAGGAGGGCGAGCAACTGCGCGCCGCGGTGCGCAGTGCCATGGTGCTGCTCGCGGTCTGGGGCTGCCTGCTGGCCGTCCTGCTCGGCGTGGCGGTGGTGCTGCTCGGCACCTCGCACACGGTCTACGGCAGCGCGATCGCGGGCTGCCTCGGGCTGGCGCTGCTGCTGCGGGCGGGCTCGGCCAAGGTGGTCGTCGAGGTGGTCCCGGGCGCACTGGCCGGCGCCGCCGGGCTGTTCGCCCTGCTGCTCACCGGACCGGCCCAACTGCACTGGCCCAGCTGGACGGTGCCCGCACTGCTCGCGCTCTGCGCGCTCGGGCTGCTCGGCTACGGGCTGCGCCGGCTGCTCCGCAGTGACCTGCGCGCGCTGCGCCGGCCGGCCTGGCTCGGCACCGCCGGTGCGGTGCTCGGGGCGCTGAGCATCCCGCTGATGCTGGCCGGCTTCGGAGTCTTCGGCCAGCTGATGGGTCTCGGGCGGCACCTGTAGCGCCGGTGCAGCACCGATGTGGTGCCGACTCCCACCGGGGCGGCGAACGACCGCCCCGGCGGGAGTCAGCGGCCGCCCACCTGAACCACCGCGCCGGCGCCGGCGTTCGCGCCGCCACGCGAGCCCGGCCCGGCGCGGTGTCCGAGCAGGCCCAGTTCGATCGCGGTCCTGGTCAGGTCGGCCTTGTTGCCGACGCCCAGCTTGGACCTGATCCGCTTGACGTACGTGCTCACCGTCGCCTCGGTGAGGCCCATCCGGCGGGCGATCTGCGCGTGGGTCAGGCCGTCGGCCAGCCAGCGGACGGTCTCCAGCTCGCGCGGCGCGAGCACCCGCGGGTCGGGACGGCCGAGCTGACCGAGCTCCTCGCGCAGCTGGCCGGCCAGCAGCGGGGCGACGTGGAAGCCGCCGAGTGCGACCGTGCGCACGGCGATCCGCAGTTCGAGGTCGCTCACCTGGTGCGTCACGCAGCCCAGCGCGCCCGCCTGGACGGCGTCGATCAGCGCGTGTGGCGCGCTGAAGTCACCGACCACGATCACCCTGGACAGCTCGGCCAGGGCCCGGATCTCCTCGACCAGGCCCTCGCAGTACGGCGCCGGGCCGTAGACGATGGCGTCCGGCCGCTCGCCGGCGCAGTCGAGCTCGTCCGGGCTCGATGCGGTGGCGATCACGCGCATCTGCTCGCTCAGTGAAATGACTCGTTCCATCCCGTGCCGCAGCAGACTCTGGTGCTCGACGATGGCTATTTGTGAAATGGCCGGCATGTTGTGCCGCTACCTCCGGCTGGTGTGGTCCCCGCAGCGCACAGCATGCCGCACGAACCCGACCGGCCGGCAGCCGCGAGGAGGCGGACCCGTTTCGGTCGCCGCGATGTCATTTCTCTTGACGCAGCGCGGAGATGGGAAGGTTCACCAGGTCAGGGCCCACTGACGGGCCGTCGGAGAGTTTCACCAAGACTCGTCAGCAGTTCACTTTCCGTTCAGAATTGACGAGAATCCGGCCCCCTTGATCACGGTATTCTCCGGTCGTCGGAAAATCGGTGAGTCATCAGCGCGCATGATTCCGGGGCCCTTGCTCCGAGGGCGCGCACAAGTGGGGAGAGCACGTGTCCGAGAAAGATATTCCCGCCGGGCCGACGGCTTCCGAAGCGAAGCCCGTGGGGGGCGGCGGCCGGTCCCGCAGCGTCTCCGGACGGCGGGAGACGGGCACGGCCACGCCGTCGAGCGACGCTGCCGCGGTGCCGGCCGGCGGCGCCGACACGTCGGCGAGCTCCTCGGCGACCAACTCGGCTGCTTCGTCGGCTTCGTCGGCTTCGACGACGGGCCCGGACGTGACGGCCGTGCTGCCGAAGAGCCCGGCCACCGCGAAGCCGGAGCCGAAGGAGGCGAAGGAGGCGAGCGAGCCGAGCAAGCCGACCGAGTCGAAGGCCGCTGACGCGCCCAAGCCGGCCGATGCGCCGAAGGCCGCGTCCGCAAAGGCCGTGCCGCCGAAGGCCGTCCCCGCCAAGACCCCGCCGACCGAGCCCGGCCGTCCGATGGAGGAGGCCGACCGGCACGGCTTCATCGCGGCGTTCATCGGCGGCGTCCGCCCCGAGGCCGACCAAGCCCGGTCCAGCCGCCGCCTGGTGATGATCGGCACCGCCGTGGCCGTCGCCGCGGGCCTCGCGGCCCTGGTGATCGGCGCGATCGGCAGCAGCACCGGCAAGGCCACGGCCAAGCCGGCCGCCTCGCCGAGCCTGCTGGCCGCGCCGGTCGCCGACGCCCGCAGCGCCGCCCCGACGCCGCCGTCCGCCGCGCCGCAGAGCGCCTCGGCGCCGACTGCGCCGCCGGCCGCGCAGGCGCCGGGTCAGCAGCCGCCGATCGCCGACCCGGGCCCCGGCTCGTTCGCCGGCGGCACGGGCGGCGGGTCCGGTGGCTCGGGTGGTTCGGGCGGCGGCACGGGTGGCTCGGGCGGTTCGGGTGGCGGCTTCGCGGTGCCCCCGATCCAGCAGAACAACAGTCAGCCCGACATCCCGGCCCAGCCGCAGAACCAGCCCGCCCCCGCGCAGCCGCAGATCCCCGCGGCGCCCGTCCAGCAGCCCGCGCAGCCCGCCGCTCCGCAGCAGGCGCCCGCAGCGGCGCCTGTGCAGCAGCAGGCCCAGCCGCCGGCCGCCGCACCGGCCGCCCCGCCGGCGCCCGCGAAGCCGACGTACACCGCGGTGGCCGGTCCGAACTGCTCGGACGGCTCGACCGGCTTCCTCGGCAAGGACGCCGACTTCACGCTCGGCGTCTCCGGCTGGCTGAAGTCCAGCACCGGCGGCTACAGCGGCGACGGCTGCGACGGCACCTACTACTCGGAGCCGATGTTCGGCGACGCCACGCCCGGCCACTACGACAAGACGCAGGGCGCGCTCTGGCACTTCGACTTCAGCGGCAAGTTCAGCTCGGCCGCCTGCCGGCTCTCCATCTACGTGCCGAACAACTCGAACATCCAGTACGTGGGCGGCAATCCCACGTACTACTACCTGTTCGGCGACGACTACGAGTACGGCATGAACACCGCGCCGATCGGGAACTTCTCGATGTCGCAGGTGGGCAACCTGGGCCGGTGGGTGGACCAGGACACCTTCGGCGTCAGCTCCGGCAAGGTCACGCTGAAGATGGTCAACACCGGCATCGACTACACCTCCTCGACCTCGCACGCGCACGACGCCGCCTCTGCGGTGCGGTTGACCTGCACCGAGAACTGAGCGGGATCCCGAGCATGAGCGGTCGCATTCTGCGGGTCTCCCCGAAGGGCTGGGGCGCCCACCACACGATCGGCGCGGCGCTGCGGGCCGCCGCGCCGGGCGCGGTGGTCTCGGTGCAGCCCGGTGTCTACGCCGAGAACCTGGTGTTGGACCAGGAGATCACCCTGGTCGCCGAGAAGGGCCCCGGCACGGTCGAGCTGGTCGCCCAGCGGGGCACCGCGCTGACCGTGCTGGCCGGCGGCGAGGTCCGCGGACTGACCGTGCGCGGCGGCGACCCCGGGCAGCCGGTGGTCGCCGTCAGCGGCGGCGCGGCGCTGTTCGCCGACTGCGAGTTCACCGGCGGCCGGTTCCAGGTCTCCGGCGACGCCGCGCCGACGCTGCGCGACTGCGCGCTGCGCAGCCCCGGCGCGATCGGCCTGCACCTGGCCGGTGACAGCCGGGCTACCGTGGAGCGCACCACGGTCACCGCCGCGGACGCCGTGGCCGTTCTGGTCGAGCACGGCGCCGACCCGGTGGTCGGCGCGCTGACCGTCTCCGGCGCGGGCGGCAGCGCGCTGCTGGTCCGCGGTTCGGCGCGCGGCACCTGGACCGACTGCGAGTTCACCGGCTCCGCCGGGCCGACGGTGCGGATCGAGGGCGAGGCCCGCCCGGTGCTGCGCTCCTGCCGGCTCACCGACGGCCAGGCCCAGGGCCTGCTGATCGGCGAGGACGCGGGCCGCACCGACGCCTCCGCACCGGCCCCGGGCAGCTCGGGCACCGCCGCCACCCCGGGCGGCCAGGTGTCGGCCTCGGACGGCCAGGCATCGGCGGCCGGTGAGGGCGTGCTGCTGCTCGACTGCGAGATCGCCAGGACGGCCGGCACGGGTGTGCAGGCGGGCGACCGCGCGGTGCTGGAGCTGCGCGACTGCCGGATCGCCGAGACCGGCAAGGCCGGCCTGCTGGTCGGTGGCGAGGCCGTGCTGCGGCTGCTCGACACCGCCGTGCGCGACACCGCCGACAGCGCGCTCGCCGCGACCGGCTCGGCCCGCCTGGAGCTGCGCCGCAGCACCGTGCAACGGGCCGCCGCCAACGGCCTGTTCGCCAGCGGTGACGCCGAACTCGTGCTGGTCGACTGCGCGATCAGCGACACCGAGTACACCGCCGTCCACCTGGCCGGCGCGGCCCGCGCCTCGCTCACCGACTGCACCGTGCGCGGCACCCCGCAGCACGGCCTGCGGGCCACCGAGCGCTCGCTGCTGGACCTCCGCGGCACCACCGTGGAGCGCGCCGCGCTGACCGGGATCGCCGTCGAGGGAGGTGATCTGACGGCCCGTCGGTGCACCGTGAGCAACTGCGGCACCGGCATCGATCTGACCGGCGCGCACCGCCCGCTGGTGGAGGAGTGCGAGGTGGACGGCTGCGCCGAGACCGGGCTGCGGCTCGGCGAGGAGAGCGGCGCGCTGGTGGTGGACACCAGGATCCGCAACACCAGGTCGGCCGGTGTGCTGATCGGCGAGCGGGCCACCCCGTGGCTGAGCGACTGCGAGATCAGCGACACCGAGGGCAGCGGACTGGTCGTCTGGTCCGGTGCCAGGCCCCGGCTGCGCGCGGTCAGCGTGACCCGGACCGCGAAGAACGGCGTCTACCTCGCCGACGGCGCCCAGGGCGTGCTCGCGGACTGCGCGATCTCGGCGACCGGGTTCCCGGCCGTCTACGTCGGCGCGGGCGCGACGCCGGTGCTGAGCGGCTGCCGGATCCACGACACCGACGAGGACCTCAAGCTCGCCGAGGGCGCGGCGCCGGTCTTCGAGCACTGCCAGGTCGAGAACGTGACGGTCGACTCGCTGCCCGCCCAGGGTCGCGGCGCTCCCGTCCGTGCGGGCGCCCCCGCGGTGCGCACGACCGGCGCGGGCCCCGCCTTCGGCACCGGCCCCGACGGCGAAGCCGAGCCGGCGCCGAGCCTGGAGGACCTGCTCGACGAACTGCGCGCGCTGATCGGCCTGGAGCGGGTCAAGCACGACGTCTCCACGCTGGTCAACGTGATGCAGATGGTCCGCCGCCGCACCGAGGCCGGCCTGCCGCCGCCACCGCTCAGCCGGCACCTGGTCTTCGCGGGCAACAGCGGCACCGGCAAGACCACGGTCGCCCGTCTCTACGGCAAGATCCTGGCCGCGCTCGGGTTGCTCTCCCGGGGGCACCTGGTGGAGACCGACCGCGGCGACCTGGTCGGCGAGTACATCGGTCACACCGCGCCGAAGACCACCGCGGTCTTCCGCCGGGCGCTGGGCGGGGTGCTCTTCATCGACGAGGCGTACGCGCTCGTCCCGGCCGGCCAGGGCAGCGACTTCGGCCTGGAGGCGATCGCCACGCTGGTCAAGCTGATGGAGGATCACCGCGACGACGTGGTGGTGATCGTGGCCGGCTATCCGGACGAGATGGGCCGGTTCATCGACGCCAACCCGGGTCTGGCCTCGCGGTTCGCCCGCACCCTGGTCTTCGACGACTACGAGCCGGCCGAGTTGGTCAGCATCGTCGAGGGCAACGCCCGCCGGCACCGCTACGAGCTGACCGAGGCGACCGGCGCCGCGCTCGTCGAGTACTTCGTGACGGTCGGCCGCGACGACCGGTTCGGCAACGGGCGCACCGCCCGTCAGCTGTTCCAGCGGATGACCGAGCGCCACGCCCGCCGGGTCGCCGAGCTGGCCGAGCCGACCACCGAGGACCTGCTCACGCTGCTGCCGCAGGACGTCCCTGCGGTGGACGCGGTCTGAACCGGCGAGCCCGTGAATGATCCGAGCCGGCGAGTGATCTGAGACGCTGCTGCCCCCGAAGGACGAAGTCCTTCGGGGGCAGCAGCGTCTCAGACGGACTACGTGGTGGCCGGTGCGGCCGGCGGGTCGGGGAAGAACGAGCCGCGGTCCGCGTGCGCGTAGAGCTGGCCGGCCCGGTTCAGGCAGGCGGTGAACTGCCCGACGCTCTCGATCGCGTCGGCGATCTGCCGCAGCACCTCGCTCATCACCGGGTTCATCGCGGCGGCGTACTCGTTCGCCGCCTGCTGGATCGGGCCGTCCGCCTCCTGGGTGTCCGGTCGGGCCGGCGTGCCGTAGTGCGCGTTGCCGATGGCCGGGTGGTGCACGGTCTTCGTCGCGTGCTGACCCCAGACCGAGCCGCCGTCGATCGCGGCGCGGACCTTCTCCTTGAGCTGCATGTAGCCGGCCACCGAGGTGCCGGCCTGGCTGAGGATGCCGTTCTCGGTGTCCCGGATCGAGCCGAGGTCCACCGCGATCGCCGGGTGGTTGCGGTGGCCGCCGCCACCGCCGCTGCCCGAGTTCGGGAAGTCGCCGGTGATGTCGGGGGCCTGCGTCCAGAGCATCTGGAGGTACGGGTCGCTGTAGTACGACGGCGACGGGGCGTTCGGGTCGCTGCTGCCGCCGGACTGCGGTCCGTCGGTGTTGTCGTCGCGCGGCGGTCCGTGCAGGGAGTTGTGCGGGGTGGTGGCCACTTTTCCTCCGCGGGGGGATGGCAGCGGTCATGGTACGGAAGTCTTGTCCCATCCTCGCGGGCGCGCGCGGGGGATGCCCAGGTCCCTGTTCGGGGACACCCGTGGGCGCGGGAAAAGGGGAATCGCCGGGCCGCGGCGGCGACCCTACGCTCGGCAGCGGGCCTGCCGAGCGGCGGCCCGGCCGGGCAGACGCCGGCCGGACGGGCATCAGGGGAGAGGAGCGGGCGGCGTGGCGGAACCGAGCATCACCCCGGCCGAGTTCAAGGTCGATGTCGAGCAGCTGGCCGAGGCGATCCAGATCGTCGGGGGGCGCCGGGACTCGATCAAGCTGAAGGTCGAGGCGCTCAACAGTGCGCTGACGGCCGCCGAGGGCTTCTGGCACAGCCCGGCCGGCAGCTCGTTCGTCGCCGTCCAGGCGGAGTTCTCCCAGTACATGCAGACGCTGAACGACCTGCTGGACGAGATGGTCACCCGGATGACCGCGGCGCACCAGCAGTACGTCGACGTCGAGAACCAGAACACCGCCAACTTCCAGACCAAGTAGCCGCGTCGGCACCACCGCGAGGAGCGACCGTGATCACGCCACCGCCCGCCGTCTACGCCGGCGCCGGCACCGACTCCACCATCATGGTGGACCCCGAGATGCTGCTGAACTTCAGCAAGCAGGTGCTGGTGCAGCTGGACGGCATCAGCTCCGACATCACCGGCATCTTCACCACGCTGAAGGGCCTCCAGCTCGGCTGGGCCGGCCAGACCGCCGACGAGGCCCAGGAGTTCTTCGACCGGCTGGACGCCTGCATGACCACGCTCTACGGCAAGGCCGGCGACCAGAACAGCGCGCAGACCAGCATCATGGGCCGGATCGCCGCGGCCCTCGACACGGCCGGGAACAACTACCTCGCCGCCGAGGACGCGATCGTGGACCTCTTCTACTTCACCGGATCCGTCTCGGACACGGTGATCTGGAACGAGCACAACAGCCCGAGCAGCGGCGCCCCGGGCAGCACCCCGATCACCGATCCCAACTTCACCGCGATCAGCGAGTCCTACTGATCCGCCCGTTCGCCCGGGCCGACACCAACCCGGCTCGGGCGAACGGGTGTTCCGCGTTTCCCATCACCACGACCTGACCGTTCCGGCCGTACCCGGCCGTGTGCAAGGTGGTTTCCAGCATGAGTTTGGGCGACTACAACCCGACCTTCGACGTCAGCCCGATCTACGACCTGGGCAACGCCTGGATCGACTTCAGCGACCGGCTGTTCGAGCAGTTCGGCGCGATGGACGGCCTGATCCACGGGGTGCGCTGGACCGGCGACGGCAGCATGGTGATGCAGAACACCTGGAACGACCTGCGCAGTCTGCAGCTCACGCCGGCGGTGGACGCCGCGCGGGAGATCGGCAACCACATCAATGCCTACGGCGACTACATCGTCAGCCTGATGGGCAAGGAGCAGGCGCAGGCCGACGCCTCCGCGCTGGCCGAGCTGATCGGCCTGCTCGCGTCGATCCCGCTGATGTTCCTGCCGGGCCTGGGCGAGCTGCTGGGTGCGGCGCTCGCCGCGATCCTGCCCGACATCATCGTCAGCGTCATCGCCGAACTGGGCGCCACACTCGCCGCCGCGCTGCCCGACGCGCTGGTCTTCGCCGGCACCGTCGCGGTGGACGCCGCCCTGCAGGCGGGTGTCCAGCTGGCCATCGACATCGCCTCGCAGGCGATCGGCGACGCGGTCTACGGCAGCTACACCGACTACAACAGCGTCGACTTCTGGAAGAACGAGGCGGTCAGCATCGGGCTGGCCGGCGGCCTGCCGATCCTGGCGCACATCGGCGGCGCGCTCGCCCCGATCGTGAAGGGCCTCGGCGACAAGCCGTGGTTGCACAACGACACCGTCCCGGTGAACGGCGGCGACCACTTCGGCGACCCGGGCGCGGGCGTGCACGCCCCGCCCGGTGTGGACACCGTGCACCCGGTGAACTCCCCGGAGACCGGCTTCGACGGGCCGGGCAGTCTGCCGCCGGTCCGGCCGGACGGCAACTTCGGTGGCATCAAGGAGATCCCCGCGCCAATCAGCGAACTGCCGCCCGGGTCGATCAACCGGCCGGTGTCCGGTGGGCCCGGTGACGTGATCCCGAAGACCCCGGACGGGCCGGGCGAGATCCCGGTCGAGAACGGCGGCCGCCCGGTCACCGCCGGCGGTCCGGACGAGGTGACCAGCCGCCCGGTGCTGTCGTCCGACGACCAGAGCGGCCCGGGTGGCCTGGGTGGTCGCCCTGGCGGCAGCGGGCAGGGCAATCCGGTGGTGGACCGTCCGGTCTCGGTCGACGAGAGCAGCGGTCGCGGGACGTCCAGCGGCCCGGTGTCGACGCCGGAGGAGCTCGGCGGCGGCCTCGGCGGCAACACGGTGAAGAGCTCCACGTCGGGCCTGGAGACGGGTGGCCCGGCCCATTCGGTCGCGCCTGACTCCTCGCTCAACTCTGGTTCTGGCGTTAATAGTTCAGAGGTCGGCGAGCGCGGCCTCGGCGCCGGGCAGCAGGGTGAGGGCTCGGCGGCCGGCAAGGCCGGGACGCCGGTGCCCGCGCGCCTCGACAACGAGCCGCCGACCGGGCGGCCGGTCGCACCCGCCGACGGCGGGCCGCAGCTGGGCAAGCCGTCCGAACTGGACCAGCCGGGTTCGGGCCTGACGCCGCAGGGCACCTCCCAGGACCGTCCGACGCTCGGCGGCGGCACCGGACGGCCGAACGACCCGCTCTCGGTCGGCGACCGGTCGGGTGGCGGCACCGGGCGCGGGGTGAACGACCCGCTGGCCAACCCGGAGGCGCCGCCTGCGGGCAGCGAGGGCAAGAGCGTCGGCGTGACGAACGGCACCGCGCTGCCGGAGGCGCCGCTCGGCGGCGGGAAGGCCGCCGAGGTCCCTGTGAACTCGCTGCGGCCGGACGGCAAGGTGGCCGACGGTCTGCCGAACCCGAGCGAGCGGCCCGACGGGAAGGTGTCCGAGGGGCCGTCCAGCCAGTCCAGCCAATCCAGCACGTCGAACTCGTCGAGCACGTCGAAGCCGTCGAACTCGTCGGATCTGGGGGAGCGGCCGGGCGCCGGCACGAAGCCGGAGCGGACGGCGGCGCCTGTGGAGCCGGAGTCACTGGGCGGCGACCGGAACACCGTCCCGACCTCGGCCGACGCCACGCCCACCCGGGCCGGCGAGGGGGTCGGTGGCGCGGGCGACCAGGCGGCGGCCGGCGCGAAGGGCAACACGGACCTGGGCCGCGGCAATGGCGCGAAGCCCGTCGCGGTGAAGCCGGAGACCGTGAAGCCGGAGGGCGTGAAGCCGGAGGCTGTGAAGTCGGAAGACCTGCACTCGAAGCCCACGAGCACGAGCCATGAGCCGCCCGCCCAGCACGGCGCGCCGCCCGCCGACGGCTCCCACCCGGGCGACGCCGGCTCCGGGTCCGGCTCCCGCGCCGGCGAGGGTGCGGACCGTCCCGGCCGCAACGCCGGAGAGTACCCCGACCCGTTCCGCGGCGACCCCGAGCGCGGCCAGGACTTCCGTGACAAGACCGGCCAACTGACCCACGACTACAACGAGAAGCTCAAGCTGGAGGAGAAGTACAACCTCGTCAAGGAGAAGTTCCGCGACAAGTTCGACGACTCGGTCCGCGGCTCGCGCCGCCTGCAGAAGCTCGACCCGGCCTCCCGGGACAAGGTCTTCGCAGCGGCGGAGAACGATCTGCGCACGTCCTTCGAGAAGGAACTGAAGGGTCTGGGCGGCAAGGACACCCGTCCGGGTGACTGGGCGAAGGCCGGAAAGGCGCTGACCAAGAAGGCCGACGACCTTGCCAAGACCTTTCCTGGGCGGGCCGAGAAGGAGACGGCGCACCAGAAGTGGGCCTCGACGGTGGACAAGAAGGTCGCCGTCGCCGAGCGTGGCTGGCGGGCTGCCGGGCTCTCCGACGACGCGGTCAAGAGCGCCTCCGACGCCTACCGCTCCGAGCTGAACCACGCCTTCGACGCCAGCTACCGCCCGCTCGACGAGAAGTCGTTCACCAAGGTCAACGCGAAGGGCACGCTCGACCGGCACCTCTCCTCGATCGACCACGACCTGCCCGGCCGCGGCAAGTTCCACGAGCAGGCGAACGACCTGCTCGGCGACACCTCGAAGCTGCTCGGCGACACGCTGGACCGCTGGAAGACGGCGCACCCGGAGTGGTCGAAGTCCGAGCTCGACTCGGTGCACGGGCAGAGCACGCAGGCGCTGAACGACGCCTTCCGCAACTCCCTCGACAAGGAGCTCACGAACCTCCGCAAGACCCCGCACGCCGATCCGGCCGCCGAGGCGAAGGCCAAGGCGGCGGCGCTGTGGAACGTCCGCAAGGGCTGGGGCGACGTCGAGAACCACCTGATGACGAACCTGCGGGACACGCTGGACGCCACCCAGCACCTGCACGACTTCGGCCCGCTCGCGAGCAAGCAGCTGCACTACCCCGAGCTGGACTCGCTCTTCCACGGCGGCCGCCCGTCCGAGTCCGCGCACGCCGCGGCCCACGCGGGCGTGCTGAACGACGCGAAGAACGCCTTCGACACCTTCGCCGCCGACGCGCACGACCCCAACGGGCCGCACGACCCCAACAGCCCGAACGGCACGCCGTCGCTGCCGCAGCGGCTCACCGACCACCTGCACGGCCTGCAGGACAGCCTGCCGGACCGCTACACCTTCGAGGACTCAGCAGCGAAGCGGGCCGAACAGGCGCTGCACGACATCCGGAACTGGAGCCCCGCCGACGGCCACCGGCCCCCGCCGGAGGCCGCCGCGCTGGTCGGCCAGCAGGCGAGCCTGCAGATCGACGCGGCGCTCGCCCGAGCCCGGGTCAAGCTGGGCGACGCCGGCTATGAACCCGATGCCGTCGCCAACGCCTTGAACGAGCTGGACCACGAGCTGCACGGGATCACCGACTCGCTGCCCGACCTGCACCATGCCGCCGAGCAGCTGCCGACCGTGCAGGACGACGCCAAGTCGGCCTGGCAGCAGCTCACCGAGCAGCACCCGAACCTGGGCCGCCCGGGCGGCGACCTGGAGCACCAGTTCCACAAGGACTGGGCGAACGCGTACGACGACGTCGCCACCGGCGGCAAGCTGGGCGCGGGCGACTGGGTCGGCGCCCGGCTGCCGCACCCGGCCCCGGACGCCGCCGTCACGCACCTGCTGTACGCCGGCGAGCAGAACCTGCTGGACCACACCGGCAACCTGCTCGGGCTCGCCGAGCACCGCAACGTCGACCTGGAGAACCTGCCCAGCAAGGTGGACAACGCGTTCACCAAGTGGGAGAAGGACACCGGCGCCGGCCTGCGGCACGACAGCCTCGACGAGGCGACGGTGCACGACATCCTGACGGACACCGAGAAGGCGCTGAAGGACGACTTCCGCGCTCTCGTCGGCGACCGCGACCTGGCAAAGCTCACGGACGACCAGCTGACGGCCCTGCACCACGAGTGGTCCGCCAAGGTCGACGACCGGCTGAACAAGCTCCCGAGCCAGTTCGACCACAAGCTGGAGATCAACGAGTTCAGGGAGACGGTGGACAGCCGGATCGACCGGCATGGCGGCTCCGACGGGCAGCACGACGAGATCGTCAGGAACCAGCTGACCGACGAGCTCGACAAGCTCTCCCACACGGACGCCAAGCTGCCCTCGGTCAAGTCCCTCGACGACTCGCTGCCCGGCCGCTACGACTACGCCGGCACGGTGCTCGACCACACCGACCACGTCATGGACCACATCTCCTCGCTGCGCGACCAGCGCACCCGGCCCGGCCACGAGCCGAACCAGCCGCTCTCCGGACCGGAACTGGAGTCGCTGCGTCCGCAGGTCGGCAAGGAGCTCGGCAAGGCCTACCAGAGCCCGAGCGGCTTCAAGGACTTCTCACCCGCGGAACAGGGCGCCGCGAAGGACGCGCTGCGCGGCGCGAGCGTGAAGATCCAGGCGGACTTCACGCTCGACCTCGAACTGCTGCCGCAGGCGGATGCCGCGCTGGACAAGGTGGCCGGTACGCACGGCTACTCGGACGAGGCGATCAACTCGGCCAAGCAGAGCCTGGCCAAGGACCTCAAGGACGCCGTCCACGACAGCCTCGCCAGGGACGGCTACCGCACCGCGCCGACCACCGAGGCGCTGACCCGCCCCGGCGCGGCCGGCGATCTGCTGTCGCCGTCCGCGCTGAACAGCCGGCTGCACTTCCACCAGGACCTGGAGGACACGCTCGCCGGAATGCGGGACACCCTGGACCGCAAGGGCTGGGACCTCGGCGAGTCCGGTCTGGGCCGGATCGGCGACGAGTACACCGCGAAGATCAACGACCTGGCGGACCAGCACCTCGGCGACGTGAAGAGCGGGGCGCGGCCGCTGGTCAACGACCACCTCGACCCGCGGTACCTGGCCTTCCGGAAGGACGTCGGCGACCTGTCCGGCGGGATGGGCCGCCGGATCGACCACGAGCTGAACCTCGAAGGCGCGATGTGGCGCGGCGGCAAGGCGTTCGGCGACTCGTTCGGTGGTGTGGGCAGCTTCGGGATCGACGCGGCGGACGCGGCGGGCGGCTTCGCGGACGAGGTGGCGGGCTTCCGGCACGACTGGATCGAGCTGCACGACAAGCTGACCGGTGACGGTGGTCTCGACCTGGACAAGTGGCTGGCGGACGAGCAGAAGAACGGCGACGTCTTCACCAAGGCCGCGGGGGACCAGGGTCGCCCCGGTCCGTTCCGCGGCGACCAGGGCGGCGAGCCGCCCGCCTCGCAGACCCCGCTGCCGCAGCCGCGCCCCGAGCTGCGCCCGTCCGGCGACAGCCCGAAGCCCTCGGGTGAGCCCGACCACTCGCTCACGCCGGACCACTCCCTGACCTCGGACCACTCGCTCACCATGGACCACTCGCTCTCCCCGGACGACGCGCTCGCCCCCGACCACTCGCTCACCCCGGAGGCCGAGCCGCCCGCCCCCGTGCACGGCGATCTGCTCGACCACCCGCTGCCCGCCTTCCCGGCCGGCTCGGTGGAGATCGGCGACATCGTCAGCAAGGTGCTCGACACCCTGCCGGACAGCTCGGCCATCGGGCGGATCTTCGACCATGACCTGACGCTCAGTCACTTCGATCCGGCCAAGCCGGAGTTCGCGCACTTCAAGCCGGTTGACGCCGGTCGCACCCAGTTCACCGGCGCCGACATCCACTCCTTCGACCGGACCCCGTGGTCGCCCGGGACCTCGCTCTACACCGCGATCGTGCACGGCTCCGAGCGCACCGTCACGGTGGAGACCAGCACCGGCGCGGCGGCCGGCGCCATCACCAAGGCCCAGCTGCGCGGTCCGGAGTTCGGCACCGTGCTGTCCCGCCGGCCCAGCCTCGGCAGCCTGGGGCAGAACGCGCAGATCGTGCTGCCCGCCTGCCGGGCCGGCGTGACCGGTGAGGACGGCGTCGCGATCGGTCAGGCGGTCGCCGACCGGACCGGGCTCACCGTCTGGGCGCCGACCACGGACGTGGTGGTCTCCGACTCGCTGGGCCGGGCCAGCTTCGGCCTGCTGCCGGATGAGCAGGGCCGGCCCGGCCGCTGGGTCAAGTTCACGCCGACGGTGACGACCGGTCTGACGCCGGTGGTCCTGGCACCGACCCCGACCGGCGAGGAGGTGACCTCGGTCAGTGCGTTCAGCGGAACGGTGATGACGAACGCCAGCACCTCGGCCGGCTCCTCCGCGAGCACCAGTGCGAGTATCAGCGCCACGACCGTCGCCGAGATCGCCACCCGCCCGCGCGGCACCTACCGGGCCAACCTGGACGTCCAGGGTCGGCCGTTCGAGGCGCTCACCGTGCCGGGTGACGGCGACTGCCTCTTCACCTCCGTCCTGGTCGGCGCGCACGCGCAGCTGGGCGGCTGGCCGCACCAGGCGCTGGACGTTCCCGGGCTGCGCACGCACGCCTCGGACTGGCTGCGCGGGCCGGGCGGTCAGGCGCTGCGGAACAACCTCGACTCGGCCAACCCGCCGGTGCTGGACGTCATGGTCAACGATCTGACGGATCATCAGCTCTGGCAGGTCGCCGGCCGGCCCGGTCCGCTGCCGACCACCGGCGACTGGCAGGCCGCGGTGCGCGCCGAGGTCGTCGCCACGCTGGTCGAGCCGATCACCGGGGGCCGCATCGGCACCCGGCAGCAGGTCGCGGTCTACTTCTCCAACCAGGTCTGGGGCCGACTGGTCTCCGTCCGCCCGCAGTTCGCCCAGCCGCTCTGGCTGTCCCCGACCGCGCGCGGTCCCGTGCTGCTCGACCCGGCGACGCTGGCCGGGATGAGCATGAGCACGATGGTCGATGTCGCGATCCGCAACCAGGCGCTCTGGAACACGGCCTTCTTCGATTCGGCGCCGCTCGTCGTGACCGAGTCGCTCGGGCTGAACCTCGCCGTCCTGGACGACACGAACACGCTCTCCCCGCTCAGCTCGGAGCCCGGCCGCCCGACCGTCCACCTGTACCGCGACGGCGGCCAGTTCGGCGGCGCGCACTTCTCGGCACTGCGCCCGCTGCCCTCGGTCGCCACCACCAGCACCGCGCCCCCGGTCACCACTGCCAGCGTCGCGCCCCCGGTCACCACCCCGGTGTCGGGTGCCACCGTCGCGTCGTCCGTCACCGTGGCGCCGTCCGCCACCCTCACCGTGCCGCCCGTCCCGCACGTGGCGCCCCCCACCCCCGTCACCGTCGCCGCCCCGCCGGTCAAGGCCGAGCCGAAGAAGGAGCCCAAGCCCTCCACCGAGGTCGCGATCCCCTTCGGCCCGGCCGAGTTGATCGACCTGACCGTCGTCAGCGACCCGGTCTTCGCCCGCGACCAGCTCACCGACGCCGGCGTCCTGGCGGTCGCCGACCCGCTGCACACCTGGCTCTCCGACCCGCACGGCGTCCTCGCGACCTACCGTCGCGATCAGAATCCTCCGCAACTCGCCGCGCTGCGCCCGCTGGTGACCGCGCACCTGGCCGACTGGGTGGCGGGTACCGACCCCGCCCACTTCGCCCTCGTCAGCCCGACCACCGTCCCGTCCGCGGCGGCCACCCCGACCGCCGCCGAACTCTCCGACGCCGTACGGAACTGGGACGCCGCCTACAACCGCGAGGACCTCCCGTTCTTCGCCGCCGTGCTGGCCGACGGCCTCGGCGTCCACATCGAGGTGCACGGCGAGGGCAACACCACCCTCGGCAGCGTGGGGAGTTCGACCGCCCGCCCGGTCAAGGCGCTGCTGAAGGACACCGACGCGGGCGCCGAGCAGCTGACCCTGCCCGGAGTGGCCGGCCTGAACGCGCCGCCGCCCCGGATGATCGACTTCGGTCAACTCAGCGCGGGCGACCGGGTGCTGCCGATCGCCGGGGCCGACGACGCGGTGGTCGAGGCACTGGCGCCGCAGCTCGCCACCGTGCTGAAGCCGAGCCAACTGGCCGATGCAAAGGCTCAGTTGTCGGCTGAGCTGAGCCTGAACTCGCTGCGGCCGCGACTGTCCGCGATGACCCGCGGTGACGCGCTGCCGATCTCGCTCGACGTCGCGGGCTGGCGCGGTGACGTCCGGGTGACCGCCACGGTGGTCAAGGCGACCACGGTGGCGCCGATCAAGAAGCTGGAGTTCGAGGACGGCAGCGACTCCTACGCCACCGCGGGCTCGTTCCGGGAGGGCCGCAAGCGCGGCACGGTCGGCGTGATTTTGCGTGGCAAGGCGACCGCCGACACCACGCCGACCGGCCAACTCGGCGTGACGAAGGACCAGATCAACTCCGACCTGGTCTCCTCGACCGGCCGGATGTTCAGCCGTGGCAAGTCGCCCGAGCCGGCGCTGATGGTCGATGCGCGGATCCGGCTGAACTTCGACTTCTCGCAGGTCAAGAAGGACGACCAGCGGATGCCGGTGGGCGGCTCGACCGGCCCGCTGGCGAACAAGGCGGCGGTGACCATCCCGGTCCCGGTGGCCGTGCCGGCCGCCGAGGCGGCCTTCGCGCCGCCGCCCGCCAAGCAGGTGCACTACCGCCCGCCGGCCCGCATCGAGCAGACCTTCGCGCTCGGCCTCACCGACGTCGTCCGCAACGTCTTCGCGATCGGCGCCAACGGGCAGCAGTCCAGCGGCGGCGTGCCGGCCCTGCTCGGCAACGCCGGTACGGCCGGCTCGCTGGAGTCCTTCGGCCGCAGCGAGTTCGGCGCCGACTGGGCCGGCGTGCGGGAGGAGTTCCTGAACCAGGTCGATCTGCTCAGCCTGCAGACCGACCTCAAGTCGATGATGAGCGGCGACCCGCTGGAGGTTCCGCTCTCCGGCGACCACGGCAGCATCACCATCTCGGCGCACGTCGCCGAGATGTCGCACCACCGCAGCATCGACCAGACCGAGTTCAACTCCGGCACCGACGCGATCCGCACCTTCAACGCGAACGACACGTCCAGCCTGAGCGGCCAGCTGCCGTTCAGCGTGACCGAGAGCCCGCTGGCCGAGGGGCCGATGCGCGCGTCCGAGGGCGTCGGCGTGCAGTACGGCCGCGACCACACCTCGATCGACCAGGTCACGCTGCGCAACGGCAGCGGCGTCAAGTCCAAGGTCGGCGGTGTGGTCTTCGACGGTGTCGCCACGCTGACGTTCCGCCACCTCACCGGCCCCGCCGCAGCGGCCACGGCCGCCAGTGCGACGGCTCAGCTCGGCTTCTCGGCGCAGGTCGAGGCGGGCGAGGCGCAGGCGGTGGAGACGCCGCAGACCTTCACCGCGCCGGTCGGCACCACCGGCCCGCAGGTGCTCGAAGCGCCGCTGCTCGAACCGGGGTCCACGGCCTGGCGTCCGAACGCGGAGGCCTGGGGGCTGCAGGACGGTGGCTCGCTCGGCCTGCCCGAGGAGGCCGTCGTCTTCGACGCCTTCGTCGGCCCGCAGCCCTCCCGGACCCTCGGCGACCCGCAACTCCCGGGCCTGGAAGCGACGTTCGGCGGCCTGGGGCGGAGCTTCTTCGGCTCGGACTGGGCCGGGCTGCGGCCCTCCGTCCGCAGCACCTTCGGGCGTGAGCGGACGGCCGCCTGGCTGCCCTCGATGACCCGCGGCCTGCCGCTGCAGAGCCCGCTGCTGGCCCGCCCGCTGCACGGCGACGCGCGGGCGAAGGCGACCGCGCAGGTGCTCCAGCTGGAGTACCTGCGGGTGATGGACAAGGGCGAGCTGAACCTCACCAACGAGTCCGCCCAGGGCACCGCGGCCCGCAACACCGACTGGCACATCTTCAGCGGCCAGGTGCAGGGCGGCTACCAGGCCGAGCTGCCGGGCAACAGCACGCTCGGCGTCCCGCTGATCGGCGGCGGCTTCGCGCACCGGCACCGCGAGGGCTCGCGGGGCGCGGAGTCGAGCAGCAGCGTCGCGGCCGGCAAGTTCGCCGAGCCGATGGTGGTCTACCTGGCCACGGCGAAGGTCGACCTCACCATCGAGGAGCAGAACAAGCCGACGAGCGCGGCCACGGGGGACACCGAGATCCGGTTCGTCGTCGCGCTGCCGAAGTCGATGGCCGAGCAGTACGTGACGACGGACGCGCTGCCGGCGAAGCAGGTCTTCTCCCGGGCCGACGCGGCGGCTGCTGTTGCCGCCGCTGCCGCCGCTGCCGCCGCGAACACCAGTGCGCCCGTCACCGTTCCCGTGCCGGTCGTCACGCCCCTGACGGTCGATCCGCCGGAGCGGGTCTCGCAGTTCGGCCAGCTCGGCGCGTCCGACGTGGTCACCGCCTTCGGCGATCCGCTGGCCGTGATCAAGACGCTGCGCACCTCGCTGGCGCCGACCTTCGGCGGCCACTGGAACAAGGTCGAGTCCGACCTGCTGCCGTTCTTCGACTCGATCGCGCTGCGCCCGCAGGTCCCCGCGCTCACCGGCGACCACAGCTGGGGCACCAGGGTCACGGCCAACGGCGTCACGGCCGACGTCAGGATCACCAGCGCCTCGGCGACCATGACGACGTACCTGAAGTCGGTCAAGGACTTCGAGTTCGAGGTCGGCAGTGAGTCCTCGGCCACCCTCGGCGAGATGTCCGACGACACCAACACCTGGACCGCCTCGGCCGGTGCGACCGCGAAGGCGCCGTACGTCTCGATCACGCTCGGCCACGCCCGCAACTCCGACACGCTGACCGGCGAGACGCTGGACGACACCGCCAACGCCGTCTCCAAGAGCAAGACGGTCGAGCCGGCCGCGCTCTTCCAGGGCGACCTGCGGTTCGACATCGAGGTCAAGCTCTCCTACCCGCTGGGCATCCCGGGCAGCACGCAGATGCTGCACTCCAGCACCCAGGCGAAGTTCGCGTTCCCGCTGCGCGACCTGCCGATCGATCCGGCCACCCAGCAGAAGCCGGTGCCGAGCCAGTACCACGCGGCGCCGCCGCGCATCGCGAAGTCGCTGGTGCTCTCGGCGACGGACATCGTGCTCACGGTCCAGCCACCGGCCACTACTTCGGCCGCCGTGCCCGTCACGGCGGCCACGGCGACGGCCGCGGTGCTCGACCAGCTCGACGAGACCGGCCGTTACGTCTTCGGCTCGGAGAGTTCCTGGGCGGCGGCGAAGCAGAGCCTGGGCAAGAAGTTCACCGTCGGCGGCCTCCAGCCGCGGATGAAGTCGCTGATGGCCGGCCAGCCCTGGGTGATCGCGCTCAAGGGCGGCGGCAGCGTCACCGTCACCGCGGGCATCAAGCAGCTCGACCACAGTGCCAATACCAAGGCCACCGAGTTCAACACCGGTGCCACCAGCGCCGTTTCCAGCGTCGCCACCGACGGCGAGGCGACCCGGACCACCGGCGCGACGCAGACCACCACACTCCAGGTGCTCGCCACCTCCGACCCGCTCGGCGCACTTCCGGCCGCCGTGGTCGCCGGTGCCACGGTGACCCACACCAGCGGTCAGGACCACACGGCCGAGGCGGCCAGCGCGGGCCGTACCGGCATCGGCACCAAGAGCAAGGTCCCCGGCAGCGTCTTCGACGGCGTGGCCGTGCTGAACTTCGAGTTCCGCAAGCCGTGGCGGCCGTGGGGCCGCACGGTCGACCAGAGCATCCCGGTTGAGACCCCCGCCGTTCAGCACCGACTGGACTGGCTGCAGGGGCAGATCGACGAGCTGGTCGGGCAGCCGGGCACCGAGGCGCAGGTCGCCTCGCTGCGCAGGCAGTACGACGCCAAGGTCGCCGAGACGACCGACCGGATCCGTGCCTCGGCGGCGGCCAAGCTCGCCGCGCCACCGGTCGCGGGCACCGTCGCCCCGATGACGAAGAAGAGTTTCGGCGTCGCGGAACACGCCTACGGCCAGGCCGAGGTGAGGTTCCAGGCGCTGGTGGAGACCGCCGACACCGTGAAGGTCGCGGACGCGGCGGCCGCCCGGCTGACCTCGAACCAGCCGGTCACCCCCGACGTGCGGGCCGCCGAGGCGGCGCAGCTCGCCCAGCCGCGCCAGCTCCAGGTGCCGCCGGAGAAGGTGTGGACCGAAGGCCTGGCCGCGAACTACCCGATCCGCGACCTGCCGAACGTCGGCGCGCTGCGCGGCCTGCTCGACGCCGGCGGCCGGGCGGCCTACCAGGGCGCGTGGAACCGCAAGGGCGCGGGCGGCAAGCGCCGCTCCGAGCTGGTGATGGGCGCGTTCAGCCGCGAGAAGCTGTGGGCCAACCTGCCGCAGCTGACCGCCGGCGGCGAGCTGCGCAGCGCGCCGTTCACGGTGAACGGGAAGACGGCGTGGGTCTCGGTCACCGCGAAGGTCGTCGATCTCGCGTACGACCGCGAGGAGAAGGGGGCCGAGGTCGCACTGGTCGGCGAGACCACGGCCCGCCGCACCGAGCGCCACCTGACCTCCCGGCACGGCCAGTTGACGGCGCAGATCGGCGCGGAGTTCAGCAAGCTGCCCGGCAAGTTCGCGGCGATCTTCACGTTCGGCGGCGGCTACCGCAAGCGGCGCGGCGGCGAGCAGGCGGCGGGCGGGCGGGCGATCGCCAGCTCCAAGCTCCCGGTCTCGCTGGTGCACTTCGACGGGCACGTCGAGTTCGAGTTCACCTTCCACCACGGCCGGAGCGACAAGGCGCAGGCCGCCGCGACGGCGCACAGCCTGTCGGGCGTGGTCCCGTTCGCGGTGTCGATCCCGAAGGAGGAGGTGACCGAGCAGGTCCGCGGCACCGGCCGGACGGTCTTCACACAGGCGGCCCCGCAGGGCACCCAGTGGCTCCCCGTCCAGCCCACGCCGGTCAGCTCGGCGGGTGCGGCGCTCCCCACCATCGTCGTCACGCCCACGGCACCCCCGGCCCTCGGCTACACGGTCACCACCATCGAGATCGAGGAGTACGAGGAACTCCCGCCCTCGACTCCCATCACCACCACCCCTCTCACCACCACTCCCACCATCACCACCCCCACTGTCACCACCATCCCCACCACTCCCACCGTCACCACCGCCCCGATCACCGCCCCGAGCGCGGTCACCCTGCCACCCGCCCGGCTTGAGGCAGACCCGAAGGCCGTCACCGTCACGACGCCGGCCCCGCCCGTACCCGTCATCACCATCACTCCCGCCCCGCCCACCCCCGAAAAGTCCGCCTCCCCGACTTCCTCCGCTGCCTCCTCCGCCTTCCTCAAGGTGCCCGGGCCCGTCCGGCCGGCGGTCACCACCGTGCCCCTCCCCGCCGTCCCGGTCGGCGCCGTCCTGCTGAGCCCCGCCGCCGCGACGCCCGAGGAGGCGGTCGCCACCAGCGAGGCGGCCGCCTCCGCCGCGATCAACACCTCCGAGGCCGCCGCCAAGAACGCCGCCGCTGCTTCGGCCGCCGCAGCCTCCCAGGCGGCAGCGGCCACCTCGGCCGGCACGCTGCCTCCGCTGTCCGTCCCGCTGCTCCCCACCCGCGACCTGACCACCGGCCGCCTGGAGGCCGTCACCTGGCACGCCCCGGCCGGCGACGGCCAATTGAACCCCCACGACGGCCGCGCGATGGGCCTGCTGCGCTACGAGGTCGGCGGCCTGGCCACCACCACCCTCTCCGACAGCCACCCGCTCCAGTCCCTCGCGGCCGGCACCACTCCCGACCAGCCGATCCGCGTCCTCCACATCACCTCCCTCCTCCCGGACACCACCCAGGGCCGCGCACAGGAGATCACCGACGCGCTCTTCCACCGCGCCGCCAAGCTCGCCTCCGACGAGTCCGCCGACCACGTCCTGGTGACCGCCACCACCGGCCCCGAGCAGTCGGCCCTGCTCACCCCCCTCGGCCTGCACCCCCTGGACCAAGACCCCCTCGACCAGGACCACCAGCTCTGGCACACCACCACCCCCGACCTGCGGACCACGCTCCAGAACCGCCCGGAGCCCGCCGACCTCAAGATCTCCAACTGCGAGTCCCGCTGAACAGGCCCACCGCTAGGGTGTTCTGAATGCAGCCACTGGCTCTCTTCGACCTCGACGGCACGCTGCTCGACCGCGATGCGGCGTTCGCCGTCTGGGCAGCCGAGTTCATCGGCGAGCGGTCGCTCGATGCGGCGGCGCACGATTGGCTGCTGCAGGCGGACGCTCGCCATGCCGGGCCGATGAACGGGTTCTTCGCGAGCGTGCGGGAGAGGTTCGGCCTCGCGGAGCCGGTGGAGGTGCTCTGGGCCCGGTACCGCCGGCGGATGCCGGAACTCCTCGTCTGCCGGCCCGGTGCTCTCGCGGCGCTCGGTGAACTGCGCGCCGCCGGGTGGCGGACCGCGATCGTCACCAACGGCATGCAGGACAACCAGCTGGCCAAGATCCGGCGCAGTGGCCTGGCCGAGCTGGTCGATGCCTGGTGCATCTCGGAGGAGGCAGGCATCCGCAAGCCCGACCCCGAGATCTTCCGCCTGGCCGCCCGCCGCTGTGCAGCCCCCGCCGACCACGGCGGCTGGATGGTCGGCGACAGCCTCTCCGCCGACATCGGGGGAGGGCAGGCCGCAGGGCTGCGCACGATCTGGCTCCGCACCGGCCCTGCCGCCGACGCCACCCCAGACGCCACCCCCGACGCCACGCCCGAATTCACCCCGGACTTCACGGTTGACTCCATCCCCGAGGCAGTCCGACTGATCCGTACGCAGTGACGTCCCCGCCGTTGTCCCCGAACAGGGACCTGGGCAGGTCCGCCCCGTTACCGCCAGCATGACCAGTGCACGAGTGCCGAGGTCAGCCGAGGTCAGCGCCGTACCGGTCAGCGCCGTACCGGCCTGCCCGCTGCCGGCGCCCGTGCAGCACCCCCGGCCCCGGCTGCCTCCGCGCCCGACCGGCCGGGCCACGCCGACCCGTACGAGAAGAGAGCCGGCCCATGCCCGACCCCGGACAGTCCGACTTCGCCGCGCTGCGGCAGCGAGCGCAGCGACTCACCGACGACCTGCGGGACGCGCAGGACGAGCTGCTGTCGGGTACCACCACCGGGCACTCCGCCGACGGGCTGGTCACCGCGACGGTGGCCGGCGACGGTCGGCTGCTGGACCTGCGGATCGACCCCTCGGTGATCGACCCCGAGGACCCGCAGAGCCTGGCCGACCTCGTGGTGACGGCGGCGCAGCACGCGCACCAGGCCGCGATCGAGTCGCGGGCCGAGCAGCTCGGCTCGGTGCAGGCGCAGCTGAACGGGATCCTCGCGGGTGTCCGGCAGGCGGCGCAGGCGAACCGCCCGCCGCTCGTCATGCCGCAGTTCCCGGTCCCGCCGACCGGTCGCCGGGGGGCCTGATGTCCCGGATCGTCTTCCACCGCCCCGCCCGGGTCCACCCGCCGCAGCTGCCGACCGATCCGGTCGTGCTGGCCGCGCCGCCGCAGCCGCCGGGCAAGGACTCCAACGCGTCCTGGGTGATGCTGCTGATGCCGCTACTCTCCAGCGTCAGCATGGCGGGCTACATGATCGTGGCCGGCAAGAAGATGCTGATCCTGCTCGGCATCTCGTTCGTGCTGCTCTCGATCGGTGTCACGGTCGGCGTCCGGATGCAGATGCGCGGTGCCCAGCGCAAGACGAAGACCCGGGCCCGCGACCGCTACCTGGCCCACCTGATCGAGGTCCGCCGCGCCGCCCGCCAGGTCGCCGCCGACCAGCGCGTGGTGGCCGCCTGGCAGCACCCCTCCCCGCACCGGCTGCGCGCGATCGCCGCGCGCCGGCGCCGGGTCTGGGAGCGCAGAGTCGGCGATGCCGACTTCCTGAAGATCCGCATCGGCAGCGGCCGCGCGCCGCTCACCACGCCGATCCGCCTCGCCAGCCGCAACGACCCGACGGTCGAGTACGACCTGCGCGCGAAGACGGCGGCCGAACAGCTGATCGGCTCGATGTCCAGCGTCGGCCAGCAGCCCGCCGTGATCGACCTCGCCAAGGCGGGCGTGGTCAGCGTGCTCGGTCCGGCGGAGCAGGCACGGGCGCTGGCCCGCGCGCTGCTCTGCCAGCTCGCGGTCGGCCACGCGCCCGAGGACGTCGCGATCGCCGTGGTGACCGGCGGTGAGGACTGGGCCTGGGCCAAGTGGCTGCCGCACACCCACGAGCCGGAGACGGCCGAGACGCCGAGCGCGGCCGGGGTCACCCCGCTGGTCGCCGAGGACTTCGAGGGCCTGGCCGGCTACCTCCAGCAGCGCCTGACCACCGCCCGCGAGCAGTCCGGCCGCCGCACCACGCTGGCCGACCGCGGCGCGCCCGACGCCCGGCAGCGCCTGGTGGTCTTCCTCGACCGCTACGACCCGCGCACCAGCTGGGCCCGTTCGGCCGTCGCCGCGCAGCTGTTGGACGCGGCGAGCCCGGCGCTCGCCGTCACGGTGGTCTGCGTGGTCGAGAAGGAGGCCGACGAGCCGACCCGGGCGGACATCCGGGTCCGGGTCGCGGCGGACGGCGCGCTCACCATGGAGGGCCGCCGGTCCGAGCAGGTGTCGCAGGTCGCCGACGCGGTCGCCGACCAGCCGGAGGCCGAGCTGTGCGAGTCGATCGCCCGTGCGCTGGCGCCGCTGCGGCTCTCCGCCGAGGGCGAGGAGATCCTGGCCCAGACCGTCTCGCTGCCGGCCCTGCTCGGCGTGCACGACCTGGACAACTTCGACCCCGAGGACCAGTGGGTCGCGCCCGACGAGGAGTCGGTGCTGCGGGTGCCGATCGGCTTCGACGGCGAGGGGCAGCCGCTGCTGCTCGACCTCAAGGAGGCCGCGCAGGGCGGTATGGGCCCGCACGGCCTGGTGGTCGGAGCCACCGGCTCGGGAAAGAGCGAGCTGCTGCGCACGCTGGTGAGCGGTCTGACCACGACCCACTCGCCGGAGCTGCTCAGCCTGGTGCTGATCGACTTCAAGGGTGGTGCCACCTTCGCCGGGGTCACCGAACTCCCGCACGTGGCAGGCCTGATCACGAACCTGGTGGACGACCTCGCGCTGGTGGACCGGGTCCGCGACGCGCTGGTCGGCGAGCAGCAGCGGCGGCAGAAGATGCTGCGCGACGCCGGCAACCTGGACTCGGTCCGGGAGTACCAGCTGCGCCGCGCGGCCGGCCAGACCGGCCCCGACGGCAAGCCGCTGGAGCCGCTGCCCTACCTGCTGATCGTGGTCGACGAGTTCGGCGAACTGCTCACCGGGCGACCGGACTTCATCGAGCTCTTCGGGCAGATCGGCCGGGTCGGCCGAAGCCTCGGCATGCACCTGCTGCTCGCCTCGCAGCGGCTGGAGGAGGGCAAGCTGCGCGGCCTGGACGCCAACCTGTCCTACCGGATCTGCCTGCGCACCTTCTCCGCGGCCGAGTCGCGCACCGTGATCGGCACCCCCGACGCCTACCGGCTGCCGCCGATCCCCGGCTCCGCGTACCTCAAGGTCGCCGAGTCGTTCTACGAGCGGTTCCGCGTCGCGCACGTCTCCGGACCGCACCTGTCGGCCGACCAGCGGCTCGCCCAACTCGGCTCCGGGGTACCGGCCGTGGCGGAGTTCCAGCTGCGCACCGCGCCCGATCCGGACGCCGAGACCGCCGTCACCACGGCGACCACCGAGCGCCCGCGCCCGCTGCTCGCGGGGCCGACCGAGATGCAGGTGCTGGTCGACCGGCTCTGCCGCTCCGGCCAGTCGGTGCACCAGGTCTGGCTGGCACCGCTGCCCGCCGCGCTGCCACTCGACGCGCTGACCGGTCCGCTCTCGCTCGACCCCGGCGCCGGACTGGCCGCCGAGTGGTGGCCGCACCGCGGCGAACTGCGCGTGCCGGTCGGCGTGGTGGACGTCCCGGTGCGCCAGCAGCAGCACCCGCTGGTGCCCGACTTCGGCAAGGAGCACGGCCACCTCGCGCTGGTCGGCGCGCCGCAGTCCGGCAAGAGCACCTTCCTGCGCTCGCTGCTGATGTCCGCGATGCTCACCCACACCCCGGACCAACTCCAGTTCCTCTGCCTGGACTTCGGCGGCGGCTCGCTGCTGCCGTACGAACGGGCGCCGCACGTCTGCGGTGTCGCAGGGCGGCACGACGAGCCGCGGGTGCGCCGGGCACTGGCCGAGGCGCTCCAACTGATCAGCGAACGCGAGCGGTTGTTCCGCGAGTCGGGGATCGACGGCGCGGCCGAGTTCCGCCGCCGCCGGGAGGCCGGCGAGCTGCCGGCCGGCACCCGGGCGGCGGACCTCTTCCTGGTGATCGACGGCTGGGGCGCGGCCCGCGGCGAGATCACCGGGATCGACGAGACGCTGCTCGACATCGCCGGGCGCGGCCTGGGCGTCGGGGTGCACCTGGTGCTCACCGCCAACCGCTGGGCCGACCTGCGGATGGCGCTGCGCGACGCCTTCTCGGCCCGCCTGGAACTGCGGCTCAACGACCCGGCGGACAGCGAGATCAACCGCCGCGCCGCGCGCCAGCTGGTCGGCGCCGGAGCCGGTCGCGGCATGTCACCGCAGGGCCACCTGTTCCAGGTCGCGCTGCCCCGGCTGGACGGCCAGGAGAGCACCGAGGGCCTCGCCGAGGCGCAGCAGGAGGCGATCACGAAGATCGCGGCCGGCTGGACCGGCACCCCGGCACCCGCGATCCGGATGCTGCCCGAGCGGCTTCAGGTCAGCGAACTCGTCGAGGGCGTCGAGGCGTTGCCGGGCACGCCGATCGGCGTCGGAGAGCAGGACCTGGCCACCGTCCGGCTGGATCTGGACGTGGACGAGCCGCACCTGCTCGTCTACGGCGACTCGGGAGCCGGCAAGTCCTCGTTCCTGCGGATGTGGATGGCCCAGCTCGCCGCCCGCCGGCCCGCCTCCGAGCTGCGGTTCGTGGTCTTCGACTACCGCCGCAGCCTGCTCGGCGGGATCCCCGAGGAGCACCTGGGTGCCTACGCCGGCGATTCGACGGCGGCCCGCGCGTACGTCGATCAGGTGGTCGCCAAGCTGGCCGAGCGACTGCCGCCCGCGAACGTGACGCACCGCCAGCTCAAGGAGCGCAGCTGGTGGAGCGGTCCCGAGTTCTACATCGTGGTGGACGACTACGACCTGGTCGGCGGCCGTCAGTCGCCGCTCGCGGAGCTGGCCGACTACCTGCCGCAGGCCCGCGAGATCGGCCTGCACCTGGTGGTCGCCCGCCGGGTGGCCGGCAGCAGCCGCAGCCAGCTGAGCGAGCCGCTGCCGGCCCGGATGCGCGAACTGGGCTCGGTCGGCCTGCTGCTCTCCGGCGACTCCCGCGAGGGCGCGCTGGTCGGCAGCGAGCGCGCGGCCCTGCGCCCGCCGGGGCGCGCGCTGCTGGTCCGCCGCAGCCACCCGTCCACGGTGGTGCAGCTCGCGCTCCCGGCGGAGGATGACGAGGCCTGAGCAGCGGTAAACCTGCGGAATCCGTTGAATATTCATCCTTGACAGGGCATTTTCGTTCCCGACATGATCCCCCGTAGCGCAGACCGACGGGGGGTGAGCGAACCATGCAGTCCGAAGGCGCCGCCCTGCCCAACCCCACCGCCCGGGCGATCAGCCACGCGCTCGGGCGGGCCCCTGCCTCCGGGCTGGTGCTCGCGGGCGTCTGCGGCCTCCAGGCCGGGGCCGCGCTGACCACCCGGCTGTATCCGGCCGTCGGCATCGGCGGCGTGGTGACCCTGCGGCTCTGCCTCGCGGCGGTGCTGCTCTGCTCGGTCTGGCGGCCCGGCCCGATCACCGACCGCGGCACCGGGCGGCGCCTAGACCGCGGCACGATCGGCATCATCGTCGCGGCCGGGACGCTGCTGGCGGTCCATCATCTGACCTACTACAGCGCGGTGGCCCGGATCCCGCTCGGGGCTGCGACCACCGTGGAGTTCCTCGGCCCGTTCGCGCTTGCGCTGGCCGGCTCGCGGCGTGCCGCCGATCTGGCCTGGGCCGTGCTCGCGCTGGGCGGCGTGGCGCTGCTGGGTGCCGGTGGCCTCGCGCTGAACGCGGCCGGCCTCGGCTTCGCCGCGGTGGCGGGCGCCTGCTGGGCCGGCTACATCCTGCTCTCGGCGCGGCTGGCCCGGCGGGTCCCGGGCGGCAGCGCTCTCGCGCTCGCCGTCAGCTGGGGCGCGCTGCTCAGCCTGCCGTTCGGCATCGCCTCCGGCGGGGCCGCGCTGCTGAAGCCCTGGGTGCTCGCGCTCGGGCTGGCGGTGGCGGTGCTCTCCAGCGTGCTGCCGTACTCGTTCCAGTTCGAGGCGATCCGGCGGTTGCCGCCCCGCGTCTTCGGCATCCTGACCAGCCTGGAGCCCGCCGTCGGTGCGGTCGTCGGCCTGCTCTTCCTCGGCCAGCAGCTGGCCGCCGTGCAGTGGATCGGCATCGTCGCGGTCGCCTGCGCCTCGGCCGGCGCGGCCCGGACGGCGGCCGCGGCCGACGCCTGACCGCGCGCCTGACCGCCCGCCTGACCGTGCGCCTGACCGTGGAGCGGAGCGTCAGGACAGGCTCAGGAGAGCGTGAGGAAGAGCTTCTCCAACTGCTCCTCCGTCATCGCGGGCTCCTCGCCCTCCGGAGTGGTCAGGCAGTCGCGCATCTGGGTGGCGAGGATCTTGAAACCGGCCCGGTCGAGCGCACGGGAGACGGCGGCGAGCTGGGTCACCACCTCCCGGCAGTCACGGTTCGCCTCGATCATCGCGATCACGCCATTGAGCTGGCCCTGAGCACGACGCAGCCGGTTGAGGACGGCGGCGCAGGCTTCGTCATCGGGGTTCACGGTGCTGCTCCTCCTGGGTCGAGTGCCTGCCATGGTACCCCGTGGGGTATAGGTCCGCACCACCCTCGCCCGGCGAGGAGCGGGCAAGCGGGCCCGGCTACGGCTGCGAGGACCAGAGCGGGCACTCGGCGGCGTGGGTAGTGAGCATGACGATCGTGCCGCCGTCCAGCACCCTGCGGGTGAGCACGACCTCGCAGCAGTTCGCGGCGCGGGAGCGACGGGGCACGAGGTCGCCCCGGTCGTACGAGTCGTAAGAGTCGTGCGCATCGTCCTGGCGGTACGGCAGCTCGCGGTAGGGCAGTTCGCGGTCCGGAGTCTCGGTGTCCTGCCAGCGCGGCGCGTCGCCGGAGGGGCCGGACGGGGTGGAGAACCGTCGACCGGGCCACTCCTTCGCGGCGCCCCGGCGGGGGACGGCTTCGACGGGGACCCCGAGGGCGCGGGCTCGGGCGTGCAGGCGGCGGCGGTTGCGGCGTTCGGACATGGCACCAGCCTGCCCGTCCGGACACTGTCCGCGCCAATCACGCCTCCGGATCCGGCGAGGCCGCCGCCGCGTCGGCCGTTCCGGCCCGGAGCAGCTGGTGCCCCAGCTCGACCAGCGCGCGGCCGGCGGCGAACTCGTCGCCGATCCGCGGATCCGGGTCGTCGTGCGGGTTGCGCTGTGCGCGCGTGCGGCTCTCCAGCGTGCTGCCGCCGGTGTCGAGGACGGCGTGGACGGTGGTGGCGTCGCCCTCCTCCGTGAGTTCCAGCCGCAGCGTCCACGTCTTGCTGCGCCGGGACCGGGCCGGGTCGGGCTGCCCGTCCGGCGGCATACTCGGCGGCGTACTCGGCTGCGTCCTTGGCTGCTGGGTCATGAGCGCTTCCTTAAAAGAGCTGTCACCAGAGTTACCAGTGTGGACCGAGTGGCCCGTGACGGCTGGTCGCGCGGGATTATGGAGAGGGTGACCACCCCGCAGCCACCCCGCGGCCGCAGCAGGCCCTGCGGCCCGTTCCCAGCGTGAGGAGCCCGCGATGAGGCGATTCCACGACAACGGCATACACGCCTGGGGTATCGGACTGTTCACCGTCATCATGGTGCTGGCCGTCCTGCTGATCGTCCTGGCGGTGACCCTCCTCGTCCGCTCCGCAGGTCACGGCTCGCGCCGACCCGTGACCCCGGCGCCGGGGTGGTCGGGTGCGGGTCAGCCGCGGCCGTCGGCTGAGCAGTTGCTCGCCGAACGGTTCGCCCGCGGCGAGATCGACACGGCGGAATACCACGAGCGCCTGGCGGCGTTGCGGAACGGACCGGCGCCCGGCGGCGGCTGATGGTAACTCTCGGTGGGTGCGACGGCCACTCGGGACGCCGACGGCCACCGCAGTCGCCGCAGACCCACCGAACCCAGGTGCTGCACCGAAATCTGGCGCAGTTCCGGTACTCGTCCGCCGCACCCGTCCGGATGGCCGCACCGCCCCCACCAGGGCGGGTGCCCGGCCGACCGGTTCGGCGGCCGGCGGCGGAACCGGCCGTGAGAGGCGAGGGCCTCTGGCGGTCGGGCCTTCGGCCGCGCAGGCTGGAAGGTAAGCACACCGAAGGTACCGAACCCGCACAGCCTCGCCCTGCACCGCACCACCAGGCGTCGCCCCGGCAACCCCGGTCCGCGTCGCCACTTTGCCCCGCGCCGACACGCTCCGTCGCAGGAGGCCAGCAATGCCGAGCACACCACATCGTCCCCGGCCGGAGGGGCACCCCGGCTCCTCGGCCGCGGATCTGCGCCGAGCCCTGGGCACGGACCACAACCCGCTGTGCCGTCCGGTCGACCGGTCGCGCAGCCGACTCCGGCTCGCGCTGCACTGCGGGCTGCTCTTCGCCGTGCTGATCGCGGTCGCGTTCTCGCTGCTGACCCTGCGCTCGGTGCAGGTGCACGCGCACGCCATGGCCGCCCGGCTGCACCTGACCGAGGCGGTGCTGATGGCCGGCCCGGTGCAGGCGGACCGCGCGGCGCTCGACGGCGAGGCCAGCTACCAGGCGCAGGCGAGCTGGACGGCGCCGAACGGTCAGCGGGTGACCGGGCTGGTCCCGGTCGCCGCGGACGCCAGGTCGGGGACGAGCGTGCCGGTCCTGGTCACCCAGGACGGCAGCCTCGGCACGCCGCCGCCGTCCGGCGCCGACATGTTCGCGGACTCGCTGGCGGTCGGCGTCGGCACCCTGACCGGCGTGTCGGTCCTGGTGCTGACCGGGTACGGGCTGCGCCGGCACTCGATCGAGCGCCGGGCGGACACCGCCTGGGAGCGGGAGTGGGAGGCCGTCGAGCCGAACTGGACCGGCCGGTCCGGCGGTATGCCGGCCTGAGGTGATGCCATACGTACGAAGAAGGCGAACGAAGAAGCCGAACTGACAAGCCGAACGAAGAAGCCGAACGAAGAAGCCGAACTGACAAGCCGCACGAAGACCCGAACGAAGAAGTCGAACGAAGGGGAGACGGATGACGGCGAACACCGACCCGGCCGGCGCACCGGCCGGACCGGCGGTTGATCCCGGCGGGATCGCCCAGCGGGTGGCCCGGCGCTGCGCGCAGCTCGGCCTGACCCGGGCGCAGCTCGCCCGGCGGGCCGGGATGGCCCCGGCCTACCTGCGGCACCTTGAGGACCTGGGAGCGGAGTTCGACCCGCACGGGGTGCAGCGGCTGGCCGCCGCGCTGAAGCTCAGCCCGCACACGCTGCTGACCGGCCGGGAGGAGCGCCGCGCCGGTCAGCGCAGGACGGGACACCGCCCGGTGCTGACCCAGCTGACCACCGGCGAGTGCTGGGAGCTGCTCGGCGAGCACGGGACCGGGCGGATCGCGCTGCCCGGCGGCCACGGCTCGGCCGCGCTGCCGATCGACTACCTGGTGGACGGCGCGACCATCGTCTACCACAGCGCGCCCGGCGGCGGCACGGCCGTGCCGGCCGGCGCGCACCTGACGATCGAGGTGGACGAGATCGACGACGGGCGCACCGCCGGCTGGAGCGTGCTGCTGACCGGCAAGGCCGAGCCCGTCACCGAGCCCGAGACCATCGCCGGGCTCGCCGCCCGCCCCGGCGCGGGCTTCGCCCCGGCCGGCTCGCGCGAGCTGTGGATCCGGCTGACCCCCACCCGGGTCACCGGCCGCCGGCTCACCCCGCCCAGCTGATCCCGAGCGCTGCCTGCCGCAGGTGCCCGGTCCGAGTGGCCCGACCTCCGCACGGAGGCCGGGCCACCCGAGCGCGCGGCCCGACCGATTGACCCTGCCCCGCCACCGCTCACCGCGGGCGTCAGCCGGTCGGCCCGGTCAGTGCCACGGCCGCCAGCGCGACCCGGACCTGATGCTCGACCTGCCGGGCGACCGGTACCCAGCTGGGGGAGAAGCGGCGCTCGTACGCGTCGCACCACTCGTCCAGCAGCTGGTCCAGCCGCCAATGCAGAGGATCGACGCCGCGCAGTGGATCGACGCCACGCAGTGGCCCGGCGCCGGGCGCGGCCGGGGCGACGGCGCGGCGCAGCAGCGCCACGGCACGCAGCGAGATGCGGTGCGCGCAGGTCTCCAGACTGGCCAGCCGGGCCTCGGTCAGCGGCAGCGGTGCCTCGTCCGGTAGGCCGCCCCACTCGTCCCACTTGTCCCACTCGTCGGCCAGCGGCTCGGCGACGGCGAGCAGCGTGTGCGCCGCACGCATCATCGCGGCGCCGTCGGCCCCGAGCCGGCGCTCGACCTGCGGTACGAGCGTGCCGAGCAGCCGGGCCCGCGCACGCAGCAGCTCCGCACTGGCGCCCAGCGGTGCCCGCGCGTCGGCGAGCGGGGTCGGGTCCGCCAGCCGCTCGCTCGCCCGCAGCGGCACCTCCACCACGAGCGTGGCGCCGCCGTAGCGGTGCGGCGCCTGCCAGGTCGAGGTGGCGGCGTCCTCCGTGTTGGCCTCGAACCGTTCGGCCTGCCCGCTCGGCGGCATCACGTAGACGCCGGGGCCGGGGCTGGGCCAGTAGAACGCGTCGTACGGTCCGAGCTCGACCGGGATCCCCAGCGCGGCCGCGGCCGCGCCGAACGGCTCGGCCAGCCCCGGGATCTCCCGGGTGGCCTGGAGATAGCTGCCGCCGACGTCCGCGCTGTGCAGCGAGATCTGCAGGAACGGCCGGAGCTCGGCTATCAGTCGCAGCAGCGCCGCGCTCTCCGGCGGCATCGACCCGACCGAGGGTGCCCACTCGGGCTGCTCCTCGGTGCTCGGCCGGAAGAAGTGCCGGAACTGCTCGCGCAGCGCGCGCGGATTGTGGCTCGCGCCCTCGCCCAGCCGCATGCCGTCCGGATCCAGGCAGAGCAGCAGATGCCAGCTCACGTCGGCCCGCAGCGCGGGCTCGGCGATCACCCGGCGGGCGAGCTCCAGCACTGTCGCGCCGCCGACGGGTTCGTCGGAGTGCGCGCCGGCCACCACCAGGGCGTGGTGCTTCGCGTCGCCGATCGAGAGCAGGAGCAGCGGCCGGCCGGCGCGGGAGCGCCCGATGCTGCGTAGGCCGCACAGGTCGGCATGGCGGGTGGCCAGCAGCCTTGCCGCGGCCGTGACTTCGTCGAGCGTCGGATACCGGTCGGCGGCCGTGATCGCCCGGCCGACCTCGCTCGTCGCGTCGAGGGGCACGGCTGGTGACTCCGCTCACTGGGTGGCAGCGGCCGCCGGCGAAGGCCGGCGGCCGCCCGGGCACGACTCGGCTCAGTTGCCGGTCGCGCCACTGTCGCCAGTGGTCTGCTTCTTGTCGAGGGGCTTGATCTCGATCTTGTTCATAAGTTTCTCCTTCTCGTCGGACGGAGTGATAGCGGCCAACCCAAAAGGTGGTTGACGCACCATCAGTACGTCATGTGAGGTGAGGGGGTGTCAAGCGATTTCAGTCGGCTGCCGAGGCCATCGGGTCGGACGGTATCCGTCGGTGCGGGTGGGGAGTTGGACGACCTGTGATGCTGCTGCGACCGAGGATCAAGCCGGAGCACGCCGCGTACCGGACCGTCGACGGCAACGTCCGGATGGGCAGCGTCATCTACGGCATCGGCGTCGAGATCCCCGACCCGGACGGCTGGGTCTGGACCCTCGCCCAGGCACTGGACGGCTCCCGCGGCGCCGACGAGCTGGCGCAGCTGGTCACCGCCGCGCACCCGGAAGTCGGCCCGGCCGACGTTCGGCAGGCCGTCGCGGATCTCCATGCGGCCGGCCACCTGGAGGACGCCGCGGCGCCCGCTCCCGTGCTCTCCGCCGAGCAGCAGGAGCGTTACAGCCGTGGCGTCCCGCTGCTGCGCTGGCTGGACCGCTCGCCGCGGCGCAGCGCCTGGGAGATGCAGGAGCGGCTGGCCCGGGCCCGGGTGCTGCTGATCGGCCTCGGCGGCACCGGCGGCTACGCCGCGCAGGCGCTCGTCGCCAGCGGCGTCGGGCTGCTGCACTGCGTGGACCAGGACACCGTCGAGCTGTCCAACCTCAACCGCCAGCCGCTCTACCGGGAGCGGGACCTGGGCCGGCCGAAGGTGGACGCGGCGCTCGACGACCTGCGCGCGCTCAACTCGCAGGTGACGATCACCGGCGAGCGCCGCCGGGTGACCGGCCCCGCGGACCTCGCGGCGCTGTTCACGGCCGGCGCCGAGCCGTACGACCTGCTGCTGCTCTGCGCGGACCAGCCGGCGGCGATCCGGCGCTGGGCCAACCGGGCCTGCCTGGACGCCGGACTGCCGTGGATCGACGGCGGCTACCACGGCCCGCTGGTCACCGCGGGCGTGTACGTCCCGGGCGACGGCGCGTGCTGGGAGTGCCTGCGCGCGGGAGAGGCCGAGCGGCGCGACCTCGGGCTCGCACCGGGCCAGGACGAGCAGGCGGCCTCGCCGCGGATGCCGTGGAACCCGGTCACCGCCGTCACCGCGGGTCTGTCCGGGCTGTTGATCGCGCACGGCGCGCTCACGCTGCTGACCGGCGCGCCGCCGCTGGACCCGGGCCTGCGCTACGGCGTCAACCTCGCGGCGCTGGACGACACCGTGCTGCAGCGCTTCCCCCGCCGGGCGGACTGCCCGGCCTGCGGCCCGGCCGTGGCAGCACCGTGACCGCCCCACCCGCGCCCGCCGAGCCGGTGGTGACGCCGGTGGTGACCGAGCACACCCGCGTCCGGCTGCACGAGCTGGCCTCCCGGCCGGACGGCGCGGAGGTGATCGTAGGGCGGCCCGCCACCGGCGACTTCGTCGCACTGCCGCCGGTCGGCGCCCGGGCGATCGAGCTGCTCGGCCGCGAGTTGACGGTCGGTCAGGTCCGCGACCGGATCGCCGCCGAGTGCGGCGAGGAGGTGGACGTCGCCGAGTTCGTCAGCGCGCTGGCCGGGCTCGGCTTCGTCGCGGAGATCGACGGCGTCGTGCTGCCGGGCGCCGAACCGCCGCGGCCGAGCTTCCGCTGGCTGACACCGCGCCGGGCGGCCTGGTCGCTGAGCCCGGCGGTGCCGGTGGCGCTCGGCGCGGTGCTGGTGGCCGCGCTCGCCGTGCTGGCCGTCCGGCCCGGAGTGCTGCCCGGCTACCACGCGCTGCTCTGGAGCCCGTACGGCAGCCTGGTCCTGCTGGTGATGTTCGGTGCCGGCTGGCCGCTGCTGCTCCTGCACGAGGCCGCGCACCTGGTCACCGCCCGCGCCACCGGCGTACCGGCGCGGATCGAACTCGGCACCCGGTTGCAGTTCCTGGTCGCGCAGACCGATATGAGCGGTATCGACCTGGCCCCGCGCCGGCACCGCCTCACCGCGTACCTGGCGGGCATCGCCGTCAACCTCACGGTCGCCGCCGGGGGCATCATCGCCCTCGCCGCCGCCGGCCCGCAGCGTGCGGTGCAGATCCTGGTGCTGCTCGCGCTGATCCCGTTGCCGTTCCAGTGCCTGGTCTTCATGCGCACCGACGTCTACTTCGTGCTCCAGGACCTCACCGGCTGCCGCGACCTGTACGGGGACGGCCGCGCCTACGCCCGTCACCTCGCCGGGCGGCTGGTGAGCCGCGCGCTGCCGGGCCGCCGGCCCGGCCGTCGGTCCACCGCCGACCCGAGCCGCGAGCTGCCGCCCGCCCAGCGGCGTGCGGTCCGCCTCTACAGCGCCGTGCTGGTGCTCGGCACCGCGCTCTGCCTCGGCGTCCTGGTCACGCTCACCGGGCCCACCGATCTGACCGTGCTGGCGCACGCCGTCCGCCGGATCGGCCCCGGCCACCGACCGGCCGAACGGCTCGACGGCGCGGCGGTGCTGCTCCTCCTCGGCGGCGCCCAACTGCTCTGGGCGCGCACCAAGTGGCGCAGCTACCGCCGCCACCGCCAGGCCGCTGGTTAGCCCGCCGGGCGGCCAGCCGGTTCTCAGCCGGCGGCTGCCGCGAGGGCCCGCTGCGCCTCGGCCTCGGTGAACTGCGTGCTGAACAGCGGGCCGCCGGGCTCCTGCAGCATGCCGCCCGCGTGCAGCGCGCCGCTGTCCAGCACGGCGAATCCCAGGCTCTCGATCAGCGCCGCGACCTCGGCCTTGGCCGCCTTGTCGTCGCCGGCCGTGAAGTGGACCAGCCGGTCCGGGCCCGAGCGGCCGGCCGCCTCGCCGAGCGTCACCCAGTTCATCGTGTTGAGCGACTTGACCAGCCGCACGCCCGGGTAGAGCGCGGCGAGCCGCTCGCTGGAGGTGTCCTCGTCGCCCGCCGGGCGGGCCGGGAACGCGTTGGTGGCGTCGATCAGGATCTTGCCCTCGGCGGCAGCCGCCGTGAACAGGCCCTCGACCCGGCCGAACGGGACCGACAGCACCAGCAGTTCGGCCGCGCTGACCGCCTGCTCGGTGTCCAGCGCGGTTGCCGCCGGGCCGAGTTCGGTCACCAGCTCGGCCAGCGAGGCCGGCCCGCGGCTGTTCGCCACGGCGACCTGGTGGCCCGCGCCGACCAGCAGCCGGGCGCACACGCCGCCGATCCGTCCGGCGCCGATGATTCCGATCTTCATGGTCTCTCCCTTGTCACTGGTCACGAGTTCAGTCCACGACCGAGTCCAGCACGGCCGGCCCCCGGACCGTGTCCGGGCTGCGGAACGCCGCTGGACTGCTGGAAGTCGAGCTCAACCGTCGGATGATCAGAGCGCGACGGTCTCGGGCACCCCGAAGCGCGCGGCGGCGCCGCGGAGCCGCTCCCGCAGGTCGACCGGCACCGAGTCGGGCTCCGGGGTCCAGGCGTACACCGGTTCGGTCAGCTCGGGGCTGACGAAGAACTGCAGCGCGGTCCGGTTCGACAGGCGCAGGTTGCGCACCTGGTGCGGGAGGGCCGGCACCCGGCCGTCGGTCAGCTCGCCGAAGACCGAACCGGGCAGCAGCAGCACCTCGTTCCGCGCGGTGTGCACCGGGCGGCTCGCGCCGTTCAGCCAGAGCTCCAGGCCGGGCGCGGTGGAGTGGACCACGGTGACCATGTGGCCGTCCTCGTGCCGGTCCTGCAGCAGGTCGCGCTCGGAGTCGGCGACGCCGTAGTTGTTGAGCTGGAGGAAGGAGGCCGACTCGAACGGCGGCACCCGGTGCCCGCCGAGCAGACCGGCCACCTCACCCACCGCCTCGCTGACGATCGCGGCGAGGTAGCTGCGCCACTCAAGCAGCGCCTCGGTCAGTTCGGGGATCTCGGCCGAATGCGGGATCAGGTCGAGCCGGTCGTCCCAGAGCGTGAAGCAGTCGTTGAGGTCGGGCCGGTCGGCGCTGACCGAGAACTCGCGGCCCAGCGGGCGGTAGCCGAGGTCGAAGTCCGCGCTGGAGTGGCGCTCCTTCTGCTCGGCCGGCCGCTCGAAGAACAGCCGGCTCTCGCCGAGGACCCGGTGCAGCAGGCGCACCCCGCCGTCGCGCAGTGTGATCCGGGCGTAACCGTCGCGCAGCAGGTCACCGGCGGCGTGCCTGGTAGCCGTGTGCATCAGTAGCTTCTCTCCTCCGTGCGTGGGTGGGCCGGCATGACGAGCAGTCAGGGCATCGATCGCGCCCACTGTGCTCACTGCAGCTACTGCGGCCGCTGAGGCCACTGCTCCGGCCCACGGGGAAGTCCCGGACCGGCGCCGTCTCCGAGGGTGGAGCGCTGCGGGTCACGGGAACGCGATTCTGGCGGGGAATGCGGAGTAATGCGCGCCGCGCCGTGCCCGGCGGCGGCCACGAGATATTCCGGAACGTCAGCAGCGTCATTTCGCGAGTGCCGAACGCACGCCGAACGCACGCCGAAAGCGCGCCGGAAACGGCTGCGATGAAATCCGGCCGAAGACGCTTCGTCCCCATTCGGCCGACCATGAAGACCCTGCCACCGCACCCGACCCGAACACGAGTTCGGCGCGCCACCAGCAGCCTCTTCCCGGCTCGGCCGGACAGGCTCTGGCACCGCGCGTCGCTGCTCGCTCCTCCGTCGGTTTCCGGCGGGCAGAGCCGTGGGCGCCGCGGAAGGTCGGCGCCCACGGGTCATGGCTTGGATTTATCTCATGGGGGACACCGCCTCTCGCTGCGTATAGCGATCCCGGGGGTCGAGGTTCCATCCGGTTAATCGATCGTGGCACCAAGTCCGACATATGGGAACTCCTCATCGGGTCGGGAGACGCGATTGTCGGAAGTCGGCCGTATGCTCACGTAATGTTGCTGCTCGAACAGCCGGCAAAGCAGCTGATGGGACGTCATATGACGTAACTTCAGATCGACTGTAGCGGGGCGAACTTGCCGAGCGACCCGGCTCTCCCTCTCGCCAACTGATCACCTCTCCTTCTAGGGTGGGGCTTGTCCTGCTCCCGTCAGCGGTGCTCCCGTCAGCCGTGCTCTCAGTCAGTGCAGTGCCAGTGCAGTGTCAGTGCAGTGCCTTCAGATCTCAGCTCCCATCCCAGAGGGGACGTCACGTGTCCAAGTCCGCACGCCTGCGACTCGCCGCCGCCACCGCGGGCGCACTCGCGCTCGCCCTGGTCCCGGCGCTGACCGGTGCCGCCTCGTCGTCGGTCTCCGCTGCCGGTGCTACCGGCACCACCGGTGCCGCCGCGGTCCCGGCGGCGCACCCGGCCTCGGGTGCGCTGCGCGCCGTCGGCCGGGCCGGCAGCTCGAGCGACCCGGTGTTCGCCGCGCCGATCGCCACCAGCGCCTGCGTCGCCCAGCTCCAGCGCGCCTGCTACACGCCGCTCCAGTACCGGACGGCGTATGACCTCAACCCGCTGTACCAGGCCGGGACCACCGGTCAGGGCCGGACCATCGTGATCGTCGACTCGTACGGCTCCCCGACGATCCAGCACGACCTCGACACCTACTCCGCGCAGTTCGGCATCCCCAGCAGCCAGGTCCAGGTGGTGCAGTGGGGTCAGGTGCCGACCTTCGACCCGACCAACGCCGACATGGCCGGCTGGGCGAGCGAGACCACGCTGGACGTCGAGGCCGCGCACGCCGTCGCGCCCGGCGCGAAGATCGTGCTGCTGGAGACCGGCGTCTCGGAGACCGAGGGCCCGGTCGGCGTGCCCGAGATGATGAGCGGCATCAACCACCTGGTGAACGCGAACCAGGCGGACGTGGTGTCGATGAGCTGGGCGACCAGCGAGGCGATGTTCCCGGGCTTCGACGTCGGCGACTACACCAGCCTCACCACGCTGCGCTACGCCTTCACCAACGCCGCCAAGCACGGCGTCACGCTGACCGCGAGCTCCGGCGACGGCGGTGGCGACTCCACCAAGCTGGACGCCGCCTGGCCGGCCGGCGACCCGCTGGTCACCGCGGTCGGCGGGACCGAGCTCTCGCTGGACGACCAGGGCACCCGCACCGCGCCGGACGCCGCGTGGTCGGGCAGCGGCGGCGAGCTCTCCAAGGTCTTCGCCCGTCCGGGCTACCAGAACGCGGTCCGCTCGGTGGTCGGCGAGCACCGCGGCACCCCGGACGTCAGCATGGCCGGCTCGCCGAACGGCGCGCTCTGGATCTACTCCAGCTTCGACCCGAAGAACACCGGCTGGACGGCGGACGGTGCCGGTACCAGTGAGTCCTCGCCGCTCTTCGCCGGCGTCGTCGCGCTCGCCGACCAGGCCGCCGGCCACCGCCTGGGCCAGATCGACGACGACCTGTACCGGCTGTACGCCCAGCACTCGGCCGGCATCGTGGACGTCACCACCGGCTCCACCGGCCCCAACGGCTACACCGCGGGCCCGGGTTACGACCAGGCGACCGGCGTCGGCACGGTGGACGTCGCCAAGCTCGTCCAGGCCCTCGCGCACCACTGACCCCACCACTGACCACAGCCGAATCTGAGCCCGCGTCCGCAGGTGGCGCGGGCTCAGCCGTGGTCGAGCCGCAGGTCACGCACTCGCGCGCGCGAATAATTCCGAACGGGTGAGCCCCGCTGAGCCCTAGGCTGGCCGGAGCCCCTGAAGAAACCGGGGTCGCAAAAGAAAGGTGCCGACCATGCGCTGGTCCCAGCTGCACATCCCCACCCTGCGCGAGACGCCGGCCGAGGCCGACGCGCCGAGCCACCGCCTGCTGCTGCGGGCCGGGTACATCAAGCAGCTGATGGCGGGTCACTACTCGCTGCTGCCGCTCGCGGTGCGGGTCCGGGCGAAGGTGATCGGGATCATCCGCGAGGAGATGACGGCGATCGGCGCCCAGGAGTTCATGCTCCCGACCATGCATCCCGCCGAGATCTGGCAGCGCAGCGGCCGCTCGGAGATCCTGGGCGACGAGATGTTCCGGTTCAAGGACCGCAAGGGCGCCGACCTGACGCTCGGTATGACGCACGAGGAGATCTTCGCGACGCTCGCCGCCGAGCTCAGCTCGTACCGGCAACTGCCGCAGATCTGGTACCAGTTCCAGACGAAGTTCCGCGACGAGCCCAGGCCGAAGGCCGGTCTGATGCGCACCCGCGAGTTCACCATGAAGGACTCGTACTCCTTCGACCTCGCCCCCGAGGGCCTGGACACCGCGTTCGCGCGGCATCGCGAGGCGTATCTTCGGATCTTCGACCGGATCGGCATTCCGGCGATCCCGGTCGAGGCGTCCAACGGCACGATGGGCGGCTCCGACTCCACCGAGTTCATGTGCCCGGCCGGGATCGGCGAGGACTTCGTGGTGCACTGTCCGGCCTGCGGCTACGCGGCGAACGTCGAGAAGGCCACCTCGCAGCTCGCGCCGAGTCGGGACGCCGCCGGGCCGGCCGCCCCCGAGCGCTTCGACACGCCCGGCGTGCGCACCATCGAGGACCTCGCCCAGCGCTTCGACGCACCGGCCGAGCGCCAGGTGAAGACGCTCGTCTACCTGCTGGACGGTGAGCTCGCACTGGTCCTGCTGCGCGGCGACCACGCGCTGGCGGAGCAGAAGCTGATCGACGCGACCGGCGCCGTCACGGTGCGGCCGGCCCGTCCGGACGAGATCCGGGAGGCGCTCGGCGCGCTGCCCGGCAGCCTCGGCGCCGTCGGCGTGGGCAGTGCGATCCGGGTGCTCGCCGACGAGGCGCTGCGCGGCCGGACCGACATGTTCACCGGCGCCAACACCGACGGCGTGCACCTGCGCGGCGTGGACGTCGAGCGGGACGTCGCGGTCGGCGGCTGGGCGGACCTGCGCGAGGTCGTGGCCGGCGAGCCGTGCGTCAACTGCGGCGAGCGGCTGCAGGTGCAGAAGGCGATCGAGGTCGGGCACATCTTCAAGCTCGGTTACAAGTACAGCGAGGCGTTCGGCCTCACCGTGCAGGACGCCGCCGGAGCACCGGTGAACCTGATCATGGGCAGTTACGGCATCGGCATCGAGCGCGCGATGGCCTCGGTCGTCGAGTGCCACCACGACGACCGGGGCATCGTCTGGCCGCTGTCGATCGCGCCGTTCCACGCCGTCGTCGTGGTCGCCCAGCCGAACGACGAGGAGACCGCGACGGCCGGTGAGCAGGTCTACCGGCAGCTGCTCGCGGCCGGCGTCGAAACGGTGATCGACGACCGGGGCGAGCGCCTCGGTGTGAAGTTCGCCGACTCCGAACTGGTCGGCATCCCGCTGCGGGTGACCGTCGGCAAGCGCGGACTGGCCGACGGCGTGGTCGAGTTGACCGTCCGCGCCACCGGCGAGACCGAGCGCGTCCCGGTCCCGGAGATCGCCGACCGGGTGCGCAAGCTCGTCGAACACGGCCGCTGACACGCCCGGCAGGCTCAGCCTGCCCAGCCCGGCCGGCGGGTCGCGGTCAGGCCGTCCTCAGGCCGGCCTGCCCGCCAGGTCGAGTTCCCTGACCACGGCCATGTCCTGGAACGGGACGCTGCGGCCGGCGATCAGCTGGTAGGGCTCGGCGCCCTTGCCGGCCAGCAGCACGATGTCGTCGGCACCGGCCAGTCGCAGGGCCCGGGAGATCGCCTGACGGCGGTCGGTGATCCGCTCGTACGGTGTCCGGCCGCCGGCCAGCCCGGCCTCGACCTGGTCGAGGATCGCCTCCGGGTCCTCGGTGCGCGGGTTGTCGGAGGTGAGGACGACCAGGTCGCTGAGCCGGGCCGCCACCGCGCCCATCGGCGCGCGCTTCGTGGTGTCGCGGTCGCCGCCGCAGCCGAACACGGTGACGACCCTGCCGGTGGCGAAGCCGCGGATGGTGTCGAGCACCTGCCCCAACGAGTCCTCGGAGTGCGCGTAGTCGACCACCACGGTCGTCCCGGTGCTCGTCCGATGGGTCTCGAACCGGCCTGGGATCTGCGGCAGTTCGGCGAGCCCGGCGAGGACGGCTCCGAGCTCGTGGCCGGCGGTGACCGCGACCGCCACCGCCGCGAGCGCGTTCGCGACGGCGAACCGGCCCGGCACGGGCAGCCGGCACGCGTAGGACCGACCGTCGTGGTGGAGCGTGAACGAGCTGCCGGCAGCGCTGATCCGGACGTTCCGCGCGGTGAAGTCGGCGGCCGCGCCGGCGGCGGAGAACGTGCGGGTAGCGTCCGGCATCAGCGCGCGGACCTCGGCGCTCACCGGGTCGTCGGCGTTGACCACGGCGGTGCGGCACTGCCCGCGGAAGAGCCGCAGTTTGGCGTCCCGGTAGGCCGCCATGGTGCCGTGGTCGTCCAGGTGGTCGGGCGTCAGATTGGTGAAGACGCCGATGTCGACGAAGCTGTGGTCGCTCCGGTGCTGGAGCAGCGCGGTGGATGAGGTCTCCATGACCACGGTGTCCGCCGCCGCATCGACCAGTTGACGCAGGATCGCCTGCAGATCGGGTGCCTCGGGCGTGGTCGGCGTCGTGGTCGCGACGGCCAGCGGCCGGCCGGCCAGCCGCGGGCCTCCGGTGCCGATCACCCCGACCCGGCGGCCGAGTGAGCCGAGAGCCGCCTCCAGCAGGTACCCGACCGAGGTCTTGCCGTTGGTGCCGGTCACCGCGATCACCTGGAGCTCGCGGCCCGGCTCGCCGAAGTACCGGGCGGCGGCGTGCGCAGTCGCGGCCCGCGTGCCGGCCACCCTGACGAGCGTCAGACCGGGCACCGCCGGGACGTCCTGCTCGACCAGCGCGGCCCTGGCGCCCGCCAGCCCGGCCTGGGCGAGGAAGCGGTGCCCGTCGATGTGCCGGCCCCGGATCGCGGCGAACAGCGCGCCGGGGCGCACCGCGCGGGAGTCGAAGACCACGCCGCCGGTGATCTCGACGTCCGGGTCGCCGCTGAGAACGGTGTGGTCCAGGCCGTGCAGCAGTGCGCTGAGCTTCATGTCGTCCGTTCCGGGGTGGGGAGCAGGGCGGTTCTCGCACGGTACGGGTCGGCGTGCGGTGGACGGTAATCGGTGCAGCGTGGTCAAAGCCGGCGGACCTCACCCGTGCCCAGGGCGACCGTCGCGCGGGCCCGCATCGGCTCGTCCCCGCGGCGGGAGAGCAAGGTGAGTTCGCCGACCGGCGCGGACATCCCGCCGAGTCGGGCGTTGCACTCGGCGATCAGCTGCTTCGGCCGGTCGCTCCGGCCCAGCGAGAGGTGCGGGGTGAAGCCTTCGGCCCGGCCCCGGCAGCGTGGGAACCGCTCCACGAGTGCGCGGTGCAGCGCCGCCCACGGGGCGGGGTCGGCCGCGGCCGGGTCGAGCCAGACGGTCGAGCCGCGCCGGTGCCGGAACGCGTGCACGCCCTGCAACCGGGCGTCGAACGCCGGCACCTCGGTTGCCGCGGCGGCCAGCAGCGGCGCCGCCCGTTCGAAGTCGGACTCCGGCACGAAGCCGAAGAGCACGTTGACGTGCGGTGGCCAGCGCCGGATCTGCGGGTCGTGCTCCCAGCGGATGTCCTGGATCGGCGGCCACAGCTCCGGCGGCGGCAGCCACGCCACCGCGGTGCGCGCGCTCGGCGCGACATCGAGGACGCCGCCGGGGGTGAGCTGCTCTGCCACGCTTCCATGATCCCTCAGCCGCCACCCGCCACCCGCCACCCGCCACCCGCCACCCGCCACCCGCCACCTGCCACCCGCCACCTGCCACCCGCGACCCGCCACTCGCCACCTGCCCGCTGCCCACGCCCTCCGCTGACGCTTACGCGGCCGACCCGACCGGCATCCGCCGGTCGGGTCGGCCGCGTCAGCGTCGGGCGTGCGCGCAGTCGCTCGCGTCGGGTCAGCCCGCGGCGTTGAAGGCGGCCGCGAGGCGGGGGATGTAGTCGGCGAAGGCGGGCGCCCAGCAGCCGTAGTCGTGGCCGCCGTCGCAGGTGGGGGAGAGCGAGGCGCCGTTGCCGTAGTCCACGTAGCGGCTCGGGATGCCGAGTTGGTCCAGGCGGGCCTTGACCGTGTTGGACGCGATCTCGGTGAAGTGGTCGATCGGCCCCTGGTTGCCGGTGTAGAGGGTGATGTCGGTGCTGCCGAGCTTGGCCAGGTTGGCGGGGTCGGCGGGGTTGACCTGGTTCCAGATGTGGTCCGCGTTGAAGACCGGGTAGGGCGAGCCGAAGATCGCGTCGCTGTCGACGTAGGGCCCGTCGCCGGTGCACTGGCCGGTGCCGGAGGTGCTCACCGCGCACCAGGCGCCGAGCAGGTTGAGCTCCGTGGCCAGGACGGCGCCGCGGATCTCCGCCATGCCGAAGTCGATGCCGCCGGAGAGCGCGGCGGTGTGGCCGAACAGGTCGGGGCGGTCCTCGGCGTAGTGCAGGGCGCCGAAGCCGCCCATCGACAGACCGACGACGGCCCGGTGGGCCCGGTCGGCGATGGTGCGCAGGTTGGCGTCGATGAACGGGACCACCTGGGTGGTGTGGAAGGTCTCCCAGTTCGCCGCGCCCAGGGCGGTGTTCTGCATGGCCCAGTCCTGGTACCAGCCCTTCAGGCCGCCGTCCGGCACCACCGTGATCATCGAGTCCGAGTGCAGCGCGGGCGCGGCCGCGGCGTCGTCCACGGTGCCGCCGGCGCCGTGCAGGAAGTAGGTCACCGGCCAGCGCTTGGTCGGGTCGGCCGCGTAGCCCTGCGGGAGGAGGATCCGGATCTTGTGCGTGCCGGAGAGCTGTGCGGTGGCCACCGTGAGCGTGAAGTCGGTGCTGGAGTGCACCTCGGGGGCACCGATCTGGGTCAGGCCGAACCCGTTGGTGAAGCTCGGCGGGGCGCCGGCGTCCGCGTGGGCGGCGACGGGCGAGACCCCGAGCAGTCCGGTCACGGCCATCGCCGCGGCGACGGCGGCGGTGGTCGCGTGCCGGCGCCAGCGGCGGGGGAGCAGGGAGGTCATGGGTGGTCCTTTCGGAGCGCGAGCGGGAGCGGCAGCAGGAGCGCGAGCGATGCGAGTGCGGTGCGAGGGCCGTGAACGGTCAGAGCGCGCAGTAGGCGTTCAGCAGCGCGGTTCCGGTGTCGGTCTGGCCGGTGGTGGGGGAGAGCAGGTGGTACTCGTTGTTGACCTCGGCGATCTGCTTGGTCCCGTCGTCGCTGGTGAGCCAGTTGCTGAGGTAGCCGATCACGGCGCCGTCGTGCGCCCAGGCCCAGCCGCAAGGCAGCTTGGCGTGCTCGATGCCCAGGCCGTAGCCGTCTCCGGCGCTGTCCGCCGGCACCGTCGTCTTCAGCTCGGCCTCCTGGGCGGGCGGCAGCAGCTTCCCGGTCAGCAGGGCCCGGCTGAAGGTGGTCAGGTCGTCCAGGGTCGACACCATCGCGCCCGCCGCGTTGTAGAGCTGGACGTTCGAGACCGTGACGTCGTTCGTGTAGAAGGTCACCGGGTGCACGTAACCGTGCAGGTAGTTGCCGTACAGGTTCGGGTCGCTGGTCGGGAAGCTGGTGTGGGCCAGTCCGAGCGGCTGGATGATCCGGTTCTGGATCTCGGTGGCCGGGCTGTTGCCGGTGACGGCGGTGATCACCATGCCGGCCAGCACGTAGTTGGTGTTCGCGTAGTGCCAGGCCTGGCCCGGTGCGCTGCTCGGGGCCACCGAGGCGAGCGCGGCGTCCACCAGGGACTGCGGCGAGTAGGTCTGGGTCGCGTTAAGGCCGAGCACGTACGGGCCGGAGTACTGCGTGAGCCCGGCGTAGTCGGGCAGGCCGGAGGTGTGGTTGAGCAGCTCGCGGATGGTGATCTTCGAGCCGTCGTAGCCGTTGGCGTTGACCGCCCCCGGCAGCCACCTGGCGACGGTGTCGTCCAGCGAGAGCCGGTGCTCGGCCTCCAGCTGGAGCAGCACGGTGGAGGTGAACGCCTTGGTGTTGCTGCCGATCCGGAACTGCGCCTGCGGGTCGGCGGGCACACCGGTGGCGAGGTTGCCGGTGCCCGCGTGCACGTACTGGGTGGTGTCGCCCACGCGGGCCAGGCCGATCACGCCGGGGTACCCGTCGGCGACACCCTGCTGGGCGCCGGCCTGCAGGATGCCGGCCGCGGTCGGTGCGTCCGCGTTCGCCGAGCCGGTACCGGCCAGGGCGGCCAGCAGCAGCGTCACGCCGACGGCGGTCAAGCGGAGGGACTTCATTGGACTCCTTCGTCCACGGCGGTGAGGGTTCCGGTCCGAGGGCCTGTCGTCAGACCCCAGGTGACGCGGTGTCCGGGACGCCGCTGACCGGGTACGTCGATGCTGGCGCCCGGCCGGGCCCGCGGGACAGGCCACCGCACCGGCCATCGGGCCACCGGCCATCCATGGCCGGTCGTCAGGACCGGCGCCGCGCCGGGGGCATCGGGACGGGTCCGAGTAGCTAGGACGGGCCGTGCTGTTCGCCGGGGAAGCTGGCCGGCCGGTACCGGGCCTGCTGCTCGCGGAAGCTGCGGCCGAGGTGGTGCTGCAGCCGGATGTGGCGGAACTGGTAGACCGCGCCGGTCTGGCGCAGCACGCCGCGGTGGTAGGCGTCTTCCAGGAACGCGACGGTGTCCCACGGCAGCTTGCCGGTCAGCGGCAGCCAGACCCGGGAGAGCACCAGCCACTGCCCCCAGGCGGTGAAGGCGAGGCCGTAGGAGACCGCGCCGCCGAGCCCGCCGATCGCGCCGATCATGAGCCCGTCCGAGAGCTCCCAGTTCAGCGGCCCCAGCGGCCCGCGGAGCAGGTCGACGATCAGGCGGCCCCCGCAGGCGATCGCCACCGTGAGCAGCGGCACCAGGACCAGGATCTGCCGCCCGACCGTCGCGCGGTTGGCGGCCAGCAGGCTCACCGGGGTGGCCGCCGAGGTGACGTCCACCGGCGCCTCCAGCGCGGACATCAGCCCGAAGACCAGCCCGGCGGCCGTGCCGAAGATCAGTCCGAAGCAGACCATGTTGATCAGCGTGGACTCGAGCACGTGCGGGGCGGTGAGCGGGGGCCCGGAGTAGAGCGCGCGTTCGAGGGTGAGCGCGCACGCGCACCCGACGCCCATGACCGAGCCGCCGAGCAGCCCGTCCCCGAACCGCGCGGCGAAGGTCCGCAGCGTCCGCCGTCCGATCGCGGGACCGGCCCCGGGCAGGCGCAGGCGCAGCCGTACGCGGGCCGGTTCGAACACCGGGCCGCCTCGGTAGGCGAGCATCAGCGCGTACACGCAGCCGAAGGCGAGGCCGGCCACCGGGCCCATCAGGGCGCCCTGGAGGAGCACCTCACCGATCCCGGCCGGGGCGACCAGCGCGCCGCCGAGCCAGTCGGCCAGGGTGACGCTCAGCGCTGTCGCCAGGACGACCACCATGATCCGGGTCGAGTGCCGCACCGAGTCGCCGATCCGCCACCAGGCCAGGTCCTGCTGGTCGAGGTCGAGCCGGCCCAGGTGGTGGGCCAGATGGCCGAGCCACCGCTGGGCGCGCTCGGGATCCGGGCCGTGCCGCCGGCGCCGGTGGCCGCCGGCGTCCTGTTCGGGGACGCGGCGACGGTAGACCGCCGGGACGAAGCCGGCCAGCAGGTGCTCCTCGACGGCGTGTTCGGTGGGGAAGCGCACGGGGTCCAGCAGCTCCGCCGGATCGCGGTCGGGTACCTCGCTGTAGCTGGTGCGGGCCAGGATGACCATCAGCGGGGTGGTCAGTACGGCGGCGAGGCGGGCGCTCGCCGGGGCCTGCTGCGTGCGCAGTTCGCCGAGGACGGCGTCCCACCGGGCTTCGGGGGCGGTGCTGCCGCAGTGGTTGCTGTCGTCGTCGGGCCGACCGATCGCACGGGCGGTGCGGGGCAGGTAGCCCGCGAGGTCGTCCAGCGTGAGGTCGGTGAGCTCGATCCCGGCCGCCCAGACCAGTGGTGCGTGCGCCGCCTGGACGGCCTCGGCGAACTCGCCGCGGCGGCTGGTGAGGACCAGCGGCAGCGAGGTCGCGTTGAGCGCCTCCAGCGCCTGGCGGCGCAGGCCCTCCGCGATCTCGTCGAACCCGTCGAGCACCGGGAGTATCAGGTCGGCGTCGAGCAGCGCGGTCGCCAGCGTCGAACCGCCGGCGCTCGGGCGGGCCAGGTGCGGGTGGTCGCGCAGCAGCCGGCCGATCAGCCAGTCCCGCAGCGCGGTGGTGGTCGGGTCCCAGGAGCCGAGGCTGAAGATGACCGGCACCCGGCCCGGCCCGGCCGTGGGCTCCTGGAAATCCGGGAAATCGAGGAAATCCAGGACGAACCGGATCGTGAGGATCGACTTGCCCGAGCCGGCCCGGCCGAGGATCACCAGCCGGCCGGAGGAGATCCGCCGGTAGACCGCCGCCACGCTGCGCAGGTCACCGCTCAGGTCGAGCCGGCGCGGCTCGGCACCCGGGCCGAGGCGCTGGATGTTCTCCCAGTGGTCCGTCAGGCCGGCGGGCGCGGGCCGCCAGCGGACCGGCAGCGGGAACGGGTCGTGCACCCGGCGCTGCTCCTCCTCGTACCGCCAGCGCCGCCGGACCTCCCGGGCCAGCTCCTGCACGGCCTCGGCGAGCGCGCCGTGAACCGGCAGCGGCGCGGGCGGCACGAAGCCGGGGGGAGCGGACACGGGCTGGGGCTGGGGCTGGGGCTCGCGCTCGCGCTCGCGCTCGCGCTCCATGCCCGGCGTCCGGTGCACGGCCTCGGGCGGTATGGGCCCGGGCGGTATGGGCTCGACCTCCGGCACCCCGGCGCCGGTGTCCGCCACCTCCTGCGTGCGCGCGAGCAGGGCGGCCAGCAGGCGGCGGTCGGCCGGTCCGACGTCGAGTGCGTCCGCCAGCAGGTGCACCGTGCCCAGCCGGTGATCGGTGGACTTGCCGGTCTCCAGCCGGCGAATCGTGCGGACGCTCACCCCGGACCGTTCCGCCGCCTGCTCCTGCGTCAGCCCGGCCTGGCGGCGCAACCGACGCAGCAGCGTGCCGAGCTGATCAGTCACCGGGTCGTCTCCCCTACTCGCCAGTATCCCCGGCGAGTGAGCCTACCGTGACGGCCGGTCATAAATGGCCGGTGCCGTGGCCTGTTCGCTGACCAGCGGAAAGGCCGACGATCAGTGCTGCAGGGGGGTGGCCGTGCGGGCCGTGACGGCCGCAGGGCCGCCACCCCCCGTCACCCGGTGCGGGTTACCCAGGGCCCGTCCACGCTCCCGCCGCCGACCCCGCCGCTGACCCGCCGCCGCCCCCACAGGAGTCACCCCGATGGCCTACCGCTACTGGTGCGGCGAATGCGGCTTCAAGACCCCCTGGCTCACCCAGCCCCAGGGCGAACGCCAGCAGATCACCCACTACGCCAAGCGCCACCCCGGCATCCCCCCGGGCGGCCACGTCGAGATCAACCGAAGACGGCCCGGCAGCCGGCCCGGCAGCCGCCCGGACGGACGCTCGGGCGGGCGCCCCGGCTGCCGCCGCTTCGGCATCCTCGCCCTCCTGCTCCTGCTCCTCGGCGCCGCCTACCGGCACTGGAGCGCTTCCCGTTGAGGCCGGCAGCGGCCTCTGCCGACCGGGGTTGCTCCGTTCGGGCGGCGCCGGTGCGGGACGGCTCAGCGGGTGGGTGTCGCTGGGCCCGCGGGGACCTGGGGCGGAGACAATCCGATGATGAGCCAGGGTGCGCCGACGGATCAGCCGGATCGGCAGGTTGCTCGTAGACCGCGGCGAATCGCCGCGGCGCTGGCCGTCGTGGCAGCTGCGGCACTCAGCTGCGGCCCGGCGGCAGTGGGTGCCACGGCAGCGACTGCCGACGGCGCGTCAGGCCCGCCCGAGGCGACGGCCGCGCCCTGTCCGGAGGTCTCGGCCGGCTCCCCGCTGCCGACCACACCCTCCGGCACGCCGGGTGGCACCCTGGCCATCGCCGCCGCGACGTCACCGACCACGCCCACGCCCACCCTCACCCCTACCCCAACCCCCACCCCGACCGTGTCGCCCACGCCGACGCCCTCGCCGTCCGTATCCGCACCTGCACCCCCGTCCGTTCCGCCCGCGTCACCCGTGGCACCTACGCCGGCCGTGATCCCGCCGGCCGTGCCACCAGTCCCCGCCGCCGTGGCCGCCGCCGCGCCGCCCCCGCCGCCCCCTCCACTCCTGCCGCCACCGCCACCGCCACCGCCACCGCCCGCCGAGCCGCCCGCAGCAGTCCCGCCCGCGCCCCCGGCCATCACCCCGTCCGCGACGCCACCCGCCAGCACCCCACCCGCCAGCACCCCGCCCGCCGGCACCCCGTCCCCGTCCCCATCCGCGACCCCATCCCCCTCCGCGGTCCGCCCGCGACCGTCCGGCACGCCGTCGTCCGCCGTCGGCGCGCTGCTGGGCCACCGCCACAGCCGAGCCGCGCAGAGCCGCTCGACCGTCTCCTACCTGCTGCTCACCACGGTCCCCGCCGCCGTGGCGGCCGTCCTGCTGCACCCCCGCTCCCGCTCCCGCGCCGCCCGCCGCCTGTCGAAGGGGCCCCGCTAGCTAGCGCACGGCCGTCGCGCTCGGAGCCCCAGTGCCGGGGAAGAGCCGGCCGAGGTGGTAGTGCAGCACCGCGGTCGCGTCCTCCGGCGTCCGCTGGCCGAGCAGGACGCTCAGGCCGAGGCCGGCGGAGACCGCCAGCAGGACGACGGCCTCCTGGCGGGCGTCCATGCGTGGATCGGTCTCGCCGGCCTGCCGGGCGGCGGTCAGTTGGCCGACCAGGAAGCCCTCCATCTCGTTGGGCGCCGCGAGGAACGACTGGTCGGCGAGTGCGGGATCGGTGACGGCGAGCACCGCGTACTCGGTGTAGACGAGGTGGAAGGTCCGGCTCTCCTCGTCGGTCGGCACGGCTTCGAGCAGCACCGCCTCGATGACGTCCCGCGGAGCCGTCACGGGGCCGGCCGCCCTCACCCGGTCGCGGACCCGCTCGCCCATCCGCACGGCGAGCCGGGTGAGGGCCGCGAGCAGCAGCTGCTCCTTGGTGTCGAAGTAGTACTGCACGAGCCGCACCGAGACACCCGCCTCGATCGCGACGGACCGCATGGTGACGGCATGCAGGCCGTCGCTCGCCGCCGCGCGGAGCAGCGCGTCGGTGATGTGGGCTCGCCGCTCCTCGTGGTCCACCAGCTTCGGCATCGGGTCCCCTTCGAATATTTTATGGTACAAACATATCATCAAACGCTGCTGCTCTACTGCGTATCGGGAGGGAACATGACCAGGACGAGCATCGGACACTTCGTCAGCGAGGAGGCCCGGGCGAAGTTCCTCGTGGCCTACGACCAGGCGATGGAGCTGTGGCCGAGCCCCCGCCGGGAGCTCGACGTCGAGACCGGTTACGGCACCGTCCACGTCCACCACTACGGACCCCGGACCGGCGAACCGATCGTGCTGCTGCACGGTCACGCCGGCCACGCGTCCAACTGGTACCCGCAGGTCGCCGCCCTGGGTCTGCACCACCCGGTCTACGCGATCGACACGCTCGACGACCCCGGCCGCAGCGTTCAGCGCGCCGTCGCGGCCGGCTCCGAGGAGAACGCGGCCTGGCTCGGCGAGGTCTTCGCCGCTCTCGGCCTGGAGCGGATCCACCTCGTCGGCCTGTCCTACGGCGGCTGGCTGACCCTCAACCAGGCCATCCACGCGCCCGAACGCCTCGCCTCGATCGCGCCGCTGGACCCCGGCGGGATCGAGAAGGTTCCCGCGCGGTTCTACGCACACATGATCGGCGGCCTGTTCGGGATGCTCGCCCCGCGGCGCCTGCGCCCGGCCCTGGGCCGGCTGCTCGCCAACCCCGCACTCAGCTCACCGCCCGAGATGATCGCCCCCCTGATGCTGGCCATGCGGACCTACAAGCCGAGCACCCGCCCCGCGGCCAGGCCCTTCACCGACGAGGAACTGAGCTCCATCCGGCTGCCCACCCTCGTCCTGCTGGGCAGTCGCAGCGCCCTGCTCCGGCCGCGCCAGGTGCTGGACAGGGTCACCGCACTGATCCCGGGAGTTCGGGCCGAGATCGTGCAACGCGCCGGCCACGGACTCAACCTGGAACGCCCGGACCTGGTCAACGACCACCTCCTGCAGTTCATCGCTGCCTAAGGGGTTTTGTCAGTCCTCCAAAGGCGCCCGTGAACGCAGTGAGCGCGGCCATCCTGCGCTGACTCAGCCGCGGGCGGCGAGCCGTCGGTGAAGCAGACCGCGCAGACGGGCGGAAGCACCGGGGAGAGCCGCGAGCTTCCTCACCTCGTCCGCTTCAAGCTCGACCCGCTCTGCCAGAGCCAGCACGGCGGCATAGGGTCGTTCACCCTCCGTCAGCTTCGCTGCTGTGGCGTCCAGGACGGCACGCAGGACGGTACGGTCCGCTCCGGGGTGCTCGGCCAGTAGGCGAAGGAGCCTGTTGTCGTTCCAGCTGGTGTGGCGGGCCGCAGTCAGCTCCAGCAGAGCAATGGGCGGCGTGTGGGGATTGGCAGCCAGCTCATGCCAGACGAAGGGGTACGAGCACCGCGCGAGCCGATGCAAGACGGAACCATCATTCGAGGCACGCGCCAGATCACGGTAGTCGGCGGGCGTGTGCACGCGGAGCGCCTCCTGGACATCGTTGAGGACGCCATCCTCCCACCGGGGCCGGCCCTGCATGAAAGGGCCTGCCCCGCCCCAGTTTCGGGGCAGCCCTTGGGCGGTCTGGTCTGCTGGGGCTGTGCTGCTGGTGTTGCAGCTGCCAACATTGCCGACGGATCATCAGCTGATTGCGACGGCGTAGCAATCGCGAGCAGTACGGCTCGGCATGCCAGACTCTTGAGCCTGCTCTTCGAATGAAACACGTTCAGCCGCTGAGCAGTTGAGAGGTCAGTCAGCAGCTCCATGCCGCCATCGTGCCCCTGCCTTCTGCCCCTCGACCGACCGGGCGGACGAGCACACTGGGGCCGAAGTACGGAATAGGACGGAGGGCCTTTGGCCATCAAGGACGTGGACCGGAAGCGCCTCTGGGGCAGGTCCGGGAACGAGTGTGCCTTCCCTGGCTGTCGCCAGGAGCTCACGGTCGACCTAGGCGGCGATCCGGCGCTGCGGAACCCGATTGTGCTCGGAGAAGAGGCGCACATCGTCGCGCGAGAGGATGACGGTCCGAGGGGCAACCCTGGCCTTCCGCTCGCGGACCGGAACGCATACGACAACCTCATCCTGCTCTGCCCGACCCATCACACGCTGATCGACAAGGAACACGGACGGAATTTCCGGGTGGACACCCTCCTGGCGATGAAGCGTGCCCACGAGGAGGCTGTCCGCCGACAGGAGGTTTCCGGCGGCGGCGGCGCCGCGAGCGAGGCGGTCAGGCGGGATGCGTTGCTCGCCGACCTGTCCGCCAGCCGGGGTCGGTTGGTGACCCGCTGGATTGCCGTGGGGCTGGATCCCGAGCAGGCGGAGGAACTGGCGGACGACAGCGCTACCGGCGCGTGCCAGGAGTTCGAGCACTTTCACGTCGGACGCAGATTCGCCGTCCTGACAGGCGATTTCGGCTCTGGGAAGACCGTCGCCCTGGAGCGGGAGTACCAGGCATTGGCGCTGCGGGCCATTGACGATCCCGACGCGCCGCTGCCGGTCCACTTCACTGCGAAGTCGGGTGGATCCGACCTACGGCGGGCACTCGACGATCAGCTCGCGCGCTTCCCCGGGGACCATAAGCAGGTGACGGTCTTCCTTGACGGCGTGGACGAGTTCGGGGCTGCGCGATCGGCAGAGGTCCTTGATGATCTCCGATCGTGGCTCTACAGTGCGCCCGGCCGCAAGGTTCTGGCCACCAGCCGTCCGGACGCCAACCTCCGGCAGGCTGACTGTCTCAGCTTGCCCGCGCTTTCGGATACCGAACTTCAAGACCTCCTCGAGAGGGTGGGGGCGCCACTGGACCTGGCGTGGCACCCCAGCCGCGAGATCCGCGACGCACTGCACCGGCCGCTCTTCGCATTGATTGCTGCTGACTGCCAGAAGGCCGGCTCTGAGGTACCCCACTCGCGGGGAGCGTTCCTCGCCGCCCTCGTCGAACGAGCTCTCGTTCGGGCTTCGGGACTCAGTTCCGACACGTACGCCCTGCTTGCTCGGCTCGGTCGGCTCACTCTGGACTCAGGCGGCGCAGTCCCAGCCGGCGAGGCTGGCACCAAGGAGGAACAGCTTCGACTCGTCCAGACCCGGCTGGTCGTCGCCCGTCAGCGCACCCTCACCTTCGCCCTCCCGGTGCTGGGACAGTACTTCGGCGGCCAGTACGTCCTGGACAATGGCTTGCCGGAGCTCGTGGAGTTCTCACCGCAGCGTCGAGACCGGTGGCGAGACGCCCTGACCTTCGTTGTCTCCAGTGGCCCCTGGGAAGGCGTGACGGCCCTGCTTCGGGATCTGACGGCAGTCGACCCTGGGCTGGCCGCGTGGATCATCGACAAGGCCGTTCCGAGCTACCGGTGCGGGTCGACGGTCGCCCTTCCTGAGGCTCTCGAATGCGCCCGGCGCTTGTCCGGAACACTTGATGCTTGGCTCGGCGGAGTCGGCCGCGCAAGTACTCTGCTCAGCTGTTCGGACGGAACCGGCCGAGGGGTTCCCATCGGGGTCGGATCAGGCAGCGAGAGTTCCAGCAGCCTGAACATCGTGTTCGCTGACCCCACAGCCCTTGATGGCCGTGAGCGCTTCTTCGAGGTCACTGCCCCGCCGGACTGGGAGCGGGGCGAAGCGGCCGGCCGGAGGATCGCCTCAAGCCGTTCGGCGACCGTCACGTCCGACGTCCCTGCCTGGGCGTGGCAGCTGTCCTTGTCTTGGGTGAAGACGAGTATGGCGCAGGTGCTGGCGCACAGGGCCTTCCCGCTGCCTGACAACCTGGCTGCATGCCACGAACGGGTATGGAGTCTCTCCCGGTTGCTGACCAACCAGCGCGGGATGGGGGCGCACCGTCCCATCCCCCTTGCTGACGCCATCTCCACAATCGACGAGATCTTTCGGCGGACTCCGGATGTCGCCCTGGTGCGGTTCCAGCGCGGCGGCGTCGTGCTGAGGTCGCAACTCGCGGAACTTCGTGACCAGTGCGCCGAGCACAGCCTCTCGATCATGCACGACGGAATGATCCATCATCCCTATCGGGTACCAGACATCTCGCCGCCGCTGACCTCGCACCACGTCTCGAGCGTGTACAGCACGGAGGCGTTGATCGACCTGGTCAGGCAGGTCTACACCGCCGCTTTGTCCATCTACGAGGGCATCGTCGCGGGGTACATGTCTCCCGTCCGTCGGACCCTGCACCTCGGCGGTGCGCTGCCGGTTCAGTTCGCCTGCAAGATCAGCTGGCCTCCTGTCGGGACTGACCTGGGGTGGGACACCGGTCCCATGTTCTCGCGTGCCATCGTCCCGTTGCCGGTCGGCTCCCCGTCACGGGTCGATGTCACGCAGGTGGAGGACGTCCGGACTGAGCCTGACTACTCGCCATGGTCTGGTTCCGTCGACGGTCACGCCGACTTCCGCCACCTCCGTCCCGAATCGGCCGCATGGTCCAGTCGAAGCGTCTCCCATGAAGTCCTATGGGTGTTCGGGGACACTCCGGCCACAGCTCTCGCCTATCGATGGCTTGCGGAGGACCTCAGGGCGGTCGGACTCTCCGATTCGGTCAGCCCGACGTTCGACTAGTAGCGCTTTGTTGGACGCGGTCGGGTCTGCCAGAGGATGCGGTGTGGCCCTGGGACAGGGACTCTCCCAGCGGATCACAGACGTCCGAGGGAGCAACCGTGGCGATCTCGCCGCAGGTCATAGGTAATCTCACGCCCAAAAGCCCAAGGATTCCCGGCCTCCGCTCAGGAGGATGCGGCTGGGAAGAGATGGGCGAAGGAGGCTGCCGAGACCCCGAAGGTGTGGCCGAACGGCGACTGGAAGTCCCAGACCACGAAGAGCAGGAACGTGACCAGCGAGGCGAAGAGGCCGGCCAGGAGCAGTTCGCGGAAGGTGCGGCGGATCTGTAGCAGGAAGATCAGCATGACCGTGATCAGCGCGCCGATGCCCAGGCCGATCCAGACCACCCTGGGCATCGCGCTGGTGGCGATCGCGGCGCGGGTGCTGCGGGCGTCGTCGGTGGCGGCGAGCGCGTCGTTGACCGGGGCGAGGGTCTCGGCGGTCAGCAGGTCGGTCGGGTAGCCGGGCTGGGCGTCGGCGCGTACCTGGTGGAGCAGTGCGTCGCCGGCGGGCGGGACCTGGTGGCCGTGCTCCATCACCGGCCATTCCTGGTGGACGACGTAGCCGACGTACGTGTTGACGTCGCTCGTCAGCTGGTCGCGGAGCTGTGGCGGCAGGGTGCCGGCGCGGCTGACGGCCTCGTGCAGCGACTGTGCCTCGATCCGGACCGCCTCCCTCGCCTCCTCGCGGACCTCCCAGGTCGCGGCGATGGCCAGCCCGAGGACCACCGCGTAGATCACGCCGATCATCATGCTCATGTACTCGATGACGTCCGGCGTCTCCGACGGGTCGGCCGTGGCGGTCTGCCGGTGCCGCAGGATCACGACCAGGATGACGACCATGCAGGCGGCCAGCATGGCGATGGTCAGTGCGATCAGCTCACTCATCTGACTGGCTCATCTGGCACGCCCATCGGTAGTTCCGTCCCCCCTGTGGCTGGGGAGGTGGCCGCATTCGAGCATCCGGGACCGGCTGACGCGGCCGGGGCGTGACACTCGGGCTGGTCGGCGGTTCCTCGGAATTCCCCCGGACGGCGCACCGCCCAGGGTGCTTGACCGTCGAAGTAGTTAGCTGCCATATTACCTTCATGACGAAGGACGACGACCGTTTCGCCGAGGTGCCGACGCTGGATCAGGCCGGCCGGCAGATCCGGCACTACGGACTGGATGCCGATCCGCAGGCCGTGCTGGTCGCCGTTCGGCTGATGTCCGCGGGGGCTCGGGTGGGCCAGGCGGCCGAGGCGCACTTCGCCAGGTTCGGCCTGTCCACCGGGCGCTACCGGCTGCTGGCCGATCTGGAGGACCATGGCGGCGAGAAGCCGCCGTCCCAGCTCGCGGCCTCGCTCGGGGTCTCCCGGGCGACGGTGACCGGCCTGGTGGGCGGGCTGGAGCGGGAGGGGCTGGTCGCGCGGCGGTCCTCGCAGGAGGACGGGCGGTCCACCGTCGTGGTGCTGACCGCGCGTGGCGCGCAGCGCCTGCGGGACATGGCGCCCGAGCACTTCGAACGCCTGCAGGCGATGGTCGGCGGGCTGAGCGTCGCTGAACGCGGAGTCTTCCTGGACCTGCTCGCCCGGGTCGTCCGGGGTATCGGCGCGCTGACCGACGAGTAGGCGGTCGGCGGGCGGGGGAGGGGCCTGGCCTTGTGGTCGGGCTGCTCTTTGCCCTGATGGTTAGGTGCCTAATTATATTTCGAAGGATCCGAAGGAGAGGACCTCCATGCTCGGCAAGGACGCACCGCAGGTTCGACGCCGCTCCGGCGCCCCGCCGTTCACGCTGTGGCGCGAGGTGGCCGTGGCATACGCGGCGCCGGCGCTGAGCGCCGGTATCGGTGGGCTGATCTCCCGCAACTCCGAGCTGGCCACGGCGGCCTGCACCTCGATCGCCGGCACCTCGGCCGTCTTCGCGCTGCTGACCGGGGCCTGGTTGCAGCTCGGCCGCAGCCGTCGCGGCTGGCCGCGCTCGCTGCCGCGGTCCGGGCTGGCGGTGGTGCTGGGCGTGGCCGCGGCCGGGCTCGGCCTGCTGCTCGGGTGGGCGGCCCGGCGCTGGCTGCCGCTGCTGACCGGGCTCGCGCCCGCGCCCTGGATCGACCGGCTCCCGCTGGATCTGCCGCTCTCGGCGGCGCTCGCCGCGGTGATCATCGGCTGGCGCTGGCGGGGGAGCCTGGCCCAGGCCCAGGCCCGGACCCAGAGCGCCGACTCCGTCACCGCCACCACCGTCACTACTGCCACCGCGAAGGAAAGCCGATGATCGTCATCATGGGAGCCACCGGAGCCACCGGCGGCGCACTGCTCCGGCGCCTCGTCGAGCTCGGTGTGCCGAGCCGTGCGCTGAGCCGCGAGCCGGAGCGTCTGACGGCCGGACTCAGCCGATCGGCCCGCGCGCTGGTCGACGTCCGTGCCGCCGACGCGGCGGACCCGGCCTCGCTGCGCGCCGCGTTCGGCGGTGCGAGCCGGCTCTTCCTCACCATGGAGAACGGTCCCCGCCAGGTCGAGTACGAGCTGGGCGCGGTCCGGGCCGCGTACGACAGCGGGATCGAACACATCGTCAAGATCTCCTCCCCGGCGGCCGAACCGGACTCGCCGGTGGCCGTCAGCCGTGGCCACCACGCGATCGAGCGGAGCCTGAACGAGTACGCGCTGCCGCACACCGTGCTGCGCCCGTACGCCTTCATGCAGAAGCTGCTGCTGCTCGCGCCCGCCGTCGCGCAGGGCAGTGTGCTGACCGGCGCGATGGGTGACGCGCCGTGCAACTACATCGACTGCCGGGACATCGGCGACGTGGCCGCCGCCCTCCTCACCCGGCCCGAGCTCGCCGGTGGCAGTCACACCCTCACCGGCTCCGAGGCGTTCTCCTTCGGCGGGCTCGCCGCGCTGCTCGGCCGGCTGCTGGGCCGCCCGGTGCGGTACCTGGATCTGACGCCGGAGCAGCTCGCCGCGCAGCTGGTCGAGCGGGGGCGGCTGCCCGGCTGGCTGGCGGCCCATGTGGTGGAGATCCAGCAGCTGGCCGTGAGCCGCCGGGAGGTGCCGACCGACACGGTCGCCCGCCTGCTCGGCCGGCCGCCTCGGACGCTGGCGGCGTTCCTGACGGAGCACCTGGAAACGTTCCGCTGACCGGGTGGACCGGGGCGCCGGCCCGGGTGTCGTCCCAGCCGGGAGCCCCCCGCTGCACCAGGCTCGGTGCCTTAGGCCGGTCCCGGCCGGTCCTGCCGTGTGCCCGACACCGGGCGCCGATCCGGCGGGATCCACCGGACCGGCCCTGATTCGAGTGGAGGTCTGGACATGCGGGTTGTGAGTGGGCGGCGCGGGTGCGGGATCCGGCGCGGTGTGCGAACGGCGGCGCTGGCGCTCGCCGCGTTGGCGGCCGTCACGGCCTGCTCCAGCAGTTCGGGCAGCAAGGCGAGCAGCAGTTCCCCCGCGACCACGGCCGGCGCCGCGAGCAGCGCGGCCGCTTCGCCGAGCGGATCCGCGTCCGCGTCCGCGTCAGCGTCCGCATCCGCCTCTGCAACCGCGAGTGGCACCGCGTCGCCGAGCGCCAGCGGGACGGCCGTGGCGACCACGGTCACCGTCACCGAGAAGGAGTACTCGCTCACCCCGTCGCAGACGCAGCTGACAGCGGGTACGTACACCTTCGTCGCCGACAACGCCGGTACGGTCTCGCACGCGCTGGCGATCATGGGGCCGGGGGTGACCACCACCCAGACGTCCACCATCGCCCCCGGTGGGAACGCGCAGTTCACCGTCACGCTGCAGGACGGCAGCTACGAGCTGTGGTGCCCGATCGACGACCACAAGGCGCTCGGGATGGACACCCACGTCCAGGTCGGCGGCGGTGCCGGCGCGTCCGCGTCCTCCTCCGCGTCCTCGGCGAGCAGCGGTGGCGCGAGTGCGAGCTAGGTTCGGCGGGCGCACGCTGCTCCTCGGGCTGCTCCAGTTGCTGACCGCCGCCGCGCTCGCGGTGGACGCGTACGTGCACGCCGACCTCGCCTCGGGGTACGACCCGATCGGTTCGGACATCACCCAGGGCGCGCTGTTCCGCGCCGAGGCGGCCGTCGCCTCGCTGGCGGCACTCGCGGTGCTGGTCGGGGGGCGGCGGCGGTCGTCGGTCTGGGCGTTCGCGTTCCTGGTCGCACTCTCGGCATTCGGGGCGGTGCTGCTCTACCGCAACGTGGACGTCGGCGCGCTCGGCCCGCTGCCGAACATGTACGAGCCGGCCTGGTTCCCCAAGAAGACCGCCTCCGCCGTCGCCGAGGCGGTCGCCGCGGTCACCGCACTGGCCGGCCTGCTGCTGGTCGTCCAGCACAGCCGCGCCGAGAAGCGGCAGGTTGCGGAAGAGAGCGGGGACCAAGGCGGAGAGCAGGGCGGGGACCAAGGCGGCGCGCAGGGCCGCGATCAGTGACAGGGCGTCAGAAGAGCGCCTGCTGATCGCCGGTCTCCTCCGGTCTTCGCCGCTCGGCCAGGGTGAGGCCGGTGCACGGCGCGTCCAGCCCGGCCGCCACCGTCCAGCCGGCCAGCAGGCGGGTGTCCAGCAGCAGCGGCCCGGGCGGCGGCCCGGATCGTTGTGCCGAGTGGGGCTCGGCGGGGAGGTCCAGGAAGACGTGGCGGCCGATCGGGGCGCGCAGCACGCCGGTCACCGTCGCGCCGTCGGCGAGAGCGGTGATCTCGCGGTACCCGGCCGGGACGCCGTCGGTGAGGCCGAAGAGTGGGCGGTTGTCCACCACTGGTGCGTCGTCGAGCAGTTCGAGCGCATGGCCGTCGAGTAGTTCGAGTGCGCGGGCCCGGCCGGCGGTGAGCTCGCGGTGACCCTCCACCTGCCCGGGCAGCTGCCACCAGCGCGCGACCTTCGTGCGGACCGGATAGCGCTCGCGGGCCAGCCCGGAGGCCGAGACCGTCAGCTCGGCGCGGCGGACGGCCGGCAGCGGGCCGGTGCCGATGATCGTGAACGCGATCGCGGCCTGCTCGCTCAGCCGGCTGATGCCGCGCGCGACCGCGGTGATCCCGATCTTGAGCAGCCCGGTGCCGAACCAGGCGAGGTACAGCCGGTACGTCCGGCCGTCGTCCACCACCTGGTCGCGGGCCACCCGCAGGCCGGGGTCGGCGCTCTGGCAGGCGGGGCACTGCGCGCTGGTCCCGGCCGGCTCGACGGTCGCGTGGTGCGGGCACGGACGGCGGCCCGGGTCACCCGGAAGCCGCAGGCCGACGCAGCGGCGGGGGCCGCTCAGCCGCCAGCTGACGGGGGTGCCGGCGGTCAGCTCGCGAGCGTGCTCGCGGGTGCCCTGCGCGGCTTTCAGCACCGGACGGGTGTCGTCCCAGTGCAGGCCGGTGGCGATCCAGCCGGTCATCCCTCGCCCCCGTTCGTGTCGCGGATCCAGGGCCGCTCCGGTCGTGTCCGGCCCTGGTTCGTGGTCCGACCGAGGCTACCTCCCGGCACTGACAACGCTGCCGGATGGAACCGCCGGTGCCGGAGCTGCGTTCTGATCATCGGACCGTACCGTCCGGGGGCGGTACGAACGCGATCTCAGGGAGTCACAGTGACCTGCTTCTTCGATCCCTCGCATGCACCGGGCAGCGTGAACGTGCTCTGGTCGCCGCAGTGGGGCGTGCCGCGGCCGGTGCAGGCCTGCGGGACGTGCGCGCAGCGGGTGCAGAGCACGCCGCCGCCGTTCTACCTGCCGCAGGGCATGCCGCAGGCCGGCTACCCGCAGAACGGCTACCCGCAGCAGGGCTACGCCGGCCAGGGCTACCCGCAGGCCGGGCACCCGCAGAGCGGCTACCCGCAGGGCGGCTACGGCCAGGGCGGTTACGGCCAGAACGGCTACGGCCAGGGTGGGTACGGCCAGCAGGGCGCCGGGCACAGCACGGCCGCCGTGGTCGGCGCGGGCGTCGCAGGCCTGGTCGGCGGCGCGCTGCTCGGGGAGCTGCTGGACGACGACGAGCCGCGCGTCGAGCGGGTCTACGAGGTGGAGCGCGATGACGACGACGGCTTCTTCGACTTCTGAATCCACCAGGACTCGACAACTGCGGTCGGTCGGCTGCTAGCCTGTCCGACATGAGCTTCCAGAAGCACGCTGCTGCGACGACGACGCCGGACACCGTCCCGGCGCGCTGACAGCTGCTTCTGTCCACCAAGCCCCGGGGCGAGTGCCCCGGGGCTTTGGCGTATCCGCAGCCGAACGGGCACTCGCTCCACCCAACCGCGAGGAGCCCACCATGAACGCCCACCAGCCCAACGCCCACCAGCCCAACGCCCACCAGCCGAACGCCCAGCCGCTGCCCGACCACCGCAGGCTCGGCCGCGAGCTGGACCTGTTCGACACCGACCCGCTGATCGGCGCCGGACTCCCGTACTGGCTGCCGGCCGGCGCCGCCGTCCGGCACGCGCTGGAGGAGTACGTCCGCGAGGTCGAGCGCCGGGCCGGCTACCGCCACGTCTACTCGCCGGTCCTCGGCAAGCGCGAGCTGTACGAGATCTCCGGCCACTGGGCGCACTACCGCGACGACATGTTTCCACCGATGGACCTCGGCGCCGAGCAGGTGGTGCTGCGCCCGAGCCTCTGCCCGCACCACGCGGTGATCTTCCGCTCCCGCTCCCGCAGTTACCGTGAACTGCCGCTGCGGATGGCCGAACTGGGCGGCATGTACCGCTCGGAGCGGTCCGGTGTGCTGGGCGGCCTGACCCGGGTCCGGTCGATCCAGCTCAACGACGCGCACATCTTCTGCACCCTCGACCAGGTCGCCGAGGAGGTCCGCGCCGCGCTCGGGCTGATCCGCGACGCGTACCGGGTGCTCGGCATCGAGGCCGCCCGCTACCGCCTCTCGCTGCCCGGCGCGAGCGCCAAGTACGTCACCGACGCCGCGATGTGGAGCCGCGCCGCGGAGCTGCTGGTCGGCGTCCTCGACGAGGCCGGGGTCGCGTACGAGAGCGTCGAGGGCGAGGCCGCGTTCTACGGGCCGAAGATCGACGTCCAGATCGTCGACAACGCCGGCCGTGAGGCGACCCTCTCCACCATCCAGGTCGATTTCCACCAGCCCGCGCAGTTCGACCTGCACTACATCGGCCCCGACGGCGCCCGGCACCGGCCGGTGATGGTCCACCGCGCCGTGATCGGCAGCGTGGAACGGGCGGTCGCCCAGCTGATCGAACAGCACGCGGGCGCGTTCCCGGCCTGGTTGGCGCCGGTGCAGGTGGTCGCCCAGCCGATCGGCGACGAGCAGCTGCCGCAGGCCGAGGCGTTCGTCGACCGGTGCATGGCCGCGGGCCTGCGGGCCGAGCTCGCGCTGCCGGAGGAGGGCAGCCTGGGCGCGCGGGTGCGGGCCGCGCGACTGGTGCCGTACCAGGCGGTGATCGGCGCGCGGGAGGCGGCGGACGGCGCGGTGGCGCTGCGGCTGCGGGACGGGCGGCGGCCGGCCGCGCTCCCGGCGGCGGAGGCGATCGCGCGGATCGGCGCGCAGGTGGCCGGACGCGGCGGCGACCTGTGGCCGGACACCCCCGTGGTGGCCGCTGCCGCGCAGGGCTGACCCGAAGTCGGCGGCGTCGGCGGGTCGCTGACTCGCTGTCAGTGACAGCTGACACGCTGTCCCCGTACCCGTCCTCGAAGGCCCGTACCCGTCCTCGAAGGAGCAGTGCCGTGCTCACCACCGACTTCGTCCCCGGCTCCCCGTGCTGGATCGACCTCGGCGCACCCGACGTCGCCGCGGCCGTCGCGTTCTACGGAGCGGTCTTCGGCTGGGAGGCCCAGTCGTTCGGCCCGGAGCCGGGTGGCTACAGCGTCTTCCGGCTGGACGGCAAGGCCGTCGGTGCGGTCGGCGAGCTCACCGAGGCGGGTGCCCGGTCCGCCTGGACGATCTACTTCAGCACCCCCGACGCGGACGCCACCACCGCCTCGGCACGGGAGGCCGGTGCCGCGGTCCGGGTCGCTCCGACGAACTCCGACGGCGAGGGGCGGATGGCCCAGCTCACCGACCCGCTGGGTGGCCAGTTCGCGATCTGGCAGCCGGGCACGCTCAAGGGCATGGAGGCGGCCGACGTTCCCGGCTCGCTCTGCTGGGCCGAGCTCTACACGACCGACGCGGCCGCCGCGAAGGCCTTCTACGGCGGCCTCTTCGGCTGGCGGAGCAGTGACACGCCGATGCCCGGCGGCGAGGGCACCTACACGCTGCTGACCCCGGCCGGCCTGCCCGAGGACCGGATGCACGGCGGTCTGCTGGAGCTCCTCCCCGAGCACCTCGCGCTGACCGGCGGCCGTCCCTACTGGCACCCGGTCTTCGCCGCCGCGGACGTCGATGCCGCGGTGGCGACGGTCACGAAGTTCGGTGGCACGCTGCAGATGGGGCCGGTCGACGCGCCGGGCATCGGCCGGCTCGCGGTCTGCGTGGACCCGGCGGGCGCGGACTTCGTGCTGCTCAAGCCGGCGGCCCGTTAGCGATCAGGCGGGGCCGGCCGCGCAACGGTGCCGGGCAGTCAACACACCGGGTGGCGGAGCGCCTTTCAGCCGGTGGTGACGCTGGGCGCTAATGGGCAGTGCGGCACCGGGAGTGTTTCCCGGTGACCGTCCGCCGTCCCTGAGGAGCGTCATGTTCAGCACGGTCAACCCCTCGCTCGTGAAGGCACTCGTCTCGGCCTTCCAGGTGCCCGCCGACGCGCTGTCGCCGGGCGCGACGCTCGAAGAGCTCGGCCTCGACTCACTGGCCGTCGTGGAGCTCTGCGACATCCTCGCCGAGGACCTCGGCATCGCGATCGGTGACGGCGAGTTGACCGCCGCCGCCTCGCTCGCCGGGATCGGCGACCTGCTCGGCACGAAGACGGACGTGGAGACGGACGCCGAGACGGACGCGGAGATCTCTCCGAAGGCGGGCATGACGTGAGCGCCCGCGATACGACCGGCGGCGACCGCGACATCGCGGTGACCGGCCTGGGCGTCGTCAGCCCCGCCGGGATCGGCGCGGCCGCGTGCTGGTCCCGGGTCCGCCTCGGCACGCCGACGGCCACCGGCGATCCCGGCCTGCACGGGCTGCGACCGGACTTCTCCTGCCGGGTGCCGGCCTTCGACGCCGTCGGCCAGCTCGGCGCGAACCTCGCCCGACGGACCGCCCGGTTCGCCCAGTACGCGCTGGTCGCGGCGGCGGAGGCGGTCGAGCAGGCCGGCCTCGACTCGTCCGGCTGGGACGGCGCCCGGGTCGCGGTGGTGACCGGATCGGCGTTCGGTGGCTCGCCGGTGCTGGCCGAGCAGGCCCGGCGGCTGGCCGACGGCGGCGGCGCGCGGGTCTCCCCGCTGACCGTTCCGCTGTTCATGACCAACATGCTCTCCGGTCACCTGTGCGCGGTGCTCGGCGCACGCGGTCCCAGTCTCGCGGTGGGCACCGCCTGCGCCTCCGGGGCCACCGCCATCGGGGTGGCCCGGGACCTGCTCCGCTCGGGCAGTTGTGACGTGGTGCTCGCGGGCGGCGCCGAGTCGGCCGTCGACCGGCTGACGGCCGCCGCCTTCGCCCGGATGGACGCGCTGTCCGGCCGGAACGAGGAACCGGCCGCCGCCGCCCGGCCGTTCGACGTGCAGCGCAGCGGCTTCGTGCTGGCCGAGGGCGCCGCGATGCTCGTCCTCGAACGCCTTCCGGACGCGCGGGCGCGGGGGGCCCGGGTGCTGGGCCGGCTGGTCGGCTACGGCGCCTCGGCGGACGCGTTCCACCCCACCACCCCGCACCCGCGCGGGCTGGGGCTCGAACTCGCGCTGCGCCGGGCGCTGGTGGACGCCCAGGCCGGGCCGGCCGACGTCGGCCACGTCAACGCGCACGCCACCGGGACGCCGCTGGGCGACCTGGCCGAGGCGCGGACGCTGCGGCGGCTGTTCGGCGCCGTGCCGGTGACCTCGGCCAAGGGCACGCTGGGTCACACGCTCGGCGCGGCCGGGGCGATCGAGGCCGCGCTGACCGTGCTCACCGTCGCGGAGCAGCTGGTCCCGCCGACCGCGAACCTGCGGGAGCTCGATCCGGCGATCGACCTGGACGTCGTGCGCGGCAGCGCGCGCCCGTGCCGGATCGGCCTCGCGCTGAGCAGCTCGGCGGGCTTCGGCAGGCAGAACGCCGTGCTCGCCTTCGCGCCGGCATGAGGGGGCGGGAGGTGGTGCGGCGGGAGCCGACCGGGCCGCACGGTGCGCCGTCCGGGACGACCGTGCTGCTGGTCCCCGGGATCGGCTCGCTGGTCCCGGGCTGCCTGGGCCGGTACGCGGACCAGCCGGCGGTGCGCGAGGTGCTGGCGCAGGTCGCGGCAGCGCTGCCGGCGGCGCTGGGCGACCGGGTCACCGACCTGCTCACCGGGCCGGTGCCGGGCAGCGCCGCAGCGGGCGCCGGGCCGCGCGTCGGGCCGATCACCCCGGCCGCCGCGCCCGCCGCGTTGACCGCAACGACTGCAGCGCCGGGTGACACGCTCATCCAACTGGCGGGCTACGCACAGGCGGTGGCTTTCTGCCGGCTGCTGCGGCCGGCCACGGGCGCCCGGCCGGTGCTGCTCGGACACAGCCTCGGCGAGATCGCCGCCTTCGCCGCCGCCGGGGTGCTCGGCGTCGGCGACGGCGCCCGGCTGCTGCTCGCCTGCGAGCACTGGCGCGGCGTGCTGCGGGTGCCGGCGGGCGGGTTGCTCGTGCTGCGGCTGCCGGCCGGCCAGGTCCGCCGGCTGCTGGCCGAGGCGCGGCTGCCGGGGCTTGCCCTCGCCTGCGACAACGGGCCCGAGCAGAGCGTGGTCAGCGGTCCGCGACAGGCCGTCGAGGCGCTGGCGGCGCTGGCCGAGCGCCGCTCGATCGCGAAGGCCCTGCTCCCCACCCGCACGCTCTTCCACAGCCCGGCACTGGCTCCGGTCGCCCGCCAGGTGCGCTCGGCGGCGGAGGCCATGGAGTTCCGGCCGGGCCGACTGCGGGTGCACTGCCCGCGCACCGGGCGGGACTACCGCTCGGCGGCCGAGTTCCGTGACGGGGTCACCCACCACCTGGTCCACCCGGTGCCGCTGCGCCGCTGCGTCGAACACCTGCGCGCGTCGGGCGTCAGCCAGTTCCTGGACGCCGGCCCGCGCCCGCTGCTCAGCCTGCTGACCAGGGCATCGTCTCCGACGGCCTGACGTGCCGCCAGGCCGCCTCGGCAGAGCCGGCCGTGGTGGTGCGTGCGCAGGGCGGTGGGACATCGGGACGCCCAGCGGCTCGCTCCCCGGGCCTGGCAGGCCCGGGGAGCTAGGCCGTGTCTCATAATTCCCGTCGGGCGCGCGACGCCGGGCATCCCGCCTGGACGCACCGGCGAAACGCCCAAGTACGACCCAGTACGAGGACGCTTCGCCGGCACGCCCAGCCGGGCGCCCAACGCCGCGCGCTGATCCGACGCGAATTATGAGACACGGCCTAGCCGCTGGGTGTCAGGAGGCCGGCGCGAAGGGTGAGGGTGGCTTGGGGATCCCCGCGAGGCCGCCGTCCGGGACGGAGAGACCGCCGTCCAGCAGCAGGACCTGCCCGGTCAGGTATCCGGCGGCGGGGGAGGCCAGGTAGCGGGCCGCCGCCGCGACCTCCTCCGGTTCCGCCCAGCGGCCGAGCGGCACGTGGGCGAGTAGCCAGGCGCTGAGCGGCCCGTCGGTGTGGGCGAAGGCCGTCATGTCGGTCCGCGTCCAGCCGGGGCAGAGCGCGTTCACCCGGATCCCCTGCCGGGCCCAGCCGACGGCCAGGCTGCGCGCCAGCGAGACCTGTGCGGCCTTGGACGCGGCGTACGCCTCCATCATCGGCGTGCCGATCACGCCGGCCACCGAGGAGACCAGCACGAGACTGGCCGACCCAGCCCCAGACCCAGACCCAGACCCCGGCCCGCCGGCGGCCAGCCACGGGTGCGCCGCGCGGCAGAGCGCGGCCGTCGCGTTCAGATTGACGGCGATCACCTCCTCCCAGGCCTGCTGTGGCAGGTGCTGAAGCGGCGTCAGCAGCGGTGAGCCGTCGGGCAGCGTGGGCAGGATCCCGGCGTTGTGGATCACGATGTCCAGGCCGCCGAGCGCCTCGGCGGCCTGGTCCACCACCCGTTCCGGCTGCCCGGCCCGCGCCAGGTCGCCCGGCACCAGCACGGCCGGCCGGCCGAGCGGCTCGATCTCATCGGCGGTCGCCTTGAGCGCCTCGCCGGTGCGGGCGCCGAGCGCGAGCCGGGCGCCCGCCCGGGCGAACGCGACGGCGACCGCGCGGCCGATGCCGCGCGAGGCGCCGGTGACGAGCGTGCGGGCGCCGTCCAGGCGGAACGGATCGAGCGTGGCGTCGGCGAGCCGGCCGGCGCTCGGTGCGGCGGGCTCCTGCGCGCAGGCGTCGTGGCTGTTCATTGAGGCTCCTGATCCTCGGTGGGGCGGGCGGCGGGGTCGGTGGCAGGCAGCGCGAGGCCCGGGGCGCCGGACCAGGTCAGCAGGCTGCTGCCCCAGGTCAGGCCGGCGCCGAAGACGCAGATGAGGATCCGGGCCCCGGCGGGCAGCGTGCCCGCCGCCGCGGCCGAGGCGAGTGCGAACGGCGCCGAGGCGGCGCCGATGTTGCCGGTCCGCTCCCCGGTGACGATCAGCCGTTCGGGCGGGATGCCGAGCTGTTCGCCGAGGCGCCGCAGCAGCACCGGGTTGGGCTGGTGGGTGACGAACGCGTCGATCTCGTCCAGGCCCAGCCCGTGCACGGCCAGCGTCTCGGCGACCAGTTGCGGGAAGATCGCCACGATGAAGTCGCGCACCGCGCGGCCGTCCATGTGGATCCGGTGGCTGCCGTCGGCCAGCGTGGCCGGTGTGGCGGGTCGGCGGCTGCCGCCGGCCGGGATCAGCACGTGGTGCGCGCCGCGTCCGTCGGAGCCGAGCCGGAAGCCGTGGAACCCGTGGCCCGGAGCGACCGGACCGAGCACGGCCGCCGCCGCGCCGTCGGCGAAGAGCACGGCGGTGCCGCGGTCGGTGGGGTCGATGAACTTGGAGTACGCCTCGACGCCGACCACGGCCGCGTAGCGCACCGCCGGTTCGGCCCGCAGCCAGTCGTGCGCGACCCGGGCCGCGAACAGCCAGCCGGAGCAGGCGGCGCTGACGTCCAGCGCGATCGCGCGCCCGGCCCCGATCGCGGCCTGGACCCGGCAGGCCGTCGCCGGGCCGAGTTCGTCCGGCGTCGAGGTGGCGACGATCAGCAGCCCGAGGTCGGCGGTGCCGATGCCCGCGGCCAGGCAGGCGGCCCGGACGGCTGCGGCGGCGAGGTCGGAGGCGGCTTCGGTGGGGGCGGCGACGTGCCGGTGGCGGACGCCGGTCCGCTCGGCGATCCAGCCCGCCGACACGCCGGCGGCGGTGGCCACCGCCGCGTTGTCGCGGATCTGCGGCGGCAGGTAGCTGCCCATGCCGAGGACGCCGATCGCGGGCGGGTCGGCCGTCATCGGGCACCACGCGACCAGCTCAGCGCGCCGGCCAGGGCGGCGGCGTAGTCGGGGGCGGCGAGCGGGACGCCGGCGTCGGCGAGCTCGGGGTCGAGCGCCTCGGCGACGGCGGGGAGATGCGGTGCCAGCGCGTCGCAGAGCCCGTCCAGCACCGCCGGCAGCTGACGGGCAGCGGCGGGGGTGAGCAGCCCGGCGCAGAGCAGGTCACCGGCGAACCGGCGGGCCTGGAGGACGCCGTGCAGTGCGGCGAGCGTGGCCAGCGGCGCCCGGGCGGCGGGGGAGCGGACCTCGGCGAGCGCGTGGGCGACTGCGTCGGCGGCCAGGCACTGCGCGCTGATCTCGCCGAGCCGTAGCGTCCGGTCGAGCAGTGGGTTCCACTGCTCCAGATCGGTCGGTGGCGGGGTGGAGCCAGTGCCGGAGTCGAGTCCGGAGTCGAGTCCGGACTTCAACTCGGCGTGCAGCTCGGCGCCCAGGCGGTGCCGCAGCGCCGCGGCGGTGGCCGGCCACCAGGCCGGATCGGCCGGGCTGTCCGCTTCCGGGTGAGGTGCCACGAGCGGTGCCTCGCCCGGGCCGTGCTCGACGATCGCGCGTCCGGCGTCCAGCAGGATCAGCGTGTTGTCCCCGCCCGCGTTGTCGAAGGCGCGGGCCAGACCCAGGTAGCCGGACAGCCGGTTGACCTCGAAGAAGCCGGAGAGGCCGCAGCGGTGCTGGCATTCGTCGAGCAGCCGGGCTGCGGTCCGGGTGGCGAGCGCCTTGTGCAGCGCGAGCGACCGGTCGACCGCGCCCCACGGTGAGAAGGTCATGGCGAGCGGGCCGGGGTCGGCGGCCGGGTCCGGGCGGCGGGCGGCGGACCAGCTCCGGCGTGCCTGTTCGGCGGCGCAGCGCAGTGCGAACGCCTCGGCCAACGCGCCGAGCACGGCGTGCTGTTGGGTCCGGTAGGCGAGCACCGGCGCGCCCGGCGCGAGCCGTCCGTGCGAGCGGCGCCCGGCGCTGAACCGCCAGGCGAGCACGGCTCCGCGGGCGGCCAGCGCGGCCATCGCGGACGGCAGCGTCGCCCACAGTGCCTGCCCGACGCAGAGCGTGCGCTGCAGCCGGGCTTCGGGTGAGCCGAGCGGGTCGATGAGCACGCCGGCAGCGTCGATCCGCGCGTCGTCCCGCAGCCAGCGGGTCTCCGGCAGCCGCAACTGCCGCAGCCGCACCGCGCCGTACGGCAGCGGCAGCGCGTCGATCGCGAGCGGACTGGAGATCTCGACGCCGGGGACCGGGCGCCCCCGCTCGTCAGTGAGATCGGCCAGGAAGGAGAAGACGCCGGCGTCCCGGCCGCCGACCAGCAACCGGGCGCAGATCACGGCCAGTTGGGGCAGGCCCAGGGCGGCGACGCTGGAGAACTTCGCGGCGCGGTCGTCGGGCGTCTCCAGCACGAATTCGCGGGTGGCCGGCTCGAACCGCGCCGTGGTCCGGATGCCCAGATGACTGCTCGCGTCGCCGAGTTCGGTCACCAGGAAGGAGCCCTTGGCGTGCGCGTGCGTCAGCAGTCCGGCCGGGTCGGTGCCCGGACCGCCCAGCGTCGCGACGGATCCGACGCAGAGGATGTAGTGCGACAGGAAGGTCTGGTAGAGCGGCGGGTCTGCCAGCGCGGTGGCCGCGCTGAGGGCTGCCAGCAGCCCGGTGTCGGCGAAGACCTCGGCGGCCGGCGGCAGCCCGGCGGCGAGCCGGCGCAACCGCAGGTGAGCGGTGGTGTCACCGGCCAACGAGTCCGGCTCGGTGGCTATCTGACGATCATTCAGAAACTCGATCGGCTTCAGCGGGTGCGAGGTGGCGAGTTCGCCGCGCAGCTGTCGGCGCAGTTCCTGGGCCGCGTCGCTGTCCAGGGTGCTCATCCGGTCCTCCCCGGGGTCTGCGTGCTGCTGAGCGAGAGCGGGGTGCCGCTCGCGGTCTCCAGCTCCGCGAGCGGCGCGCGGCTGCGGGCGGCCGGGACGAGCCGGCGGATGTTGCGGCTCAGCGCGGCGCCGGTTCCGGTCTCCAGGACGAGCGTTCCGGGGCCGACGGCCCGGCGTACCGCCTGCGGCAGGTCGGCGGGGCGGACCAGGCAGTCGGCCAGGGCGCGCGGCAGATCGGCGTCCCGGCCGTACGGGCGGCCGGCGACCGCGGAGTGCACGGGCAGCGCGGCCGGCGAGATCGGCAGCGTCCGCGCGTACGCCTCGAACTGCGCGGCCTGCCGGACCAGTCCGGGGTGGTGGGCGCGGAACGGCAGCCGCAGCCGGGTGGCCAGGACGCCCGCCTCGCGGGCCGCCTGCTCGACCGCGGCCAGCTCGCCGAGCGGACCCGAAATCACGGTCTCGGTCGGGTCGTTGACGCAGGCGACGACCATCTCGCGGGTGCCGATCCGGTCCAGCAGCGCGCGGACCCGTGGCCGGCCGGCCCGCAGGACGGTCAGACCGCCGTCCGCAGTGTGCAACAACTGCCCGAGCCGGCAGGCGAGTCGGGCGCCGTCCGGGATGCTCAGCGAGCCGGCGGCGGTGAGCGCGGGGATCTCGCCGAAGCTGACCGCGAGCAGCCGGTCGGCGAGCAGGCCGCGAGCGGTCAGTGCCCGGTGGGTGGCCAGGCAGACGCCGAACAGGGCGAGTTGCAGCGTGCCGGGGGCCTCGGCGGCGAGCGCGCCGCCGCCCGGCGGAGCCGGGCCGAGCAGCCGGGGGCCGAGCGGCAGCACGTCGAACTCGGCGGCGACGGGGTCGGCCGCGCGGAAGACCTCGGCCAGCGAGCGGCGCAGCACCGGCAGGACGGCCAGCGCCCGGGGCAGCGGGGAGAGCGGGAAGTCGCCCTGGCCGGGGAAGGCGTGCACGATGCGCGGCCGGATCGGACGGCCACCGCCGACCCGGCCACCGGCACGGTGGTCGAGGCGGTGGTCGAGGCGGTGATCTGGACGGTGGTCGGCGTGCTGGTCCGGGCGGTGGTCGGTGAGTCGGGTGGCGGGCCCGTTGGCGAAGGCGAACTGGCCGCTGTGCTGGTCGTCCTGCTGGGGCATGGCCACTCCCTGAGGTGTGCGCACGGGTGTGCACACCTCAGCGAACGCCATCCGGCGGGAGCGGCGGGAGTCCGGCTGCCGGGCCTCGGTGTTGAGCGCGGCGGGGTGTTGAGCGTCGTGCGGTGCGTGGCCGGTGCGGTGTGGCTCCGCGTGCCCGGCGGTGGCCGACCTGGTGGTGGCCGACCCGGCGGTCGTCACTGGTCCGGGTGCGCGGACTCCCGTCGGGTGGTGACCGAGCGCAGGACGGTGTCGCTCGGCCCCAGGCCGCGCAGTGCCGCGAGGATCCGTCCGGCCAGCGGGCCCGGTGCGTTGAGCGTCTCCACCACCGCGACCGCGCCGGCACCGGCCAGCCACCCGGGCTCGATCTCGCGCACCGAGGTGACCACGCAGGTGGTGGTGCCCGCGCCGGCCGCCACGCCCGCTGCCGGACCGGTCACCGCGCCCGCTGCTGGACCGGTCGCCGTGCTGGGCCCCGGGCTCGCCCAGGAGGCGACCCGCGCGCTCTCCGGATCGTCCGGGCCGGCCGCGATCAGCAGCAGATCGGCCTGCGCGGCGACCAGCCGTACGGTGTCGCACCGGTCGTCCGCCTCGAAGCAGTACGTCGAGGGATGCTGCGGGACGATGTGCCCGAACCGACCACGGGCCGCGTCGCTGATCGACAGCAGCGGCCGCACCGGCTGCCCGGGTGCGAGCACCACCCCGACCCGCTGCGGGTCGGGCACCGGGAGCTGCCGGCAGAGCTCGGCCTGCGGCAGCGAGCGCACCTCGGGCCCGGCCGAGCGGAGCAGCTCGCCGCTCGCGGTGTCCGCCGGACCGGCCAGCAGGACGTGCTCACCGGCCGTGGCGAGCCGCGCGATCTCGCTGCGGGCCGCCTCGACGCGGCGGCACCCGGCGTCCACCAGCACCACCCCGCGGCGTTCGGCGTCCCGCCGTTCGCTCGCGGGGACGCCGGCCGGGCCGATCAGCAGCACCTCGCCGGCCCGGGCCTCGGCCGCGTGCGCCACCACCCGCGCACCGGCCCCGGTGACCTCGGCCTCGACGGCCCGGCCGCAGCCGTCCGCGCCGGTGACCAGCAGCGGCAGGTCGGTCACGGTCGCCGTGCGGTGGAGCGCGGCGAGGAACTCGCGGACCCCGCTGCAGCGCGGCGACACCCCGGGCGTCAGGAGCAGCCGGGTGCGCAGCACGCGGGCCCAGGCCTCGATCGCGAGCCGGACCGTGGTCTGGGCCTGCGGATCGTCGGCGCGGGCCACCGCGGCGAGGCCGACGTACCCGTCGGGGGCCAGCAGGTACGAGACCGCCGAGCCGACGACGGCCGTCCGGAGGCCCGGACCGGTGGCCGCTGCCGCCGCGCCCTCCACCGACAGGTCCCGGACCGCCACCCGCAGACCGGCCCGGTGCAGCGTGCCGGCCAGCAGCTCGGCCGCCGGGCAGGGCACCACGCCGCGCCCGCCGTGCCGGAAGCGCCGCGCGACCACGACCGTCTCCGGCGGGCAGTGATCGATCGCCATCGCGAGCCCGGTCAGCTCACGCGTCCTGTTCATCTGAAGCCCTTCGCAAAACTCCCCGGGCTCGGGCTCGGGGAGCGACTGGATCGGTCCGCTCGCGAGGGCGAGCGCCCGAGTTGTCTTCGGCGTCGAAGGGGCGACCGGATGAAGCTCGTGGCACTGAATTCACTACTTTGCGTGATGCTGGCGCGAATGGGCGAAGCCGTAGTGCGCATGCGGTAGCGCCGGGCGCCGGGGCCCGTCGTCGGGCCCCGGGGGCGGGCTCGGCCGGCGCGCGCTCCTGAGGTGCCACCGCACGCCTCTGGCGGATCTGCCGGCACCACGGCACGCTCGGGACCGTACCCCGACCGGGCGCCCGGTCGGGGTACGGTCCGGGCCCGGTTGTGCGGTGCGCCGGGCCCCGGCGCGAGAGCCCGGCCAGGGGGGTGCGACCCCCGGCTGCTGTGAGGCCGGGGACGCCAGGCCGCGCGCGACGTGGGGGAGCCGCGGCCGGCGCACCGCTCGAGACTGTGCACCTGCGCACCTACGTACGTGCACGCCTGCGCACCCCGCGGGACCGCAGAGCGAGCCGCAGGCCGTACGGCCCTGGCCGACACCCCCAACCAGGTCCCGCCTCCGAAGCAGGAGACCGCGATGAGCGCTACCCGCCTCCCCAACCAGCAGCTGCGTGCCCTCCTGACCGAGGCCGGCTGGAGCGGCCAGGACCTGGCCCGCGCCGTCAACCGCGCCGGCGCGGCCGACGGGCGCAGCTACCGCTACGACCGCACCGCCGTGGCGCACTGGCTCAGCGGTTCGCACCCGGCCGAGCCCGTCCCGGCCCTGGTCGCCGAGGTGCTCTCGCGCGCCCTCGGCCGGCAGGTCACGGTGGCCGACACCCGGCTCGCCCGGCCGGCCGCCGCTCCGGAACCGCCGCCGGCCGACGGCGCGCCGCCGGTGGACGAGCTGCTCGCCCGGCTGGCCGCAGCCGGCAGCGATCCGCGCGGCCGCAGCGGGCCGGTGTACTCGCTGGCCCGTCGGCTGGTCCCGCCGTTCCCGGCGCCGCCTGGCCAGTCGCCGTTGCAGTTCCAGTTGCAGTCGCCGGCGCTGTCCACGGTGCCGCGGCCGCCCCGGATCAGCGGCGCGGAACTGCGCCTGGCCCAGGACGTGCTGGCGCTACTGCTGGCCGGCGAGGAATCCCTCGGCGGCGGGCGCGCCCGCCCGGCGGTGGCCGGGTTCCTGGCCACCGTGATGGCCGGCTGGCTGCGGGCACCGGCCACGCCGACCGTGCGGCGCGAGCTGATGCTGTGCACCGCGCGGCTGGCCTACCTGGCCGGCTTCACCTGCTTCGACGCGCGCCGCCAGGGCCCCGCCCAGGCGTACTACCGGCTCTGCGGCCGGCTGGCGGCCGAGGCGGCCGACCCGCAGCTGCACGCGACGGCGCTGCGCGGCATGAGCGTGCAGGCCCACTACCTCGGGCGTCGCGGCTACGCCCGGGAGCTCGCCGACCTGGCCGGCACACACCTGCCGGTGCTGGCACCCCGGCAGGCCGCGTTCGTGCTGGGCCAGCAGGCGCTCGCCGCGGCGGGCTGTGGCGACCGGACCGCGGCGTTCGAGCACCTCCGGCAGGCCCGGCGCCGACTGGAGCAGGCCGGAACACCGGTCGGCGGCATCGCCGACTACCACTGGGCCTCGTTCTCACACCAGGAGGCCGAGACGCTCGCCGCGCTCGGCGACACGGCGGGCGCGGTGCGCTCGCTGGTCCGCTCGGTCCGCGAACGGCCGCCCGGGGAGCGCCGGGCGCGCGCCGTCACGAACGCCAGGCTGGCCGAGCTGCTGCTGGCGCGCGGCAGTCTCGACCGGGCCTGCGAGAGCTGGCACGCCGTACTGGACGACTACCCGCTGGTGGACTCCGCGCGGCTGCGCACCGCGGTGGACGGCATGCGCGAGCGGCTGCGGCTGCACCAGGACAGCTCGGCCGCCCGAGCCGTCCTCACCCGGGCGGCCGCCGTCGAGCCCCGCCTGCCGACCCAGCAGCGCCGCACCCCGACTGCCGGGCCCTTGGCGGACGCCTGACGCCCCGCACCCCGCCCCCCGTAACCCGCCCGCCCTTGACGCGATGCTTGCGCGGCGCCGCCCGGCAGCGGGACTGCCGCGAGCCGGTGGCGGGTAGGTGCCGGGCATGGTCTGGATCGGCCTCGGCCTCGCGTTCTTCGCCGCGCTCGGTGGTGTGGTCGCCTTCCTCGCGGGCGCCGCCGGCCTGTCGGAGATCCGTCGGCTGCACCAGGTCGGCGTGGCCACCCGTGCGCTGGTGCGCTACCGCACGCCGGAGCCGGAGGACCACGGCGGCTCGCCCCGTCCGCTGCTGCAGTTCGCCACCGAGAGCGGCGGCGTGGTGGAGGTGTTCTCCCCGTCGCCGGCCGCGCTGCCGGACGGCGCCGAGGTGGCGATCGTCTACGACCCGGCCGACCCGCGCTGCGTGCTGCTGCCCGGCCGGGAGCGGCGGGGGCTGGAGTACGCGTTCCTGGCGTTCGGCGCGCTGGTCACACTCGCGGCGCTGACGATGCTGCTGACCCACGGCTGAGAGCTGCCCGGCATCCCCCCACCTCCCTCGCCCCACCTCTCCCCGAGCGGCTGCGACACGCCGACAACGCTAGGGTGGAAGCCCAGTCAACCGCGCCTGGTCAGGACAGGTGGTGGGCGAGGTGATCCGCGGGGTCCACCTGGAGTCGCAGTGGCGCAGCGAGGCGCTGCGGACGAACCTGTGGGTGGTCCCGACCGTCGAGGTCGCCCTCGCAGGGCTGCTCTTCTTCGCCACCTGGCAGGTGGACCGGGCCGCCTACCGCGGCTCGCTGACGCTGCCGCCCTGGGTGATCAGCGGCACCGCCGACGCCGCCCGGCAGATCCTCGCGGCCATCGCGGCCGCGCTGATCACCGTCGTCGGCGTGGTCTTCTCGATCATGATCGTCACGCTGACGCTGGCCTCCACCCAGTTCGGGCCGCGGATGCTGCGCACCTTCATCCGGGACCGCACCACCAAGCTGACCCTGGGCACCTTCGTGGGGACCTTCGCCTACGCGATCCTCGCGCTCATCTCGATAGGTCCGGGCTCGCACGGCGACTTCGTGCCACACCTGTCGATCACGGTCTGCATGGTGTTGCTGCTGGCCGACCTCGCGCTGCTGATCTACTTCATCCACCACATCGCGACCTCGATCCAGCTGCCGCACGTGATCGCGAGCATCGCGGCGGAGCTCTCCGAGGCGATCGAGGCGGGTGCGGGCGAGCCCGAGCCGGCGGACGGCGCGGCGCACGGCCCGTCGGCGGCCGAGCTGCACGCCCGGCTGGACGCGGCGGGGGCGCGGGTTCCGGCGCCGGTCAGCGGCTACCTGCAGTTCGTCCGGCACCGCACGCTGGTCCGGATCGCGACCGAGCTGGACGCCGTCATCCGGCTCGACCAGCGCCCTGGGCACTTCCTGGTGCAGGGGCATCCACTCGCCACCGTCTGGCCCGCCGAGGCCGCGCCGGCGGTGGCCAGCAGCTTCGCCCGGGCGCACATCACCGGGCCGTCCCGCACACTCGCGCAGGACATCGCGTTCGCCGTGGACCAGCTGGTGGAGATCGCGATCCGGGCGCTGTCCACGGCGGTGAACGACACCTTCACGGCGCTGACCTGCATCGACTGGCTCGGCGAGGGGCTGTGCCGGATCGCCGCGCGCTGGCACCCGGATCCGGTGCACCGGGACGCGGCCGGCCGGATCCGGGTGCTGGCGGTGCCGGTGAGCTACGAGCGGCTGGTCCAGCGCTCGTTCGAGAAGATCCGGCAGGCGGCGCCCGGCATGCCCGCCGTGCTGATCCGCCAGCTCGACGTGCTCGCCGAGATCATGGCGGACACCCGCACCGCCGGACAGCGCAGGGTGCTGCTGGACCAGGCCGAGATGATCGACCGGGTCGGGGCCGAGACGGTGCCGGAGGCGGCCGACCGGGAGGACGTGCGCCGGCGCTACCGGGCGGTACTGGCGGCGTACGCGGAGTGCGAGGCGCACGCCGAGCGGGCCGATGCGCCGGGCGATGAGCGAGCCGATGAGCGGGGCGACTGAACGTCAGGCGGGGCTGGAGACGGCGCAATGAAACTCATCGACCGTTGGGCCGTGGGTGCTGGCTATGCTGCCGCCATGACCTCGAACAGCCTGGACGCTCCGCGTCGGTCCGACGTGACCCGCGCCGCCATCCTCGCGGCCGCCCGCACCCGCTTCGCGGCCGACGGATACCAGCGTGCGACGATCCGGGCGATAGCCGCATGCGCCGGCATCGACCCGTCGATGGTCATCCGCTACTTCGGCAACAAGGAGCAGTTGTTCGCCGCGGCGACCGACTTCGACCTGCGGCTGCCGGACCTCTCCGCCCTGTCGCCCGAGGAGCTGCCGGTCGCGCTGGTCCGGCACTTCCTCAAGCGTTGGGAGGGCGACCCGAGCGACGACGGCCTGCTGTTGCTGCTGCGCTCGGCCGTGACGAACGAGCAGGCGGCGGCGCAGCTCACCGAGATCCTCGGCCGCCAGGTCGTCCCGGTGCTGGCCGGCGCGGTCGGCGCCGAGCGCGCGGCCGACTGCGGCGGACTGGTCTCCGCGCAGCTGCTCGGCCTCGCGCTCTGCCGCCATCTGCTGCGGCTGCCCGGGATCATCGAGCTGACGCACGAGGCGCTCGTCGCGCAGTACGCGCCGGCGCTGGCCGCCGTGCTGTTCCCGCCGGCGGAGTCGGCCGGGTAGCGCGAGGGGACCGCTGCCCGACCGGCCCGCTGCCCGACCGGCCCGGCCGGATCAGCGCGGCGGCTCGGCCGCCAGCTCCCCGTCTGCGGGTTCCCTGGCCGTCAACTGCCCGCCTGCCAACTGCCTGGCCGCGAGCCCCTCGGCCGTGAGCCGCTCGGTCCAGGTGCGCCGCCAGGCGAGCGCGTCGCGGATGCCGTCGGCGAGGTCCTTGGTCGGCTGCCAGTCGAGCAGCCGGCGCGCCTTCCCGTTCGCCGTCCAGCAGCCGATGACGTCGCCGGGACGGGCTTCGGTCTCCACGACGTCGAGCGGCTCGCCGACCACCTCCTCGAAGGCGCGCACGAGTTCCCGGACGGTGGTGCCCGTTCCGGTGCCGACGTTGATCACCTCGTACCCTGCGCCTGCGCCCGCACCGCTACTGCCGGCGCCCTCCCCGTCCTGACGGCCCGGCGGCACGATCTCGTCGAACCGGCGCAGCGCCGCGACGTGCGCCTGCGCGAGGTCCCAGACGTGGATGTAGTCGCGGATCCCGCTGCCGTCGCGGGTCGGCCAGTCGACGCCGGTGATCCGGAACGTGCCGCGACCGGTGTGCGCCTCGATCAGCTTGCCGAGCACGTGGGATGGCGACAGGTGCGCCAGACCCGTTCGCAGCGCCGGGTCGGCGCCGATCGGATTGAAGTACCGCAGCGAGACCACGCGCAGCGCGGAGCCGACCGTGGCGTCCTGGAGGATCTGCTCCGCCATCGCCTTGGTCCGCGCGTACGGACTGGACGGCAGCAGCGCCGAGGACTCGTCCACCATGCCGTCCTCCGCCCCCGGCCCGTAGATCGAGGCCGAGGAGCTGAAGAGCAGCCGGTCGCAGCCGTTGCGCAGCAGGTGCTCGACCAGGTCGATGGTCTTGGCGACGTTGGCGCGGTAGTACGTCAGCGGCCTCGCGACCGAGTCCGGTACGACGATCAGCGCGGCGCAGTGGACCGCGGCGGTGATGTCCGGGTGGATGGCGAAGATCCGGTCGAGCAGCGCACCGTCGGCGATGTCGCCCTGGTACGAGATGCGTCCCTCGGTGAACTCGCGGCGGCCGGTGCACTGGTTGTCCAGGATGATCGGCGTGATGCCCTGGTCCAGGCAGGCGGATGCGACCGTGCTGCCGATGAAACCGGCTCCGCCGGTGATGAGCACCTTCATCTGTGCGGATCTCCCTCGCGATCGATCATGGGGTGGTGGGGCCACTGTACGCCCAATCGTGTTTGATGTTGTGTGATTATGTTGCTTTATGTTCGGCGCACTCTTGCTCGGGCCTGCATTGGCCCAACCAAGCCGGCGCGAAGTGGCGCAAACAAGCGAGCCAATCCGCTCGTACGGTGATCAGGTGACCGAACCTCAAGCAGCTTCCAGGACAGCCGGAACAGGCATGCGCGTCTTCCTCGCCGGAGCCACCGGAGCCATCGGCCGGCTCCTGCTGCCGCTGCTCCTTGAGACCGGCCACCAGGTCACCGCGGCCTCCCGCTCGCCGCGCGGCGTCGCGTGGATCCGCGAGCAGGGCGCGGCCGCCGTCCAGCTGGACGTCTTCGACCGCGCGGCCGTCGCGGACGCCGTGGCCGCCGCCGCACCGGAGGTGATCGTGCACCAGCTGACGGCGCTCGCCGACGGCGACCTCGCGGACAACGCGCGCCTGCGCCGGGTCGGCACCCGCAACCTGGTGGACGCCGCCCGGCAGGCCGGCGTCGGACGGATCGTGGCCCAGTCGATCGCCTTCGCGTACCAGCCCGGCGGCGGACCGGCCGTCGAGGCCACCCCGCTGGACACCGCCGCCCCCGAGCCGCGCGCCACCACGATCGACGGCGTGCTCGCGCTGGAGCGGGCGGCGGCCGAGCTCCCGGAGCACGTGATCCTGCGCTATGGCCTGCTGTACGGGCCCGGCACCTGGTACGCGCCGGGCGGCCCGATCGCCGACCGGCTGCGGCGCGGCGAACTCGCCGCCGACGACGCGGTCTCCTCGTTCCTGCACGTCGAGGACGCGGCCCGGGCCGCGCTGGCCGCGCTGGCGTGGCCGAGCGGCCCGGTCAACATCGTGGACGACGAGCCGGCGCCGGCCGCCGCGTGGGTCCCCGCACTGGCCCGGGCCTTCGGCACCACGCCACCTCCACCCGGCACCGGAGGCGCCGCGTGGGCACGCGGCGCCGACAACTCGCTCGCCCGCACGTCCTGCGGCTGGCGGCCCCAACACCCCTCCTGGCGCACGGGTTTCACCGGCCTTTAGCCCGACCCTCGACATCGGGGTGATCATCTCGCCCGCCGGCCTGCACGTATGCTCGGACCGTGCACCAGCCCTCCGACCACCGTGACCTGTTGACAGCGGCGTTCCCGGCCGAACTCGCCGATGACGTCCGGACGGTTCTGGCGGTCATGCCTGTGTCCTGGTACCGGCCGGTCGCGCCGTTCTCGGTCGTGGTGCAGGGCCGGCAGGTCTCCATCCCGGGGCGCATCAACAACGACGAGCTGCCATCGGAGTCGGTCGCCGCCCTCGCGCCGCGTCAGCGACAGGTTCTGCACTGCTTGTACTCGCGGCACTGCGACGGCTGGGTCAGGCAGCGCCACCTCGCGCGGATCCTCGGCTCTGCGGACCCGTGGGTCATCCCGTTCGTCGTCCAACTGGTCGGCGAGTACGTCCTGGAGATCCTGGTCGACATCAGAGCCGGACTGCGCGACCCCGGTGCCTCGGGGGCTGATCTGCGCCTCGCCTACGGTGAGTTCATCGCGTCCAACCCCGCCTTCTTCGCCCGGACCCAGCGGCGGGTCGTGAGCTACTGGAGCTGCTACCACCGCCGCGCCTTCCGGAGCTTCCAGGGCTACCCGGGAGGCGACCTCATCGACCTTCTGCGCTCCTTCGCCGCGGACAGCACCGGGCGGCCCTGGCCCAGCCTCGCCCCGAAGGGTGGCACCGGGCTGGAGGGATACTGCTGACGCCTGGCCAGGCCCGTTCGGCTATCGTCCTCACTCATCCCGGAGCGATCTCTCCTACGCCTGCGGGCTCGGCTCATCGAGCATGGCGCAGACCGCCGTCCGGACCAGTGCCTGCTCGGCGGCGGCGGGCCCGGGTGCGGCCAGGCCGAAGATGGTGGGGACCAGGACGGTGACGGTGCGTCGGCCCTCGGCGTCGGCGTAGGCCTCGCTGGAGTAGCCCGCGGCCTGGCCGTCGTGGCCCCACACCGTGCCGCAGGGGAAGACGACCTTGCGCAGGCCCAGTCCGTAGCCGTTCCCGGCGGGTTGTCGCGGGTCCTCGGGGACGGTGGTCTTCATCTCGTCGAGCTGGGCGGTGGGCAGCAGTTCGCCGGAGAGCAGGGCTTGGTCGAAGCGGGCCCAGTCGGCGGCGGTGGACACGATGCCGCCTGCCGCCCACAGCGTGCTGTGGTTGATCGCGGTGGTGTCGACCCACGTGCCGCGCGCCGGGCCCGCGAAGGAGGTTCCGGCCGGGACGCCGGGCGGCAGGAACGGTGCGAGGTGGGCGGCGTCCGGCTCGTAGCCGTGGGCCTGGTGGCGGCTGGTCGCGGGGCCGTCGGCGAGGTACGTGTGGGTCAGGCCCAGGGGGCGTGCGATGCGCTGCTGGACGAGTGCGCCCAGCGAGGTGCCGGTGGCCTTCTCCAGGATCAGGCCCAACGCGATGTAGTTGGTGTTGCTGTAGGAGAACTGACGCCCGGGCGGGAAGAGCGGCGCGTGCCGCACGCCCGCGGCCGGCAACTCGCGCGGGGTCCACTGCCGGGTGTCCTGACCCCTCCTCGCAGGGGATACCCCCCCTGGCCGTGGGCCGGGCATCGGTGTGCAGGTGTCACGCCATCGTCCCGCCATGAGGGTTGCATATTCAAACTCACTGCCGCTAGCGTTCCGGCTCATGGAGATAGTTGGAATATCAAACCCAGTGGCCGCACCGGCCGAGCGGGACCAGCCCCACGGCCGGCCCCACCGCCGGGCCGCGTTCCTGGTGGTCGCCGCCGCGGTCTTCGTCTCGAACCTCGACCTGTTCATCGTCAACGTCGCCCTCCCGGCGATGCAGCAGCACTTCCACGGCAGCAGCCTGGCCACCCTGTCCTGGGTGCTGAACGGCTACGCCATCGTCTTCGCCGCACTGCTGGTCCCCGCCGGACGGCTGGCGGACCGCATCGGCCACCGGACGGTGTTCCTCGCCGGGCTGGCCGTCTTCACCATCGCCTCCGCACTCTGCGCAGTCGCCCCGGCCGTCGGGTGGCTCGACGCCGCCCGGGTGGTCCAGGCGGCGGGCGCGGCCGCGCTGATGCCGACCTCACTGGCGCTGCTGCTGGATGCCACTCCACCGGCCGAGCGCCCCGGCGCCATCCGGGCCTGGGCCTCGATCGGCGGGATCGCCGCCGGGCTCGGGCCGGTCCTCGGCGGACTGCTGGTCGAGGCCGACTGGCGCTGGGTGTTCATCGCCAACGTCCCGGTCGGCATCGCCGCCATCGCCGTGGGGGCCCGCGTGCTGCCCAGGCTGCGCGGTACGGAGAACGGCCCACTGCCGGACCTGTTCGGCGCGGGCCTGCTCACCGCCGCCATCGCCGTCCTCGCCGTGGCGATGGTCAAGGGGGACGACTGGGGCTGGCTCTCGCTCCGGGTCCTGGGTGGCCTGCTCGCAAGCGCGCTGCTGACCGGTTGGTTCCTGCGCCGCTCGGCGCGCCACCGTGCCCCCATCGTCGAACTGCCGCTGCTGCGGGTGCCCAGTTTCGCCGCCGCAAACACCGCAGCCCTGCTGTTCTCCCTCGCCTTCGCCGGCATGCTGCTGACCTCGGTCCTCTGGTGCCAGCAGGCCTGGGGGTACTCGGCGCTGCGCACCGGATTCGCCATCGCCCCCGGACCCCTGCTGGTGCCGCCGGTCGCCCTGGGCAGCGCCGCACTGGTGCGCAGGCTCGGCCCCGGACGGCTGTCCGCGCTCGGTACCCTGCTGTTCGCCGCGGGCATCGGTTGGTGGGCCGCCGCCATCGGCGTCCGGCCCGGCTACGCCACCGAACTGCTGCCGGGGATGCTGCTCACCGGCCTGGGCGTGGGGCTGACGCTGCCCACCCTCATCGGTGCCGCCGCGGCGGCGCTGCCGCCCACGCGCTTCGCCACCGGCTCGGCGATCACCACGATGGCCCGGCAGATCGGCGCGGTGATGGGCGTGGCGCTGACGGTCAGCCTGATCGGCACCCCGCACGGGCCGCAGGCCGCGCTGGACGGCTTCCGGCGCGGCTGGGCGGCGGTGATCGTGGCAGCGCTGCTGGGCAGTGCGGCCGCCCTGGTGCTCGCCGCCGCCCAGCGCCGGGCCGCAGCGAAGTAGCCTCTCCTCCGCGGTCTCGGAGCCCGGAGCCCGGAGCCCGGAGCTCGGAGCCTGGTGTCCGGGTCGGATGAACATCACGTCCTGCCCGTCACCCGTTCGCTGTGCACGGCGTTGTCAGGTCGTGCGATCCTGGCGGACGTCGGCACGAGCCCGAAGGACCGCGCACCAGACGACGGTCACGAACTCGGCAGGTGAGGCACGGTGGTTGACGGCAAACGGCAGGCGGATCCCGCCATGAGCGCCGCGGTGCGCGAGACGTACGGTCCGGCTGACCTGAGCCAGGCCCCGATGTTCGCCGGCGGGTTCATCAACTTCGGGTACTGGCGGGCCATCGACCTGAGCCGCCCCGTCGATGAGGCGCTGCGGATCCGCAGCCAGGAGGACCTCTACCGGCACGTCCTGGACGCCGCAGGTCTGGACGCCGCAGGTCTGGACGCCGCGGGTCCGGGCGCCGCAGGTCCGGGCGCCGCAGGACTGCCGGGGGAGTCGACGCTCCTGGAGGTGGGCTGCGGGCTCGGCATGGGCTGCGCGCTGGCCCTACGGGAGTACGGCCCCGCAGCCGTCACCGGCATGGACATCCACCCCGCCCAGCTGCAGCGCGCCCAGGCCGCGCAGGCCGCGATGCTCCGCGACGGCCCGGGCCGGCTGCGCTTCGTCCAGGGGGCGGCCGAGCGAATGCCGTTCGGGGACGGCGAGTTCGACGCCGTGATCAGTGTGGAGGCCGCCCAGCACTTCCCGGACGTCGTCGCCTTCGCGGCGGAGACCGCGCGGGTCCTGCGGCCGGGCGGCCGGGTCGCCGTCGCCAGCTTCTTCACCGCCGACGACGCGCCCGAGCGGCCCGTCGAACTCGCCGGACTGCTGGAGACGTTCGCGAACGGCCTGGACGTCGCCCGCCCGGTGCGCGCGCTCACCGACGCGCTCACCGGGGCCGGGTTGATCGAGGTGCGCGTCGAGCCGATCGGTCAACACGTCTGGCCCGGCTGGGACCTCTGGCTCGGCCGGTGGTGGGCCCCGGAGACCTGGCCGCGGAACTTCCTGCGCGCCTACGAGCGCGGGATCCTCGACTACTACGTCGTCACGGCCGGGCAACAGGGGTGGTAGGTGTTCTGGCCCGTGGGTGTCCGGGGCCGAGGTTGCGGACGGACGGCGGGAATCCGAGGGGTGAGACGGCGAAGGCAGCCTGCCCGAAATATCACGGCATGGTGCTAGAAATGACACCATGGTCGAAGACGCCGACCGATCGCGGATCGTATCCAGAAAGCCACTGAACGCGAGAAATCGACGGAGCGTAGCCACTCAGGTATTCGCCCTCGAACTCGTGGTCGTGGTCCTCCTCGTGCTCGGGGCGATCCTGGCACAGGTCCTGGAGTCCCGGCGGAGCACCGATACCGAGGCCAGGAACAGGTCGATCGCGGTCGCGGAGACCTTCGCGCATTCCCCCGGTCTGCTCGCCGCGCTCAAGTCGCCCGATCCCTCGGCGATTCTCCAGCCGATCACCGAGGCCACCCGCAAGGTGGCCGGCGTCGACTTCATCGTCGTCATGAACGACCAGGGAATCCGCTACACGCACCCGCTGCCGAGCGAGATCGGCCAGCGGTTCGTCGGCACCATCGGCCCGTCCCTCCACGGGCAGATCTACACCGAGAGCGTGCACGGTCCGTTGGGCCACGAGGTCCAGGCGACCGTCCCGGTGACCGCGCCGGACGGTTCGATACCCGCCCTGGTCTCGGCCGGGCTCAAGGTCAAGAACGTCACCGCCGCCGACAACCGGCAGCTGCCGCTGATCCTCGGTATCGGCGGCGCCGCCGTCGCGATCGCCACCACCGGCACCGCGCTGATCGCCCGCCGGGTGAAGCGTCAGACCCGCGGCATGGACCCCGGCGAGCTCGCCCGGATGTACGAGCACCACAACGCCGTCCTGCACGCGGTGCGCGAGGGCGTGATCATCGTCGGACAGGACGGGCAGCTGCTGCTGGCCAACGACGAGGCACGCGAACTGCTGGGCCTGCCCGCCCAGGCCGAGGGCCGGCACCTGGGCGACATCGAGGGCCTCACCCCCGAGACCGTCGAGCTGCTGCTGTCGGGCCGGGCGGTCACCGACGAGCTGCTCCACGTCGGCAGCCGGCTCGTCGCGGTCAACCAGCGGCCGACCGACCCGCACAGCCGTGCCATGGGCACGGTCGCGACCATCCGCGACTCCACCGAGCTGCTCGCCCTCTCCGGCAAGGCCGAGGTGGCCGGCCGGCGCCTCGCGCTGCTGTACGAAGCCGGCGTCGGCATCGGGACCACGCTCGACGTCGAGCGCACCGCCCAGGAGCTGGCCCGGGTCACGGTGCCCGGCTTCGCGGACTTCGTCACCGTCGACCTCGCCGACCCGGTGCTGCTGGGCGACGAGCCCACCGGCGGCGCCGTCAACCTGCGCCGCACCGCCGTCCACGGCATCCGCGACGACCACCCGTTCTACCCGTGCGGCCGGCTGACCGCCTTCGTCCCGTCCTCCCCGATGGCCCGTGGTTTCGACAGCGGCCGCTCGCAGGTCGTCCCCGATCTCGAAGTCGCGCACGGCTGGCACGCCCAGGACCCGGAGTGGGCCGGGCGGATCCTGGACTACGGCGTCCACACGCTCATCACCACGCCGCTGAAGGCGCGCGGCATCATCCTGGGTGTGGTCAACTTCTGGCGGTCCCAGAAGCCCGAGCCGTTCGACGACGACGACCGCTCGCTGGCCGAGGAGCTGGTCGCGCGGGCCGCCGTCAGCATCGACAACGCCCGCCGCTACACCCGCGAGCACGCCATGGCGGTGACCCTGCAGCGCAGCCTGCTGCCGCGCGCCCTGCCCGACCAGAGCGCGCTGGAGGTCGCCCACCGTTATCTGCCCGCGCAGTCCGGCGTGAGCGGCGACTGGTTCGACGTGATCCCGCTGCCCGGCAGCCGGGTCGCCCTGGTGGTGGGCGACGTGGTCGGCCACGGGCTGCACGCCGCCGCGACCATGGGTCGGCTGCGCACCGCCGTGCACAACTTCTCCGCCCTCGACGTACCGCCCAACGAGGTGCTCGGCCACCTCGACGAGCTGGTCAACCGGATCGACCAGGAGGAGAGCGAGCAGGAGGAGAGCGAGGGCGGCAGCGGCACCGGCGTCACCGGCGCCACCTGCCTGTACGCGATCTACGATCCGACCTCCCGGCTCTGCACCATCGCGACCGCCGGCCACCCGCCGCCCGCGCTGGTCGACCCCGACGGCAGGGTCGTCTTCCCGGAGCTGCCGACCGGCCCGCCGCTGGGCGCGGGCGGGATGCCGTACGAGACGGCCCAGGTGCAGCTGGCCGAGGGCACCCAGATCGTGCTCTACACCGACGGCCTGATCGAGGAGCGCACCCGGGACTTCGACGTCGGCATGGAGCTGCTGCGCGCGGCGCTGTCGCAGCGCGGCCGGGATCCGGAGGAGAACTGCCAGGTGGTGCTGGACGCGCTGCTGCCGGAGCACCCGCAGGACGACGTGGCACTGCTGATCGCCAGGACCAGGGTGCTCGGCCCGGAGCGGATCGCCGAGCGCGACGTGCCGTCCGATCCGGCCGCCGTCGCCGACATCCGGGCGTGGAGCGCGGCGGCGCTGGACGACTGGGGCCTGGGCGAGCTCTCCTTCGCCACCGAGCTCGCCCTGAGCGAGCTGGTCACCAACGCCATCCGCTACGGCTCGGAGCCGGTGCGGGTCCGGCTGCTGTGCGACCGCAGTCTGATCCTGGAGGTCTCCGACGGCAGCAACACCTCGCCGCACCTGACGTATGCGGCGAGCACCGACGAGGGCGGCCGCGGCCTCTTCCTGGTGGCCCAGCTCACCGAGCACTGGGGCACCCGCTACACACCGCACGGCAAGATCATCTGGGCCGAACAGGCCTTCCCCACCTCGGTCCGCACCCTGACCCCGCCGCAGCGCCACGAGACCCCGCAGCACCAGGAGACCCCGCAGCACCACGAGGGCCCACACGCCGTCCCGCTGCCCTCGCCGTGAGCGGGCGCCGCAGCGCAGGCTGCCGGCCAACTCCGGCTCAGCGGAGGGGAATCGTCGTGCGGATCAGGGTTTCGGATGGCATGTCCCTGGCGAAAGATATCAACCATGGGCTTATCGCCGGTTGCCGGTCATCCTGCTGTCGCTGTCTTCCGTGAGCCCCGGGGCGGGCAGCCTGTCCCGAGGCTGGGCCCGCGGGTTGCCGTCGAGGCGAAGCGGGCCGCTCGGGTGCTGGCCGGGCTGGCGACCCATGCCAGACCTGTCGAGCGGGCCGCCGCGCTGCGCCAGGCCACTGCGGTGGCCGGTGAGTTGGTCGCCGCGCTGTCGGCGCTGGCGCCGGCCGTGGTCGGTGAGCGCGTACCGGCGGAGTCGATCAGTCAGTCGTACTTCCGGGTCCGCGAGGTGGAGCTGTCGGATCAGCAGGCCGCCCTGCACGGCGCCCTGGTCGTCCACCGCGGCCTGGAGGACCTGTGCGAGGCTCCGCTGTCGGGTGCCGACCTGGCCCTGGAGGTGGCCGGGATGCGGCAGTCGGTGCTCGACCTCACCGGTGCGGCGCCAGGCGCCGACCCTGACGCCGCCGCGCCGGTGGCCGTCCCTGAGTCCGCTGCGGGGGCGACGTCGGCCAGTGCGTCGGCCAGTGCGCCGGCCAGTGCATCGGTCAGTGCATCGGCGAGTGCGTTGGAGAGCGTGTGGAGTGCTCGTTGGCTCATCGGGCACCAGGTCCACGTCCTGTTCAACGTCTGCGCGGCCGTCGCCGTGGCCGACGCCACCCGCCGCCTGCTGGACGGCGACACCGATGCCGCGCTGCTGCGGCTGGCGGATGCGACGGTGTACGTGCGCGGGTTCCCGGCGGCCATGAACCACGCCAGTACGATCCCGGCCGACTACTACATGGCGGCGATCCGCCACACCATGGCGCCGCCCTCGGTGGACGTCCCGTTGAGCGGGCGTCAGCATCGCGGCTACAAGCTGTTCCGGGCGGCGATGAAGGACCTGCTGTCGGTGGTTCCCGACCCCTACGAGCACCTGGCGGCCCGGGCCCCGGAGCTGGCCGAGGCACGGGGCGCGCTGCTGGAAGCCGACATCGTGGACGCCGAACGGCACGTCACCCTGGCGTACTCGATGGTGCACCTTCGTCGTTCCATCGCGCAGAAACCCGAAGGCCCGGACAACGCCGTTGCCGAACTACGGCTCATGCGCCACCGCCGTGCGGCCCAGTACGCCTCCCTGATCCGATTCGGGGACCACTACGTCGCCGACGCCGTGGCCGGCCTGCGCCACTCCTGAGTCCGCGCGTCCGCCGCCCGCACCCCCGGCAGGAGAGCCTGATGCCCGAGACGACGCCCGGCACCACCCGACCCACCGCAGCCGCCGACTGGAACCTCGATCCCGCCGACGCCGGCGCGTGCGAGAAACTGGCCCGCACCCTGTGCGCCGGCGGGCACGACCGGATCGACAGCCCCGGATGGGTGGCCCGGGCCCGGGACGCCTGGGAGGACCTTCCACTACCGCTGCGCCGTGCGGTGCGCCGGTTCCGCAGGCACTCCGGCCCGCGCGGCACGCTGGTGATCGGCGGCCTGCCCGTCGATCCGGCGGCCCTGCCCGCGACACCGGCCGTACCCGGCTCGGTCCAGCGCCAGGCCACCGTCCCGGCCGCGGTGCTCACCATGGTGGCCTGCGGGCTGGGCGATCCGCTCGCCTACCAGGCCGAGAAGTCCGGCGCCCTGGTGCAGGACGTCGTGCCCGTACCCGGGCAGGAGACCTTCCACGGCAACGCCGGATCGGTGCCGCTCTCCTTCCACACCGAGAACGGCTTCCACCCCCACCCGCCCGACTACGTGGTCTTCCTGTGCCTGCGCGCCGACCACGACCGGACCGCCGGCATGCGCGTCGCCGGTCTGCGCGAAGCACTTCCGCTGCTCACCCCGGCCGGCCGCGAGGCCCTGTTCGCGCCGGAGTTCATCACCACACCACCGCCCTCCTTCGCCCCCTCCTCCGCCCCCGGTGCTGCCGCGAGCGAGCCCGAGGCGCAGCCCCGACCGGTGCTGTCGGGAGCGGCCGAAGACCCCGACATCCGGATGGCCCAACTCGTCACCACCCCGCTCACCCCTCGGGCCACCGCGGCGCTGGCCGAGTTCGGCCGCGCCTGCGAGACGAGCGCCCGCACCCTGCACCTGACGCCCGGCGACCTGGTCATCATCGACAACCGCGTCACCGTCCACGGCCGCACCGCATTCCACCCCCGGTACGACGGAGCGGACCGGTGGCTGCAACGCACCTACGTCACCACCGACTTGCGCCGCTCCCGCGACCACCGCCCCGACGACGGTCACGTCCTCGCCCGCTGACCGGCCGGTGCGGCCGCACAACAGCCGCCGCACCACAGCCGCACACCCGGGATGCCGACTGCAGGGCCGTCAGCAGCAGCCGTGCCACTGGTAGTTGGTCGGGACTTCGAATCCGGACTCGGGCTCCTCGCTGCTCGCGGTGGCGGTGGCGGTGGCGGTGGCGGAGTGGACGGTGGTTCCCTCCTTGATGGTCTCCACGACCTTGATGTCCTGGATCTCGTCCGGGGGAACCGTCAGCGGATTCGCGGAGAGGATCACCAGGTCGGCGAGCTTGCCGACCTCGATGCTGCCCTTGCGATCCTGTTCGAAGTACTGGTGGGCGGCGTTGATGGTGATGGACTTGACGGCGTCCAGGGCCGACACGCACTGCTCGGGCCCGATGACGACCTGGTCGGTGCGGGTGCGGCGGGTGACCTGGCTGGACAGGATGGCGATCGAGTTGGGCAGGGCCACCGGGGCGTCGTGGTGCGAGGTGTAGATCATCTGGCGGTCGACGGCCCAGCGAGCCGGGGAGATGGTCGCGGCCCGCTCCGGTCCGAGGACGGTGTCCCGGTACCAGTCCCCCCAGTAGTAGGTGTGCATGGAGAAGAAGGACGGGATGACACCCAGGCGGGCGAAGTCCTCGATCTGGTCCTCCCGGGCGGTCTGGGCGTGGATCGCCACCGTCCGCCGGTCGTCGGCGCCGGCGTCCCCGGCATCCCCGGCAGCGACGTCCCTGGCGGCGGTCTCGACGGCCTCGATGAACTGGTCGATCGCGGCGTCCCCGTTGACGTGGGCCAGCACCTGCCAGCCCTTGGCGTACGCGGTGCGCACCTGGTCGAGCACGACCTTGGGGTCCTCGATGGTGGGGTAGCCGCGGTAGCCCTCGGGTGTGCCCTCCGGCCGCTCCTCGTACGGCTCGGTGAGCCAGGCCGTCCTGCCCTGCGGGGATCCGTCCAGGTACATCTTCACCCCGGCCGCCCGCACGCCCCGCCGGTACTCCTGGCTCGCACCGACCGGATCCGCCTCCGGCGAGGCCGTCGCCTCGTCGGCCCGCGCGTAGGCGACGACGTCGATCTTGAACGGCACGACGGCTGCGGCATCCCGCAGCGCCTGGAGGTTCTCCAGCGTGGCGCCGCCCTCCTGGACGGTCGTGAAGCCGAAGCTCGCGGCTGCTGCCACGCCCTTGCCGAAGAGGGCGGCCAGGGCGGTCAACGGCAGGCCCTTGGTGGCCTTTTCGGAGGCAGGGTTGAACGCGGTCTCCTCCAGCACGCCGTTGGGCTCGCCGTACGGCCGGGCCACGGCGCCGGGTTGGCGACGGATGACGCCGCCGTCCGGGTCCGCGGTGGCCTTGGTGTAGCCCAGCTCCCGCAGGCCTCGGCTGTTCACCGCTCCGAGGTGGAAGGACTGGTGGATGGCCAGCACCGGGCGGGTGGTGGACACCGCGTCCAGGTCCTCCCGCGTGGGGTGGCGGCCTTCGGCCAGCATGGCGTCGTCGTAGCCGAACCCGATGATCCACTTGGAGAAGGCGCCCACGGGTGTCTTCGCCCACGCGCGCAGCTTCTCCTGGAGCGAGGCGATGTCGGTGACGTCCCCGTCGGGGGCGGCCAGCAGGTTCGCGAGCGTGGCCTGCAGGCCGATGCCGCCCAGGTGGCCGTGGGCGTCGATGAATCCGGGCAGCAGTGCGCGGTCCCCGAGGTCGCGCAGCTGTGTTCGGGCGCCTTGCCAGCGAGCGACGGCGTCCCGGTAGTCGCCGACGTGGACGATGACTCCGTCCTTGACGGCCACCGCCTCGGGGCCTGGGGCGGATTCCCGGGTGTCGGCGGCGACCGTCACGATCTCACCGCCGTGGAAGATGACATCAGCTTCGTCGTACGGCGCCACAGCCTGGACGCCGCCGGCGTCCGTCGCCCCTACCGGCTGACCGTTCATTCCGATCTCCTCCCCGCCGCTTACGTTCAGTGCACCGTTGCCTACCCAAGGCCATCTGGGCATGAACATGAACTGCGGCAGGCGAATCCGGTCGAGCGGCGGTCGCGGGTCACTGCGAACGGTAATAACGTGGGCACTCGGTGTAGTCATGCCCTCGCGGCCAGGCGTCTACGAAAAGGGAAAACCATGACCAGCAAGGCCAGCATCGTCTTCGCCCACGGACTCTGGGCCGACGGGTCGTGCTTCGGCAAACTCATCCCCGCGCTCCAGGCGGAAGGGCACGAGGTCTTCAGCTCGCAGCACGGCCTCGATTCACTCGAGGGCGACGTCGCGTGCGTCACCCGCGCCATCAACCACGTGCCCGGCCCCGTCGTGCTCGTCGGTCACTCCTATGGCGGCACCCTGATCACCAAGGCCGGCATCCACGACCGCGTGGGCGCGCTGGTCTACATCGCCGCGCTCGCCCCCGACGAGGACGAGACCTCGCAGGACCAGCAGGAGAAGTTCGCGCGCACGCCCCTGTTCGAGCACATCGACGTCGCCGACGGCCGCATCTGGCTCCTCGAGTCGGGCATCGGCGACTTCTGCGGCGATCTGCCGGCAGCCGAGCAGAAGCTCGTCCTCGCGACGGGTGCCGTGCCGGTCCCGGACCTGTTCAGCCAGCAGGTTCCCGGTACGGCCTGGCGCACGAAGCCGAGCTGGTACATCGTCGCCAACAACGACCGCACCGTGAACCCGGACCTGGAGCGGGCCGCCGCGGAGCGCATGGGCGCGAAGACCTACGACGTCGGCAGCAGCCACGTGCCGATGCTCTCGCACCCCGACTTCGTCCTCGACGTGATCCGCGACGCCGCGAAGACCCTTGAGGCATAGCACCGCCGATCGCCTCAGGCCTGCTCCGGCGGGGCGTCGGTCGCGGCGGGGTCGGCGGGGTCGGCGGCCGGGTGGATCGGGAGGCGGACCTGGAAGCGGGTGTCGCCCGGCGCGGACTCCAGGCGCAGGTCGCCGCCGTGCCGGTTGACGATGATGCGCCAGGAGACGTCCAGGCCCAGGCCGGTGCCCTCGCCGACCGGTTTGGTGGTGAAGAACGGGTCGAAGACCCGGTCCTGGACGTCGGCGGGCACGCCGGGGCCGGTGTCGCGGAACTCGACCAGCACCCACTCGCCGTCCCGCGCGGTCCGGACGGTGAGGGTGCCGTCGCCGGCTCCGGTGCTGCGCATGGCCCAGGTGGCGTTGTCGATCAGGTTCGTCCAGACCTGGTTCAGCTCGCCGGGGTAGCCGGGGACCTTGGGCAGCGTGCGGTCGTACTCGCGCACGACCGTGATGTCCGGGCCGATCTTCGCGGCGAGCAGCAACAGCGTGCTGTCCAGCAACTCGTGGACGTCCGCGCTCTGGTACGGGGCCCGGTCCAGCTGCGTGTACTGCTTCGCCGCCCCGACCAGCGCGGAGACGCGGTGGGTCGCGTCCTCGATCTCGTTCAGCAGCAGTTCGGCCTCGACCGTGCAGGTCAGCCAGTTCACCGCGCTGCCGAGGACCTCGCCGGGCAGCACACCCGCGATCCGGTCCAGCCAGTCGGTTCCCAGACCCGCCTGGACGAGGACCGGCGCGAGCTCCCAGCCGTCGGCGACCTCGTGCTCGGCCAGCCAGTCGCCGACCTCGTCCTCCCGGTCGGCGGCCTGCAGCGGGCTGAGCGGCGGGGCCTGCCCGATCCGGCCGACGGTCAGGTCCTGAAGCTCGCTCAGCTGCGCCAGGCACTCGCCCCGGCCCGGCTCGGCCGCGAGCGCGGCCAGCTCCCTGCGAGCCGTGGCGACGCGCTCCCGCAGCGCGGAGGTGGCGCGCACGGCGGCGGCCGCGGGGTTGTTCAGCTCGTGGGTGAGCCCGGCCGTCACCGTCCCGAGGGCCAGCAGCCGCTCCCGCTGCCCGATCGCCTCCTGGGTGTTCTTGAATCCGAAGAAGAGGCCCTCCAGCAGGTGGACGGCCATCGGGAACCATTCCCGCATGATCCGCGCGAAGGCCTCCGCGGGGAGGACGAAGAACCGGGACGGCTCGGTGACCCGCAGCGAGTTGTTGTACACCTGCGGCACCTGGTCGCCCAGGTACGCCTGGAAGGCGCCGGCGTACACCCCGGGCGCGGAGGTGCGGCTGACGTCCACCTCCTGGCCGCCGACGCGGCGCGAGAGCAGCACGGTGCCCTGGACCAGCACGTAGAAGTTCACGGCCGGATCGCCCTCCCGGTACACGGGCCCGGGGTCGAAGCACTCCACGTGGCCGTCCCGGCAGAGCTGGGCGAGTTGCTCCGGTGTCAGCTTCTCGAACAGGAAGAGCGTCCGCAGCTCCTGCTCGTCGCAGTCCGGCGGGCGGGCGGTGGTCATGACTGCTCCAGGTACCGGTGCGCGAGCATGACGGCCATGGCGCCCTCGCCGACCGCGGAGGCGACCCGTTTGGCGGACTCCGCGCGCACGTCTCCGGCCGCGAACACCCCTGGCACGCTGGTCTCCAGGTGATAGGGAGCGCGGTCGAGCGCCCAGCCGGCCGGCGGGCGCCCGTCGGCGCTCAGATCGGGGCCGGTCAGCACGAAACCGCGGGGGTCCCTGAGCAGCGTGCCGTCCAGCCAGTCGGTCAGCGGCTCCGCGCCGATGAAGACGTAGAGCCACTGTGCGTCGACGGCCTCGGACCGCCCGGTCACCCGGTCGCGCAGGGTCAGCCCCTCCAGGTGCTCCCTGCCGTGCGCCGCCTCGACGACCGTGCCGGTGCGCACGGAGATGGCGGGGGAGTCCTCGACCCGCTGGAGCAGGTAGAAGGACATCGAGGCGGCCAGCTCCGGTGCCCGCACCAGCAGGGTGACCTTCCGGGCGTGGTGGGTGAGGAACATCGCGGCCTGGCCGGCGGAGTTCGCCCCGCCCACGATGAACACGTCCTGCCCCTGGCAGGCGGCCGCCTCGGTCAGCGCCGAGCCGTAGTAGACCCCGCGCCCGGTCAGCTCGGCGACTCCCGGCACGTCCAGCTGCCGGTACGACACGCCCGTCGCCAGGATCACGGCCTGGGCCGAGACGGCGGAGCCGTCGGCGAAGCGCAGCGTGCGGGCCGCCCCGTTCACCTCCAGCCCGGTGACCTTGGCCGCCGTGAGCAGCTCCGCGCCGAACTTCGTGGCCTGGCGGCGCGCCCGGTCGGTGAGCTGCGCGCCGGAGACCCCGTCGGGGAAGCCCAGGTAGTTCTCGATGCGCGAGCTCTGCCCGGCCTGGCCGCCGGTCGCCTCCCGCTCCACCAGGACGGTGCGCAGGCCCTCCGAGGCGCCGTAGACGGCCGCGCCGAGCCCGGCGGGGCCGCCGCCGACGATGACCAGGTCGTAGAAGTCCGCCGCCGGGGTGGTCGACAGCCCGACGTGGGCGGCCAGGTCGCGTTCCTCGGGTTCCACGAGCACCGTGCCGTCCGGCGGCACCACGAGCGGCAGCCGCCGCGGGTCCAGCCCTGCGGCGGCCAGCAGGCGGATGCCCTCCGGCTCCTCGCTGGAGTACCACCGGTACGGCACCTGGTTGCGGGCCAGGAACTCGCGGATCTGCGAGGACCTGGCCGACCAGCGGTGCCCGACGACCTTCGTGGTGTCCACGGCCAGGCCGTCGCTGGCCCGCCACGACTCCAGCAGGTCGTCCACCACCGGGTACAGCTTCTCCTCGGGCGGTTCCCACGGCTTGAGCAGGTAGTGGTCGAGGTCGACGACGTTGATCGCGTCGATCGCGGCGTCGGTGTCGGCGTAGGCGGTCAGCAGCACCCGCCTGGCTCCCGGGTAGAGATCGAGCGCCTCCTCGAGGAACTCGATGCCGTTCATCAGGGGCATCCGGTAGTCCGCCAGGATCACCGCCACCGGCGCGCCCCGCAGCTTCAGCTCGCGCAACGCCTCCAGCGCCGACGCGCCGGACTCCGCGCGGACCACCCGGTGCTCGCTCCCGTAGCGACGGCGCAGGTCGCGGGCGACCGCACGGGACACCGCGGGATCGTCGTCCACGGTCATAATCACGGTCCGCGCCGCATCAGTGACCTCTGGCATGGCCCACCGTCCAGGACTGTCGCCGGCTCCAGGGGAACAGCCCTTCCAGTGTGCCCGCCGACCGGTGCTCCGGCCTACCGCCGGGACGCTGCCGGCCTCGCTGCCGGGCCGCCGCCGGTCCCACTGTCGGCCCGCTCCGGGAGCGTCCGGCCGCCCCACCGGCCGGAGTGGCGGCGTACGGCCATCAGTTCGTACCGAACGGTTCGGGGCGGGATGCGGTTATCCTGCCGGAATGAGCGAGCGCAGCATGGACCGGACGAAGGGCGCGGGACGGCCACGGTCGGCGGAGAAGGACACGGCGATCCTTGAGGCCGCCCTGGAACTCCTGGCCTCCCAGGGCTTCGTCCGGATGACGCTCGACCAGGTGGCCGCCGCGGCCGGGGTGAGCAAGTCGACCATCCATCTGCGCTGGAAGAGCAAGGGCAACCTGGTCACCGCCGCGCTGGAGTCGATCCGGATGACCCGCAGCCCGGCCGCCACCGGCGAGACCAGGGCCGATCTGGTCTCGGTGCTGAACGACCTCGGCGGCACCGTCGAGCTGGTGCGCGGCATGGCGCTGATCGGCACCTGCCTGGCCGAGGAGGCGCACACCCCGGAGCTGCTCGCGATGCTGCGTGAACGCACCGTGCTGCCGCGCCGGGCGCTGCTGCGCGATCTGCTGACGGCGGCGCGCGAGCGCGGGGAGATCCGCGCGGACGCCGACCTGGAGGCCGCGACCTCGATACTGCTCGGCCCGCTCTACGCCGACTACATGGCCGGGTACGTGAACCGTGCGGGCTGGGCCGAGGCGGCGGTCGACCTGGTACTCGCCGGGTTGCGGCCCGAGCGGGGCTGAGTCCGACCAGGGGCCCAGCAGGAATGAGTCCGGGCATGCGCGAGCGGCCGACCGGGGTATCGGTCGGCCGCTCGCCCGGTGCTCGGCATCCGGTCGGGCTCAGTTCGGCCGGACGCCGGACGGTCGGGCGCTGCGCGGTGGTCGGGCGCCGAGGCGGCGTCCTCGGTTCCCCGACCCGGGTCAGCGTCCGGCCGGGCTCAGTGCCGGGCTCAGTTCGGCCGGACGGCCGGCCAGCAGCGCGCGGTAGCGCTCGCCGTACCCGGCCAGCTCGGCGTCGGAGATCCGGGAGGCGCCGAACAGCACCAGCGGCTCGGCGAGGCGCAGGCCCGTCAGGTGCGCGGTCGCGCTGATCGGCAGCAGCAGCTGCTCGATGGTGAAGCGGTTGTGCCCGTCGGGGGAGTACGCCTGCTCCGGGCCGCCGGTGGAGGTGACCAGCTGCAGCGTCTTGCCGTGCAGCGCGGTGCCGCCCGGGCCGTACGCGAAGCCGTAGGAGAGGACCTCGTCGATCCAGGCCTTGAGCACCGCCGGGACGGAGTACCAGTGCCACGGGAACTGCCACACGATCACGTCGTGCTCGCGCAGCAGCCGGTGCTCGTGGGCCACGTCGATCCGGCCGTCGGGGTACGCGGCGACGATGTCGTGGACCGTCACATGGCCGAGGCCGTGGGCGGCGTCGGCCAGCCGGGCGGTGATCCGGGAACCGGCCAGCCGGGGGTGGGCGACGATCACCAGGGTGCGGGGAGCGGACATCTGACGCGGTACTCCTGAGGTGCGTGTGGCGTGGACGGTGCTACGGCGTCGGTGGTACTAGGGGGGTGGTGCCAGGGGGTGGTGTTGCGGGGTGGCGGAGCGTCAGGCGTTGCTGCGGGCGTTCTGGATCTGGAAGTTGAAGTCCGCGTGGCCGAAGGTGCCCAGCAGGCGCAGCCAGATCGGCAGCAGCATCTCGGTGCCGCGGGCGGTGGCGATGTCGCCGAGGTCCAGCACGCTGCCGGCCGGCCAGCCGATCGAGACGAGCAGCTCGGTGACGGCCTTCTTGGCGTCCGCGTCGTCACCGGAGATGAAGACGCTGTGCTCGCCGGGCACCAGCGACGGGTTCACCATGACCGCGCTGCTCATGGTGTTCAGCGTCTTGACCACCCGGGCGTTCGGGAAGGCGCGCTGGATCTGCTCGGCGAGGCTGTCGGTGTTGACCGGGTTCAGCGACGGCGGCATGCCCTGCGAGAAGTCCAGCGGGTTGGCGATGTCGATCAGCAGCTTGCCGTCGAGGTTCTCGGCCCCGGCGTGCTCGAGCGCGTCCAGCGTGCCGGCGCCGGCGGTCGCGTTGATGATCACGTCGGCACCGGTGGCGGCCTCGGCGAAGGTGGTCAGCGGAATCTGCGGGTGCGTCTGCTGCCACTGGGCGAACGGCGGCGTGCCCATGACGCTGGGCGTGGTGCGGGCCAGCGTCGCCTGAGGGTCGCGGGTGCCGATCACGACCTCGTGGCCGAGCGAGGCGAGCTTGGTGGCCATGACCCGGCCGACGGCGCCGGTACCGAGGATCGCGTAGCGCATGGTGGTGCCCTTCTGTCGCATGTATCGAAGTACGGGCGCCGGGACGGGGTCCGTCCGGCGTTGGCTAAAATCTAAACCGAGTCGTTCGGTATTGCAAGTGGGTATGCTGGACGACATGGCGAAGACCGAGACGGACCGGAAGCCGCAGCCGAGGACGACGCAGCGGCCGCAGCCGGGCATGACGACGGAAGCGCCCACGACGGCGGACGGGCGCGTGACGGCGGACGGCTGTGTGACGGCCGAGCCGGGCCACGCCACGCGCAGGGGGCGGCCGCGCTGCGCCGACAAGGAGGCCGCCATCCTCGACGCGGCGCTCGGCCTGCTGGCCCGGCAGGGGTTCACCCGGATGACGCTCGATCAGGTCGCCCAGGCCGCCGGGGTCAGCAAGGCCACCATCCACCTGCGCTGGAAGACCAAGACCGAGCTGGCCGCCGCCGCGCTGCTCACGCTGCGCCCCCGCTCGGCCCCGCGCCGGACCGGGGACCTCCGCGCCGACCTGGCCGCCCGGCTGACCGAGCTCGCGGAGGTGCTCGGCGGTGGCATGGCGCTGCTCGGCACCTGCCTGGCCGAGCAGGTGCACACGCCCGAGCTGCTGGCACTGCTGCGCGAGCACGTCGTCGGCCCGCGCCGCGCGGCGCTGCGCGAGGCGCTCGACGAGGCGCGCCGCTGCGGAGCGCTGCCCGCCGGGGCCGAGCCGGACGTGCTGGCGTCCGCGCTGCTCGGCGCCTTCTGCGCCGACTACCTCGCGGGCAGCCCGGGTGGCCCGGGCGGCCTGAGTGGCCCGAGCCCCGCCGCCCCCGTTTCCGGCGCTTCCGCCGCCCTGACCTCGGCCGCTGCGATGGCCGCCCGTGTGGCGGACCGCGTGATCGCCGGGCTGCTCGGCCCGCTGCCCACCGAGACCGGCTGACTCCCGCCCGGACGGCCCCCTACCCCCACCGGCTCAGTCGCCACCGGCACCGTCGATGATGAACGTCGCACGTCGCACGCCGGCCGCCCGGCCGTCGTCGCCCGTTGCATCCGAGCATTCCGATCACCAGGGGGCCCACCATGACCGACGACCCGAGCGCGAGCGCCGCCGCCGCGCAAATCCGGCTGCTGCGACCGCAGGACGCCGAAGCGGTCGCCGCGCTGCTGGACGGCAGCCGCGATCACTTGCGCGCGTCACTGCCAACGGCGGACGAGGGGTACTTCACCGTGCAGGGCCAGCGCGAACGGATCCGCCGGGCACTCGACGAGCACGAGGCCGGCCGGACGTGGCCGGGCGCGATCGTCTGCGAGGGCGCCGTGGTCGGCCGGATCACGCTGAACAACATCGTGCTGGGCTCGCTCCGGTCGGCCTTCGTCGGCTACTGGCTGGGCGCCGGCGCGATCGGCCGGGGGCTGGCCACCCAGGCGCTGGAACTGACGCTCGACCACGCCTTCGAGGCGCTGCGGCTGCACCGGGTGGACGCGTTCACCCGGCCGGAGAACGAGCGGTCGCTGCGGGTCCTCGAACGCAACGGCTTCGAACGGATCGGCCTGGCCCGCCGGCACACGTACGTCGGCGGCCGGTGGGCGGACGAACTGCTGCTCCAGAAGATCGCCCCGTGGGACGACGGAGTGACGCTGACCCCGTGAGCAGGCGCGCCGGATGACCCGGGGTCAGAGCTGACCCAGGTCAGAGCAGCCAGAAGCCGAGCAGCACGGCGGCCATCAGGACCAGCGCGGTCAGCGCCGGCGCTCCCATCCGGCCCCTCGGCCCGGACGTCACGGCGGCCATCGACGCGACCGGCACCGCGAAGGCCGAACCCACCGTCAGCACGAGCACCGCGCCGGACGACGCCCCGGCCACCATCGCCCCGAACACCACCGTGAACATCAGCAGCAACCACATCGACGCGGTCACCATCAGCCAGGCCGCCCGCGCGGTCCACCGGGCCACCGGGTCATCGGCGTAGAAGTTGGCGCGGGTCGTCGTCCAGAACCGCAGCAGAGGCCGGTCACGCCGGGCAGAGATCAGCATGGCGTCAGTCTGGCCTGCCCCGAGCCGTCGCGGCACCCCCCGAACAGCGCTAGACGTCGAACGCTATGGCGGGTGTCCCGGCCTTCCGGGTGAGGAAGTGCAGCAGGTTGGCGAAGCCGCGCGCGTCGTCGATCGCCTTGTGCGTGTGCTCCACATCGCCGAGCCAGTGCGGGGGCAGCTTCGGCGACGGCAGGTCGGCGGGCGGCCGCCCGGTCAGTGCTGCGGTGTACGAGCGCAGACAGAGCGCCGGCCCGTGGAAGAGACGGTCCTGCTCGTACGGGCCCTGGTGCAGCCCGTACGGCGTGAACCGGCGCAGGTAGTAGTCGATCCATGTGCCGTCGAACGACAACGGTGCGGCGGCGAAGGCCCGTTGGCCGGGCAGCGACCGGATCCAGGCCACGTACCGGCTCATCACCTCGCTGACGGGTTCCGGGTTCGCCGTCGCGGCCTCCCAGGTGCCCGGCTCGGAGTCGAACCATTCCTTCGTGCGCGGGTTCGGCGCCGATCCGGGGAGCGGTTCGAGGACGGCCTCGAACTCGCCGAACGTCCGTCCGTCCATCGTCGTGGCAACAGATGCGAAGGACCGCATCGAGTTCGGGCCCGCCCACGGACCATCGACCTCGATGTCGGTCACCACGTAGGTCCAGTCGCTCAGTTCAGTCATGCGCTCGACGGTACCCGCCGGGGGATGGCGTTCCCCGGGCGGCCCGAGCTCTCACCGGGTGCTCGACGGCACTCCCGACGACTGTTCCGCGAGACGGTTCGCCAGTGCGTCGGCGTCGGCCAGGAACCAGAGTTGCGTGCCCCGGTTGCTCTCCCGGACGAAGTCGCGCAGCGCCGTGCTGGCTGCCGTGTGGTGGGCGATGTCGCCGATCACGGCCAGGCCCAGGCGGTAGGTGGCGAACTTCTGCACGATGTCGCCGGCGATCCGGGTGCGCAGCTGGAAGAACGCGTCGTCGAAGCGCTCGACGGGGACGGCCACCCAGGACGCCTGGTGGTAGAACGCGTCGCCGATCAGGTCGGTGGCGTCGCGCTCGCCGTGCAGGGTTGCGCCGTCGGCGGCGCAGACCAGCACCGTCGTGCCGTGGATCTGCTGGAGGGTGTCGGGCATTCGGGGCTCCTTCGCAGCGGTGCCGCTGTGGTCAGCGCACCTGCTCGGTCAGCATGGTGACGAGTCTGAGCAGTTCGGCGGTGTCTTCGAGGCCGCCCAGGATGACGATCTTCAGGCTGGCGCGGTCCTCGTCGTAGACGGTCTCGACCCGCAGCTGTTCGCCGCTCTGCGGGCGTCCGTTGATGGAGGCCAGCACGGTGTTGGTCAGCCGGATGGTCGCGGCGGGCCCGATTCCGTCGATCCGCACGATGCTGGACGCCTCCGCGTGCGGCACCGCCGGCTCCGGCCGGGCGGCCGAGGCCGAGGCCGAGGCCGATGCCGAGGCTGACGCCACCGCCGGGTCCGGTACGGGCGCGGCGACGGGGTGACCGGTGAGTGCGGCCAGGTCCTCGCGGGTGATCCGGTACTGCTTGCCGATCCGGGTGGCCTTCAGTCGTCCGTCGCGCACATAGCCGCGGACGGTCCTGACGTGCAGGCCGAGCAGCTCTGCCACCTGGTCCACGGAGTAGTACTGCTGTTGCTGCTGCGACATGGCCACACACCGAACCTTCCCTATCTGTAGGTAACGTACCACTCGATAGGGAAGGTTGCGTATGGATAAGGACAAGTTTGCTCGTTGGCGGGTCAGAGCAGCCGTGCCACGCAGAAGATCCGCCGGAACGGGAAGACGGTGCCGTGCGCCCCGCGCGGGTACGCCTCGCGCAGCAGCTCGCCGTACTCGCGCAGGAACTCCTGCCGGTCCGCCGCGGTGCCGAGCGCGCTGAGCACCGGGCGCAGTGCCGTGCCCTTCACCCAGTCGAGCACCGGGTCCTCGCCCGGCAGCAGCAGCTGGTACGTGGTCTCCCAGACGTCGACCGCGACACCGTCCGTACTCGCGTGCGAACCCGCGTCCGCACCTGTCGCACCCGCGCCCGCCAGCGCCTGGAGGTAGTCGCCCGGCGCGTGCACCCGGCCGGAGTGGTCGGCGCCCCCGTCGAGCCGCTCCTGCCAGCGCGCGCTGGTGCGCAGGGCGGCGAGCAGGGTGTGGCTCGGTGCGTCGAAGTTGCCCGGCACCTGGAACGCGAGCGTGCCGCCCGGCCGCAGTGCCGCCAGCCAGCGGGGGAGCAGGTCGAGGTGGCCGGGCACCCACTGGAGCGTTGCGTTCGAGACGATCAGGTCGGCCTGGGCGGCCGCGGCATCCCATGCGGCGGCGTCACCGAGCACGAAGTCCGTCTCCCCGGTCCCGCCGGGGTTGCCGCCGCTGTGCTCGGCCCGGGCCCTGGCGAGCATCTCGGGGGAGCTGTCGAGTCCGGTGATCCGGGCGTCGGGCCACCGGATGCGCAGTGGCGCCGTGGAGTTGCCCGGCCCGCAGCCGATGTCGAAGATCCGCGCGGCGGAGCCGGGCCGCGGCCGCGGGTCGGGGACGTGGGCGAGCAGGTCGGTGAGCGGGCGGGTGCGTTCGGTCTCGTAGCGGAGGTACTGGGCGGGGTCCCAGCTCGGGGTGGATGTGCTGGTGTCGGACATGGCGAGCTCCTCCCGGCGGCAGGCCGGGCGACCGGTGGGACGCACGGGCCGCCCAGGTATCTTGACATCAAGATACCTGATCCCGTCCTGGCAACGTTGTCCACTCGCCACGCTGTCCGACTGCGCCGCCGGTTGCCGGTTGCCGGTTGCCGGTCGCCGGTCGCGCGTCAGCTCACAGCGGCAACTCCCCGGAGCCGCGCGGGATCAGCCTGGTCGGCAGCTCGATCCGCTGGACCTCGGCCCGCTCGCCGCGCATTCGGCGGAACAGCAGCTCGGCGGCGGTCCGCCCCATCCGTGCCGGATCCTGGGCGACCACGGTCACCGGCACGGCCAGCAGGTCGGCGAGCTCGAAGTCGTCGAAGCCGACCAGCGCCGGACACTTGGCCAGCGCCGCCAGCTCGCGCAGCACCGCGACCGTGGTGCGATTGTTGCCGCACATCAGCGCGGTGACCGGTGCCGGGCCGGTGAGCAGCCGGGTCAGCGCGAACCGGATGCCGATCGGGTCGGGCTTGGCCATCTCGATCCAGGACTCGTCCACCGGGTGCCCGGCCGCCGCCATCGCCCTGCGGTAGCCCGTGAGGCGCTCTGCGGCGGTGAAGATGTCGGGGGCGTCGCCGAGGTATCCGATCCGCCGGTGGCCCTGGCGGATCAGATGGCCGACGCCCGCCAGCGCCCCGCCCAGGTTGTCGGCGAGCACCGTGTCCACCGCCAGGCCCGCCACCGGCCGATCAACGCTCACCACCGCGGTGCCGGCCGCCAACTCGGCTGCCAGATAACCGTGGTCGGCGGCGGTCGGGACCAGGATCAGGCCGTCCACCCGGCGCGCGCAGAAGTCGGTGGCCAGCTCCTGCTCCCGGTCCGGATCCTCGGCCGAGGAGCCGGTCAGCAGCAACGAGCCGTGCGTGCGGGCGACTTCCTCCACCGCGCGGCTCAGCTGGGAGTAGAACGGATCCGACAGGTCCTCCAGGATCAGCCCGACGCTGCTGGTCCGCCGGCCCTGCCGGAGCAGCCGGGCCCCGTCGTTGCGCCGGAATCCGAGCTCCGCGATGGCGCCGCGGACCCGCTGTGCGGTCTCCTCCTTGACGCCCGGCTCGCCGTTGACCACCCGGGACACGGTCTTGAGCGCGACCCCGGCCATGGCCGCGACGTCCTTCATGGTCGGTCGGGCGGGGATCCCGGACGCGTGCTGCTCCGCCGTCTCTGGCATGCGGTGACCGCCTTCCTGGGTGCCTTCCCGGCCGCCGTTCGGAGCTCGGGATGGACAACGTTGCCATGCAGTATAGCCAGCCGTCGCAGCTCGGACAGTGGGCCCAACTGCCAGAGTGCGCACCACTGTTGATCATCATCGCGACCGTCACATTCCGGACACGTCAGTGGCACGTTCCGGCCTCGCTCGTCCTGCGGCGGCCGGCTCGGACCGATTCGTTCGGGTTCGTCGCACGGCGGTTGATCTGGGGCACAGTCGGGAAGGATCACTGACACATCGTCAGAACGGCTCTCCTGTCACTGTCCCGTCAGCTCCCCGGCGCGTGTCCGAGGTCCTGCCGGAACCCTTGACACCCTCTTCCGGCCCATGAGTTCATGCCACGGCGACAACGTTGTCTGCGCAAGGAGGAACGGTGTCAGAGCCACTGCTGGAAGCACGTGGACTGGTCAAGACCTACGGACAGGTCCAGGCCCTGCGCCAGGCGGACTTCACGGTCCACCCCGGTGAGGTGGTGGCACTGATCGGGGACAACGGCGCCGGAAAGTCCACGCTGGTCAAGGCGTTGGTGGGGGCGATCACCCCGGACCGGGGGCAGATCCTGCTGGACGGCAAACCGGTGTCCTTCAACGGGCCGCGCGGCGCCCAGCGCCTCGGCGTCGAGACGGTGTACCAGGACCTGGCGCTGGCCATGGACTTGGACGCATCGGCCAATCTCTTCCTGGGCCGCGAGTTGCTCCGCGGCGGTCTGCTCGGCCGGATCGGGGTGCTGGACAAGCGGGCGATGCGCAGTCGCGCCGTCGAGGCGTTCGCCGAACTCGGCGTCCAGCTCAAGGACATCAACGCACCGGTGGCCACGCTCTCCGGCGGCCAGCGGCAGAGCGTGGCGATCGCCCGCTCGGTCGCCTGGGCCTCGCGGGTGGTCTTCATGGACGAGCCGACCGCCGCACTGGGCGTGGTCCAGCGCGGCCGCGTGCTCGAACTCATCCGCCGGGTCCGCGACCGGGGGATCTCGGTCGTGCTGATCAGCCACAACATGCCCGAAGTGCTCTCCGTCGCCGACCGGGTGGAAGTCCTGCGACTGGGGCGGCGGGTGGCGCGCTTCCGGGCGGCGGACACCTCGCTGGAGGAGCTGGTCGGTGCGATGACCGGCGCGGTCTCGAACGAGGAGGAGAGCGCGTGAACCAGCGCGTGAGTGAGCGCATCAACCAGCGCGTCAACGAGCAACCGGCCGCCGAGCTCTGGCAGCGGGTCCGGGGCCAGAACACCCTGTGGACCTTCCTGGTGCTGGCGGCACTGGTGGTGGCCTTCTCGGCACTGCGACCGAACGCCTTCGCCACCGTCTTCGAGTTCCGCAGCATCCTGACCGAGTCCTCGATCCTGGTGCTGCTCGCGGTCGGCCAGACCTTCGTGATCGTCACCTCCGGCATCGACCTCTCGGTCGGCTCGGTGCTGATCTTCTCCGGCGTGATCGCGGTCAAGACGATGAACGCGCTGGACAGCAGCCCGAAGGCCGGCTGGGGCGTGATCCTCGCGGGCACCGCCGCGGGCCTGGCCGCCGGCGCGGCCTGGGGTGCGGTCAACGGGTTCCTGGTCGCGAAGGCGAAGGTACCGCCGCTGATCGTCACGCTCGGGACGCTGGGCATCGCGCTCGGGCTCGCCCAGATCATCACCCACGGCGTGGACATCGGCACCATGCCGAGCGAGTTGACCAACTCGGTCGGCAGCGGCAGCGTGGCCGGGATTCCCTGGCTGGTGGTGATCGCGATCCTGGTGGTGGCGATCGCCGCGGCCGGGCTCAACCTGACCAGGTTCGGCCGGTACACGCTGGCGATCGGCTCGAACGCCGAGGGCGCGAGCCGGGTCGGCATCCGGGCCGACCGGCACCTGATCAAGGTGTACGCCCTCTCCGGCCTGCTCGCCGGGCTGGCCGGCGTGCTCAACCTGGCCCACTTCAGCAGCACCACGCTGACCAGCGGCACCCAGGACAACCTCAACGCGATCGCGGCGGTCGTCCTCGGCGGTACCAGCCTCTTCGGTGGCACCGGCTCGGTGATCGGCACCGTGATCGGCGTCTTCATCCCGGCCGTCCTGCAGAGCGGGTTCACCATCCTGCAGGTGCAGTCCTTCTGGCAGACCGTCGCCGTCGGCGCGGTCCTGATCGTGGCCGTCTACTTCGACCAGCTGCGGCGCGGGCGACGCGAGAACAGATAGCCGAACCCGCCCGACCCAGATCCGAACCAGGGATCCAGTGCAAGGCAGTGAGAGGAAGGAAGCCAGCGTGAACACAGCAAATCTGACGGGCCGTCGGTCGGCGGTGCTCGGTGCGGCCGTGGTGGTCGCGGCCCTGGTCGCCGTGACCGGTTGCAGCAGCTCCGGCTCCGGCGGCAGCGCCTCCGGCAAGAGCGTCACCTTCGTCGCGGGCAAGACCGGCGACCCCTTCTACATCACCATGAAGTGCGGGGCGAGCGCCGAGGCGAAGAAGCTCGGCTACAGCTTCAGCGCGACCGGTTCGGTCGACTGGAGCGTGCCCGAGCAGGTCACCTCGGTGGACAGCGTCACCGCGAACCACCCGTCCGGCGTGCTGATCTCGCCGGTCGACCCGAACTCGCTGGCCGCGCCGATCAAGACGATGCAGAGCAACGGCACGAAGGTGGCGATCGTCGACACCTCGCTGACCGACACCTCGATCGGCGTCACGCACATCTCCTCCAACAACGAGCAGGGCGGCGAGAAGGCCGCCGACACGATGGGCCAACTGGTCGGCGGCACCGGCGAGGTGGTGGTGCTCACCCCGGACCTGACCACCACGACCACCAACTCCCGGATCCAGGGCTTCAAGCAGGAGCTCGCCGCCAAGTACCCGAACATCAAGATCGACGACGTTCGGCAGGTCGGCGACACCGCGCAGGGCGCGGCCTCCGCGGTCGGCGACGAACTCTCCGCCCACCCGGCCCTGGTGGGCATCTTCACCGCCAACTCGCAGACAGGTGAGGGGGTCGGCACCGGCCTGAAGAACAGCGGCAAGCAGGGCAAGGTCAAGGTGGTCTCCTTCGATGCCGGCCCGCAGCAGGTCCAGGCGCTGGAGAACGGTTCGGTCGACGCGCTGATCTCGCAGGACCCCTACGGGATCGGGCAGCAGGCCGTGGACCAGCTGGGCAACGCGTTCGGCGGCAAGTCGGTCGAGGCGAACATCCAGACCAACCTGGCCAGCATCACCCGCGACAACCTGCACGACCCGAGCGTCGCGCAGTTCCTCTACAAGGCCGACTGCAACGCCTGACGCGCCACCCCGCACCCACCTGCGCTTCCCCCGCGCGGTCCCCGTCCCCGAGAGGTAGCCGCTTGTCCCGCCGCCCGTTCCGTCCCCGACCGGCCGGCCCCCGGCACCCCCGCCGGCGCGTCCTCGCGCTGGCGGTGGCCGTGCTCGCCGCCCTCACCTTCGCCCCCGCCGCGCACGCGGCCGACGACAATGCCGCGGTCGCCGACCCGGCCGCCCTGGTCGACACCTTCGCCGGTACCGGCAGCGGTGGCGCCGTGGTCGGCCAGGTCGACACCTTCCCCGGCGCCGACGTGCCGTTCGGCATGCTGCAGTGGAGCCCCGACACCCCGTCCCGTCCGGACGGCGGCGGTTACAACACCGCCGACTCCGCGACCACCGGCTTCAGCCTCACCCACGTCTCGGGCCCGGGGTGCAGCATCGGCGGCGACTTCCCGTTCCTGCCGCTCACCGGCGCCGTGCCGGCCGACCCGACCAACGCCTCCGCCGCCCTCGACCACTCCTCCGAGCGCGCCCAGCCCGGCTCCTACGCGGTCACCGCGGGCGGGGTGCGGACCGAGCTGGCCGTCACCGCCCGTTCCGGCGTGGCCAGGTTCAGCTACCCGGCCACCAGCCAGGCCCAGATGCTGGTGAAGGTCGCGGACAGCGCGAGCGGCGGGTCCGCCGCGTCGTTCCAGACCGTGGGCGACCGGGAGATCACCGGCTCGGTCACCAGCGGCCACTTCTGTGGTCAGCCGAACAGCTACACCGTGCACTTCGCCGCCCGCTTCGACCACCCTTTCACCGCGACCGGCACCTGGGGCGGCCAGTCCGTCGCCACCTCGGCGGTGACCGCCGGCTCGACCAGCGTCTCGGTCAGCGGCGAGCAGCACACCGCCGCCGGCAAGCCCGGGCAGAGCCCGACCACCGGAACGCCTGCGCGGAGCCCGGCTGCCGCGCCTGCCGAGTCCGCCGCCGACTCCGGTGTGGTGGCCGGTGGTTACCTGACCTTCGACACCACGAAGAACCAGACGCTCGGCATGCAGGTCGCCGTCTCCTACGTCAGCGTGCAGGGCGCCGAGGCCAACCTCAAGGCCGAGGCGAAGAGTTGGAGCGTCGCCGGAGCCGCCGCCGACGCAAAGGCGGCCTGGAACCGGCAGTTGCGGGCGGTCGCGATCGGCGGCGGCAGCCGCGCGCAGCAGGCCACCTTCTACACCGCGCTCTACCACACGCTGCTGCACCCGAACCTGTTCGACGACGCCGACGGCCGCTACATCGGCTTCGACAGCGCCGTGCACCGGGTCCGGCCCGGTCACCACCAGTACCAGACCTTCTCGGGCTGGGACATCTACCGCTCCGAGGTGCCGCTGCTCGCGCTGATCGCGCCGGATCAGACCGGCGACATGGCGACCTCGCTGCTGAACGACGCCGACCAGGGCGGCTGGCTGCCCAAGTGGCCCACGGCGAACGGCTACACGGGCGTGATGAACGGCGACCCGGCAGGCGCGATCCTCGCCGGGGCCTACGCGTTCGGCGCCCGCGGCTTCGACGCGCGGCACGCGTTGCAGACGATGGTGCACGGCGCCGAGGACACCGGCGGGCCGCCCGGCCAGGGCTGGTACGCCGAACGCCCGCACGGCGCCGACTACCTGGCCGACGGCTACGTGCCCAACGTCGGCTCCGACTCGATCAGTCCGGTCCCCAACGGCGCGTCCGAGACGCTGGAGTACGCCCTGGCGGACTTCTCCGTCTCCCGGCTCGCGGGTCAGCTCGGCGACTCGTCCACCGCCGCCCGCTTCCAGTCCCGTTCGCAGAACTGGGCGAACCTCTTCGACACCTCGACCGGCTACATCGCCCCGCGCGACGCGGACGGCGCCTTCCCGCCCGGACCGCCCGTCCAGACCACCGGCGGCTTCGGCCAGAGCGGTTTCCAGGAGGGCAACGCCGCCCAGTACACCTGGATGGTCCCGCAGGACCTGCCGGGCCTGATCCAGGGCATCGGCGGCAACCAGGCGGCGAACGCCCGACTCGACTACTACTTCAGCCAGTTGAACGCGGGCCCGAACCTGCCCTACCACTGGCAGGGCAACGAGCCGGCCTTCGGCACCCCCTGGGTCTACGACAGCACCGGCGAGCCGTGGCAGACCCAGGCCACGGTCCGCAGGATCATGGACACGCTCTACGTGCTCGGCCCCGGCGGTGAGCCCGGCAACGACGACCTCGGCGCGATGAGCTCCTGGTACGTCTGGGCGGCGCTCGGCGTCTACCCGCAGACGCCCGGCGTGCCGATGCTGGTGCTGGGCAGCCCGCTCTTCCCGCACGCGGTCATCCACGGCCCGGGTCACGACCTGACCATCGACGCGAAGGGCGCCGGCTCGACGTACGTCCAGCAGCTGGCCGTCAACGGCAAGCCGTCCAGCCACACCTGGGTGGACCTGAACAGCACCTCGCACCTCGACTTCACCCTCGGCGCCACCCCGAACACCGCCTGGGGCAGCGCAAGTTCGGACGCCCCGCCGGCCTATCCGGCCGGTCCGGTGAACTTCCCGCCGAGCACCCGGGCCGCGCTCACCGCCGATCCCGGCCAGCTGCGGATCGCCCCCGGCGCGTCCGGCACGGTCGACGTGCGGATCGACGACTCGGCCGGCGCCGCGCCCGCGACCGTCAGCTGGCAGGCGCAGACCCCGGCCGGCCTGACCGCCACCCCGGGCAGCGGCAGCACGACGGCGGCGGCCGGTGCGACCACCGCCGTCCCGGTCACGGTCACCGCGGCGCCCGGCGCCGCGACCGGCTACTACCAGGTCGCGCTCACCGGACACGCCGCGAACGGCGCGGTGCTGGCCCGGACCAGCGTGCTGGTGACGGTCGCCCAGGCCGGCCAGTCCATCCCGACCGCGTACGTCTCCAACTACAGCGACAACACCGTCACCCCGGTGGACACCCGGACCCGCAACGCAGGCCCGCCGATCGCGGTCGGCAGCGGACCGGACGGCATGGGCACCGCCGCCGGCCACCTCTTCGTCGCGAACAACAACAGCAACGACGTCACGGTGGTGGACCTGACCAGCAACGCGGTCACCGCCACCGTCAAGGTCGGCAGCGTCGCGGCCGACGTCGCGCCGACTCCCGACGGCAAGACCGTCTGGGTCAGCAACTTCGGCGACGGCACCGTGCAGCCGATCGACACCGCCACGCTCACCGCCGGTGCGCCGGTCAAGGTCGGCAGCCAGCCGGAGCGGCTGCGGGTCAGCCCGAACGGCCGCGAGCTCTGGGTGGTGGACCAGGGCGACGGCACGGTCAGCGTGGTGGACCTCGCCACCCGCACGGTGACCCACACGATCGCGGTCGGCCCGGCGCCGTTCGGCATCGCCTTCGCCCCCGACGGCAGCCGGGCCTACGTCAGCAACAACGGCGCGGGCACCGTCTCGGTGCTGGACGCCGCGAGCTACCAGCCGGTCGGGACGGTCGCGACCGGAGCCGGCCCGGAGTACGTCGCCGTCGCGCCGGACGGGAAGACCGCGTACGTCGCCGTCAGCGGCCCCGGCGGCGTCACGCCGATCGACACCGCCACGCTCAAGCCCGGCGCCACCGTGGCGACCGGCGGGGGAGCGTACGCGCTCGCGCTGTCGCCGGACGGTTCGACCGTCTGGGTGGTCGACAGCAACATCAACGAGGTCCGACCGGTGGACACCACGACCGGCACCGCCGGCCCGGCCGTCACGGTCGGCAACGTACCCGACGGAATCGCCGTCACGGGCTGACACCGCCCCGGCCCGTCACAGCCCCGACTGCCCGGTCGCTCCCCCGCGGAGCGGCCGGGCAGTCGCATGCCCGCGCACCCGCCCGGTCGTACCGACCTGCGCCCTTTCGGGTTACTCCTGCGCCGCTTCGCCCGGACGTTACCGGCGGGTGGCTGCTATGAAGGCCTGGGACCGTTTTGTCGGTCTCATCCCGTTTCTGAGGAGGCATCCTCATGGGTGCTGAAGCAATGACCGCGGCTGATACCGGCCGCGAGGCTGCGCCGGGCGGCGAAGAGCCGACGGTGCACATTCTCTGGATCAACGCCGGCCTGAGCTGCGACGGAGACTCCGTCTCGCTCACCGCCGCGATGCAGCCGAGCATCGAGGAGATCGTCACCGGCGCCCTCCCCGGGCTGCCGAAGATCGCGGTGCACTGGCCGCTGATCGACTTCGAGTGCGGGCCGGTGCAGGGCGCCGACAACTTCGTCGAGTGGTTCTTCAAGGCCGACCGCGGCGAGCTCGAACCGTTCGTGCTGGTCGTCGAGGGCTCGATCCCGAACGAGAAGATCAAGCCGGAGGGCTACTGGTGCGGCTTCGGCGACGACCCGGCGACCGGTCAGCCGATCACCACCAGTGAGTGGCTGGACCGGCTCTCGTCCAAGGCCACGGCTGTCGTCGCGATCGGTACCTGCGCGACGTACGGCGGCATCCACGCGATGGCGGGCAATCCGACCGGCGCGATGGGTGTGCCGGACTACCTCGGCTGGGACTGGAAGTCCAAGGCCGGCCTGCCGATCGTCTGCGTGCCCGGCTGCCCGATCCAGCCGGACAACTTCGCCGAGACGCTGACCTACCTGCTCTACCAGCTCGCCGGGTCGGCACCGATGATCCCGCTGGACGACAAGCTCCGGCCGACCTGGCTGTTCGGCGCGACCGTGCACGAGGGTTGCGACCGCGGCGGCTACTACGAGCAGGGCCAGTTCGCGACCGAGTACGGGCGCCCCGAGTGCCTGGTCCGGCTCGGCTGCTGGGGCCCGGTCGTCAAGTGCAACGTCGCCAAGCGCGGTTGGATCAACGGCGTCGGCGGCTGCCCGAACGTGGGCGGCATCTGCATCGCCTGCACCATGCCGGGCTTCCCCGACAAGTTCATGCCGTTCATGGACCCGCCGCCCGGCTCGCACGTCTCCAGCGGCGCCAGCTCGGCGTACGGCCAGGTGATCCGCCGACTGCGCTCGATCACCGGCAAGACGCTGGACAAGGAACCCAAGTGGCGCCAGACCGGCGGCCGCCTGACCACCGGTTACCGACCGCCCTGGTGACCGCGCCCCGGCCCCGGCGGGCCGCACGCCCCGCGCGTGCGGCCCGCCGTCGCTGACCAAGGGCCGCTCGCCGGTGGCGCCGGCCCAAGCTCGCACGCTTCCACGCTCGCAGAAGGGCATGACAAGAGACGATGGCACCGACGACGAGGACGGCCGGCGACGGCAGCGGCCTGGTGGAGATGTCCTGGGATCCGATCACCCGGATCGTGGGCAGCCTCGGCATCCACACGAAGATCGACTTCAAGCAGAAGAAGGTCGCGGAGTGCTACAGCACCTCCTCGGTCTTCCGCGGCTACAGCGTCTTCATGCGCGGCAAGGACCCGCGCGACGCGCACTTCATCACGAGCCGGATCTGCGGCATCTGCGGCGACAACCACGCCACCTGCTCGGTCTACGCCCAGAACATGGCGTACGGCGTGAAGCCGCCGCACCTGGGCGAATGGATCATCAACCTCGGCGAGGCGGCCGAGTACATGTTCGACCACAACATCTTCCAGGAGAACCTGGTAGGGGTCGACTACTGCGAGAAGATGGTCCGCGAGACCAACCCCGGCGTGCTGGAGCTCGCCGAGCGCACCGAGGCGCCGCACGCGGGCGACCACGGCTACAAGACCATCGCCGACATCATGCGCTCGCTCAACCCGATCGAGGGCGAGTTCTACCGCGAGGCGCTCCAGGTCAGCCGCTACACCCGGGAGATGTTCTGCCTGATGGAGGGCCGCCACGTGCACCCCTCCACGCTCTACCCGGGCGGCGTCGGCACGGTCGCGACCGTGCAGCTCTTCACCGACTACCTGACCCGCCTGATGCGCTACGTGGAGTTCATGAAGAAGGTCGTGCCGCTGCACGACGACCTCTTCGACTTCTTCTACCAGGCACTGCCGGGTTACGAGGAGGTCGGCCGCCGGCGCATCATGCTCGGCTGCTGGGGCGCGCTCAACGACCCCGACCACTGCGACTTCACCTACCGCAACATGACCGACTGGGGACGGCGGATGTACGTCACCCCGGGCATCGTGGTGGACGGCAAGCTGGTCACCAACGACCTCACCGAGATCAACCTGGGCATCCGGATCCTGCTCGGCAGCTCCTACTACCAGGACTGGGAGGGCCAGGAGCAGTTCGTCACGCACGACCCGCTCGGCAACCCGGTCGACCCGCGGCACCCGTGGAACCAGCACACCATCCCGGCCCCGCAGAAGCGCAACTTCGACGACAAGTACAGCTGGGTGATGTCGCCGCGCTGGTTCGACGGCAAGGACTACCTGGCGCTGGACACCGGCGGCGGCCCGATCGCCCGGCTCTGGTCCACCGCGCTCTCCGGCCTGGTCGACATCGGCTACATCAAGGCCACCGGGCACAGCGTGGTGATCAACCTGCCGAAGTCGATGACCAAGCCGGAGACCACGTTCGAGTGGAAGATCCCGCAGTGGAGCAACGCGATCGAGCGCAACCGGGCCCGCACCTACTTCCAGGCCTACGCGGCGGCTGCGGCACTGCACTTCGCCGAGAAGGCGCTCAGTGAGGTGCGGGCGGGCAAGACCCAGACCTGGGAGAAGTTCGAGGTTCCGGACGAGAGCATCGGCTGCGGCTTCACCGAGGCGGTGCGCGGCGTGCTCTCCCACCACATGGTGATCCGGGACGGCAAGATCGCCAACTACCACCCGTACCCGCCGACCCCGTGGAACGCCAGCGTGCGCGACAGCTTCGGCACGCCGGGTCCGTACGAGGACGCGGTGCAGAACACGCCGATCTTCGAGGAGAACTCCCCGGAGAACTTCAAGGGCATCGACATCATGCGCGCCGTGCGCAGCTTCGACCCCTGTCTGCCGTGCGGCGTGCACATGTACGTCGGCAACGGCAAGACCGTGCAGACCATGCACGTGCCCACCGGCCTGAGCGGGCTCACCGCATGACGGCGGAGGAACTGGGCCTGCGGGTCCAGCAGGTGCTCGACACGCTCGAGAAGGCCGGGCAGGGCGAGGCCGCCGAGGAGCTGGTCCGCACGCTGATGGACTTCTACGGCGAGGGCCTGGCCCGGATCGTGCCGCTGCTGCCCGGCGAGGCGCTCGGCGACGAGCTGGTCGCCGGCATGCTGGTCCTGCACAACCTGCACCCCGAGGACGTGCAGGCCCGGATCGGGCGTGCGCTCGCCGCCGCGCCCGGCTGGGCCGTCCAGAAGTTCGACGCCGACGCCGGTGCGCTGACCCTGCGTCAGACCGGCGACGACGCGGGCGGTGGCTGCGGCTGCGGCGGCGCGCGCGACGAGGAGCTCATCGAGCAGGCGCTGGCCTGCTTCGCCCCCGAGGTGACAGCCGTCGAACTGGCCCGGCAGCCCGCGCTGTTGCAGATCGGCCTGCGGCCGACGGCGGAGGTCCGATGACTATCCACCGGTTCGCGCGACCCGGCACCGCGCTGCTGCGCCGGCTGCGCGAGCCGGCCCCGCCGCGCCCCGAGCGCTGCGAGTTCTGCGACGCGCAACTGGCGGGCGAGCACCGCCACCTGGTGGACCGCGACGAGCGCGCCCTGGTCTGCACCTGCCAGGGCTGCGCGCTGCTCTTCCAGCAGCCCGGCGCGGCCGGTGGCCGCTACCGGGGCCTGCCCGGCCGCTACCTCGCCGATCCCGAGCACACCCTGGCGCCGGCCGACTGGCACGCACTGCGGATCCCGGTCTCCACCGCCTACCTGCTGCGCGACACCGCCCTCGACCGCCTGGTGGTGCTCTACCCGAGCCCGGCCGGCGCCACCGAGAGCGAGGTCGACGAGTCGGCCTGGCAGGCGGTGCTGGCCGGCAGCCGGCTGGCCGAGCTGATGGAGCCCGACGTCGAGGCGCTGCTGTTGCGCCGCACGGAGGAGCGGATCGACTGCTACCTGGTGCCGGTCGACCTCTGCTACGAGCTGGTCGGCCGGCTGCGGCTGTGCTGGCACGGCTTCGACGGCGGCGCCGAGGCGCACGCCGAACTCGAGGCCTTCTTCGGGCGGTTGGCCGCACGGGCCCGCGCGCCCCGGGCGGAGGTGCTGCCGTGACCGGGTTCTCCTTCGCCTGCACGGGCGTGCGCTCCGATCCCTACGCGGCGGGCCCCACCCTGGTCTTCCGGCTGCGGATCACCGCCGCCGACGCCCAGACCCGGGTGCACGCGCTCGCGCTGCGCTGCCAGCTGCGGATCGAGCCGGCCCGCCGCCAGTACGGCGAGGCCGAGGGCGCTCGGCTCACCGACCTGTTCGGCGAGCGCTCGCGCTGGGGCAATACGCTGCACCCGATCCAGTTCGCCCAACTCTCGGTGATGGTGCCCGGGTTCACCGGCGAGACCGAGGTGGACCTGCCGGTGCCGTGCAGTTACGACCTGGAGGTCGCCGCCGGCCGCTATCTGCGCGCGCTGGACGAGGGTGAGGTGCCGCTGCTGATGCTCTTCTCCGGCACGGCCTTCACCGGGCCCGGCGGCTTCCAGGTGACACCGGTCGCCTGGGATCAGGAGGCCACCGTGCGGCTCCCGGTCCCGGTCTGGCAGGAGATGATCGAACAGCACTTCCCCGGCTGCGGCTGGCTGCGGCTGCCGGGCGACCTGATGGACGCGCTGCTCGCCTACCGTTCGCGGCGGGCGCTGCCGTCCTGGGAGGCCACCATGCGCGAACTGCTGGACGCGGCCGAGCTAGAGGAGAGCGTGCTATGACCGTCTTTCCCGGCGACCTGCCCGCCGAGCTGGAGAACCGCTTCGCGGTGGCCCGGCAGATCGCGGACGCGGTGCTCTTCGAGGGCTACGTGCTCTACCCGTACCGGGCCTCGGCGGCGAAGAACCGGCTGCGCTGGCAGTTCGGGGTGCTGGTCCCACCCGGATACGGGCAGGACAGCGGCGAGCACGCGTTCCAGCGCACCGAGATCCTGCTGGAGCCCCGGCAGGGCAGCCGGCTCGCGGTGCAGCTGCGGTTCCTGCGAGCGCAGCGCCGCACCGTCCAACGCGCGGCCGCAGGCGGCGGGTTCGAGACTGTGGCCGAGCTGGAGCTGGCCGACCGGGTGCTGGTTCCGTGGGACGAGGGCGTCGAGGAGCGGGTCGAACTGCTGCTTCCAGTCGATGAGTTGTGCGGATCCGGCGTCAGTCACCCGTTCCGGCTGCCGGCCTGCGAGGAGGTCGAGCAGCTGCTCGAGGGCGGCGCCCTGGTCGGCCGACTGCTGCGCCGGCGCGAACAGCTGGACGGCGTCCTGCGGTTGACCACGCGCGACGTGCCCGGACCGTACGGCGTCCAGCAGTTGACCGCGGTGGTGGAGAACACCGCCGAGTGGCTGCCGGCCGACGGCGACGGGCGGGCTGCCGCGCTGCCGCGTTCGCTGGTCTCGGCGCACCTGCTGCTCGGCCTCGACCGCGGCTCCTTCCTCTCGGTCACCGACCCGCCGGAGTGGGCGCGATCCGCGGTCAGGGCCGAGTGCCGCAGCGAGCACACCTGGCCGGTGCTGGTCGGCGAGCCGGACCGGGCCGATGTGGTGCTCTCCTCACCGATCATCCTGGAGGACCATCCGCAGGTGGCCCCCGAGAGCCCGGGCGCGCTCTACGACGCGACCGAGATCGACGAGATCCTGGCGCTGCGCACGGCGGCCCTCACCGACCGGGAGAAGCGCGAGGCGCGCGGCACCGACGAGCGGGCCGGCGCGGTGATCGACCTCGCCGACTCGATGCCGCCCGAGGTGCTGGAGCGGCTGCACGGCGCGGTCCGGGCACTGCGCGAGGTCACGGCGCCGACCACGGAGGCCGAGCAGCCCTGGTGGGATCCGGGCGCCGACCGGGACGTCGATCCCGATACGGACCGGGTGCTGGTGGACGGCCACTCGGTCGGCGCCGGCAGCCGGGTGCAGCTCAAGCCCGGGCGGCGCCGCACCGACGCGCAGGACCTGTTCCTGCACGGGCGCACCGCGCTGGTGGAGGCCGTGCTGCACGACGTGGACGGCTCGGTGCACCTGGCCGTCACCGTCGAGGGCGACCCGGGAGCCGACCTGTGGCGGGCCCAGGGCCGGTTCCGGTACTTCCAGCCGGACGAGGTCGCGCCGCTGGAGGAACCGTGACGGAGCGTCAGGAGCAGCGTCAGGAGCAGGGCGACCGGACCCGGCGGGTGCTGGTCGCCGGGGTCGGCAACCTCTTCCTCGGCGACGACGGCTTCGGCGTCGAGACGATCCGCCGGCTGACCGGGCGCCCACTGCCGGCGGGCGTCGAGGTGGCCGACTTCGGCGTGCGCGGGGTCCACCTGGCGTACCAACTGCTGGAGGGCTACTCGACGCTGGTGCTGGTGGACGCGACCGCGCGCGGCGGCGTGCCGGGGACGGTCTACCTGATCGAGGCCTCCGGCGGCGCCGGTGAAGCGGTCGCAGCCGTCGAGTCGGCCGAGGCGGCGCTGCTGGACGGGCACCGGATGGGCCCGGACGCGGTGCTGGCGCTGCTGGCCACGCTCAGCGCGGGGACCGGCGGGCAGGCACCGGAGCGGGTGCTGGTGGTCGGCTGCGAACCGCAGTCGCTGGAGGAGGGCATCGGGCTGAGTCCGCCGGTCGCCGCCGCCGTGGACCAGGCGGTCGCGCTGGTCCTGCGCCTGCTGGCGGAGCCGGACATCGCGTCGCAGCCCGTCGTGGAGCCGGCCGAGGCAGTCGAGAGAGCAGAGAGATCAGAGAGAAAGGCGTCAACATGGTGAAAACCCTGGTCTGCGGGGCCCTGTGGGCCGCCGTCGGCGTGCTGGTCTGGCAGAACCTGCCCGATCTCAAGCGGTACCTGCGGATCATGCGGATGTGATCCGAGGCACTCGAAAGGCGTAGCCAGGGCGCGGTGGCGGCGCGGCTTCGAGCCGTTGCCGCCGCCGCGCCCTTTAATGGTGCCCGCTGTCCACCACGTGCTGAGCTGCCGAGCAGCGGGCGCGTCCGAGCGCCAGGGGAGAGGGCCCGATGCACGAGATGTCGATCGCGGTGGCCGTCGTCGAACAGGTGGAGCAGGCGGCCGCGGAGCACGGGTGGCCGGTGGTCGAGGCGGTGTCCGTCCAACTCGGCGAGCTGGCCGGGGTGGTGCCCGACGCACTCCACTTCTGCTACGAACTCGCCTGCACCGGAACGGTGCTGGCCGGGTCCGAGCTGACCGTGACGGCCGTGCCGGGCCGCGCCCGGTGTGCGGACTGCGCGGCCGAATGGGCCGTCGGCATGCCGCCCGAGCTGCGCTGCCCGGAGTGCGCGGGGGGCCGGTCCGAACTGCTGGCCGGGCGTGAAATGCAGATCCTGGACGTGCGGTGGGCCGACGGCCCGGCCCTCGCCCGGGCCGACCGGGAAGGCTGATCAGATGTGTCGCACACATGACCTGCAACAGGCGGTACTGGCCAGGAACGACGACAGCGCACGGGAGTTGCGCGCGGAGCTGGCGGCGCGCGGCGCGGTCGCGGTCAATCTGCTCTCCAGCCCCGGCAGCGGGAAGACGGCGCTGCTGGAGCTCGAACTCGCGCTGGCCCGTGAACGCGGCGTGCCGGTCGCGGCCCTGACCGCAGACCTCGCGACCGAGAACGACGCGACCCGGCTGGCCCGTTCGGGCGTGCCGGTGAAGCAGGTGCTCACCGACGGGCTCTGCCACCTGGAGGCGGTGATGCTGCGCGGGCACCTGACCGGCTGGCTGCCCGCGGACACCCGGTTGCTCTTCGTGGAGAACGTCGGCAACCTGGTCTGCCCGGCCTCCTACGACCTCGGCGAATCGCTGCGGGTCGCGCTCGCCTCGGTGACCGAGGGCGAGGACAAGCCGCTCAAGTACCCGACCGCGTTCGGTCTGGCCAACCTGGTCGTGGTGACCAAGAACGACATCGCGCAGGCCGTCGGCTTCGACCGGGACGCGTTCCTGGACAGCGTCGCGCGGGTCAACCCCGGTGTGGAGGTGGTCTTCACCTCGGCCCGTAGCGGTGAGGGCGTCGGCGTGCTGCTCGACCACGCGCTCGCGGTGCTGGCGGGCGCGGCGGTGCACCGGCCGGTGATGGCGCAGCCGGTCGGCCATGGCCACGGCGACGGGCACGGGCACAGCCACGCGAATCATGAACAACTGTTGGAGCGTTCTTGACGATCGGCCAGGTCGCCCCGGCCGTTCTGCCGTGCGAGCGGCGGCGGGTCTTCGTCGCTGGGATCGTGCAGGGCGTCGGCTTCAGGCCGTTCGTCTTCACGCTCGCCACCGGCCTGGGGCTCAGCGGGCAGGTGACCAACACCGGTGAGGGGGTGCTCGCCGAGGTCGAGGGGGCACCGGACGCGGTCGAGGCGTTCTGCCGCCGGGTCGGGGCGGAGGCCCCGCCGCTGGCCGAGGTGACCGCGGTGCGGCACGAGCCGCTCGCGGCCACCGGCGGCGCCGGCTTCGCGATCGTGCCGTCCCGCGCCACCGGCCCGGTCCGCACGCTCATCCCGCCGGACACCGCCACCTGCGCGGACTGCCTGGCGGAGCTCGCCGACCCGGCCGACCGCCGCTACCGGCACCCGTTCATCACCTGCACCAACTGCGGCCCACGCTTCACGATCGTCACCGGGCTGCCCTACGACCGGGCCGGGACCACGATGGCCGGCTTCCCGATGTGTCCGGACTGCGCCCGCGAGTACGCGGACCCCACCGACCGCAGGTTCCACGCCCAGCCGATCTCCTGCCATGCCTGCGGGCCGCGGCTCGCGCTCCTCCGGCTGGGCGGCTCGCCGCAGTATGACGACGAAGTCCTCCCGAGGGCACGGCAGTTGCTCGCCGATGGCGCGATCCTCGCGGTCAAGGGCATCGGCGGCTACCACCTGGCCTGCGATGCCGCGAACACGGCCGCGGTCGAGCTGCTGCGGCGGCGCAAGAACCGGGGGGACAAGCCGTTCGCCCTGCTCGCCCGTTCGCTCGCCGAGCTCGAACCGCTGGTCCGGCCGGACGCCGTGGAGACCGGGCTGCTCGCCGGAGCGGAGCGTCCGATCGTGCTGCTGCGCCGTCGCCCCGGCGCGGGTGAGCTCGCCGAGGCCGTCGCGCCGCGCAGCCCGGACCTGGGCGTCATGCTGCCGTACGCGCCGCTGCACCACCTGCTGCTCGGCCTGCCGGGCGACCCGCCCGGGCCGCAACTCCTCGTGCTGACCAGCGCCAACCTGTCCGGCGAGCCGATCGTCACCGACGACGCGCAGGCGCTGGAGCGGCTCGCGCCGCTGGTCGACGGCTGGTTGACGCACGACCGCCCGATCCACGTGCCGTGCGACGACTCGGTCGTGCGGGTGGTGGACGGCGAGGTGCTGCCGGTGCGCCGTTCGCGCGGCTGGGCGCCGCGCCCGATCGCGCTGCCGGTGCCGGTCCGGCCGGTGCTCGCGGTCGGCGGGGACCTGAAGAACACCTTCGCACTCGCCCAGGGCGGCCACGCCTTCCTCTCCGGCCACATCGGAGACATGGACGACCTGGCCACGCTGCGCGCCTTCGACCACGCCGTCGAGCACCTCGGCGCGGTCACCGGCGTGACCCCCGAACTGCTGGTCGCCGACCGCCACCCCGGCTACCGCTCCGGCCACCGCGCCGAGGCCGCCGCGCGCGGGCGCCCGGTGCTGCGCGTGCAGCACCACCACGCGCACGTCGCGGCCGCGATGGCCGAGCACGGCCTGGACGGCAGTGCGCCGGTGCTCGGCGTCGCCTTCGACGGCACCGGCTACGGCGCGGACGGTGCGGTCTGGGGCGGCGAGCTGCTGCTGGCCGACTACGACGGCTTCCAGCGCCTCGCCCACCTGCGCTACGCCCAACTGCCGGGCGGCGACGCGGCCGTGCGCCGCCCGTACCGGATGGCGCTGGCCTGGCTGCATGCGGCCGGGATCGGCTGGAGCGCGGACCTGCCCTGTGTCCGGGCCTGCCCGCCGGAGGAACTCCCACTGCTGGCCGTGCAGTTGGAGCGCTCGCTGAACTGCGCGCCGACCTCCAGCATGGGCCGGCTGTTCGATGCGGTGGCCTCGCTGGCGGGCGTCTGCCACCGGGTGGGCTACGAGGCGCAGGCGGCGGTCGAGTTGGAGGCGGCGGCCGTCGCGCACGGTCCGGCGGAGGGCTACGCGTTCGCACTCCGGGGCGGGTGGTCGACCGGCAGTGACGGCGATGCTGTTGCCCCGGTGACGGCAGCCCCGATGGCCGCTGCCCCGATGACCGCTGACCCGGCGCCGCTGCTGGCCGCCGTGCTGGCCGACCTGCGCGCCGGTGCCCCGGCCGGACTGATCGCGGCCCGGTTCCACGCGGCCGTCGCCCGGCTGGTGCGGGAGCTCTGCGGGGCGGCCCGGGAGCGGCACGGGGTGGCAGTGGTCGCGCTCACCGGCGGGGTCTTCGCGAACGCGCTGCTCTCCTCGGCCTGTGCGAGCGGGCTGCGGGCGGACGGCTTCACGGTCCTGCGGCACCACCGGGTGCCGCCCAATGACGGAGGGCTGGCGCTCGGCCAGCTGATGGTGGCGGCGCGAGCCGCCGGCTGAGAGGAGAAGGCCATGTGCCTGGCGGTGCCCGGCAGAGTGATGGAGATCTCGGAACGCGACGGTACCAGGATGGCCGTCATGGACTTCGGCGGTGTGGTCAAGGACGTCTGCCTGGAGTACCTGCCCGACCTGGGGATCGGCGAGTACGCGATCGTGCACGTCGGTTTCGCGTTGCAGCGCCTGGATGAGGAGTCGGCTCGCCGCACGCTCGACCTCTTCGCCGAACTCGGCCTGTTGCAGGAGGAGTTCGGCGACCCCTGGGAGGCGGCGCAGGGGGCGCAGGCGACACCGGCGGCGTCGGCGGTTCACGGCATGGTCGAGGAGGCAGGGCAGTGAAGTACCTGGAGGAGTTCCAGAACCCCGAGCTGGCGCGCGGGCTGATCGACGACATCAGGGCCACGGTGACCCGGCCGTGGGCGCTGATGGAGGTCTGCGGCGGTCAGACGCACTCGATCATCCGCCATGGCATCGACCAACTCCTGCCGGATGAGGTCGAGTTGATCCACGGCCCGGGGTGTCCGGTCTGTGTCACCCCGCTGGAGGTGATCGACCGGGCGCTGGCGATCGCCGCCCGCCCCGAGGTGATCTTCTGCTCGTTCGGCGACATGCTGCGGGTGCCCGGCAGCGAGCGCGACCTGTTCCGGGTGCGCGGTGAGGGTGGCGACGTGCGGGTCGTCTACTCGCCGCTGGACGCGCTGCGGATCGCGCGGCAGAACCCGGACCGCGAGGTGGTCTTCTTCGGCATCGGCTTCGAGACCACCGCGCCGCCGAACGCCATGACGGTGTACCAGGCCAGGAAGCTCGGGATCCGCAACTTCAGCATGCTGGTCTCGCACGTCCGGGTGCCGCCCGCGATCGAGGCGATCATGACCTCGCCGGACTGCCGGGTCCAGGGCTTCCTGGCCGCCGGGCACGTCTGCAGCGTGATGGGCACCGAGGAGTACCCGGAGCTGGCGGCCCGGCACCGGGTGCCGATCGTGGTGACCGGTTTCGAACCGCTCGACATCCTGGAGGGGATCCGCCGCACGGTCCGGCAGCTGGAACGCGGCGAGCACACCGTGGACAACGCGTACCAGCGGGCCGTGCGACCTGAGGGGAACCCTGCCGCGCGGGCCATGTTGGAGGACGTCTTCGAGGTCACCGACCGCGCCTGGCGCGGCATCGGGGTGATCCCGCAGAGCGGCTGGCGGCTCTCCGAGCGCTACCGCGAGCACGACGCCGAGCACCGGTTCGACGTCTCCGGGATCACCACCTGCGAGTCGGGCCTGTGTCGCAGCGGCGAGGTGTTGCAGGGCCTGCTGAAGCCGAACGAGTGCGAGGCCTTCGGCACCACCTGCACGCCGCGCAACCCGCTCGGCGCCACCATGGTCTCCAGCGAGGGCGCCTGCGCCGCGTACTACCTCTACCGCCGGCTGGGGACGCCGGGCACCGCGGCGACGCCCGCGGCCGCGCAGGCGCCGACCGCGCTGGAGGTGGCTCCCGTTGCCTGAGACCTTGCCGCAGACGCCGCCCGAGACGCTCAGCACCGTCGACTTCTCCGGCTGGAGCTGCCCGTTGCCGCTGCGCGACCACCCGCGGGTGGTGATGGGGCACGGCGGGGGCGGGGCGATGTCGGCCGAGCTGGTCGCGAACCTGTTCGCCCCGGCCTTCGGCGGCAGCTCGCTGGCCGACTCCGCCGCGCTCACCCTGGGCGGCGCCCGACTCGCGTTCTCCACCGACTCGTTCGTGGTGCGCCCGCTCTTCTTCCCGGGCGGCAGCATCGGTGACCTCGCGGTCAACGGGACGGTCAACGACCTGGCGATGAGCGGCGCCCGCGCGGCGTACCTCTCCTGCGGCGTGATCCTGGAGGAGGGCGTCGAGATGTCCGTGGTCGGGCGGGTCGCGCAGGCCATGGGAGCCGCCGCGCGGGCGGCGGGCGTCGAGGTGGTCACCGGCGACACCAAGGTGGTCGAGGCCGGGCACGGCGACGGCGTCTACCTCAACACCGCCGGCATCGGGCTGATCCCGGCCGGCGTGGACATCCGGCCCCAGCGGGCGGTGCCGGGAGACGTGGTGATCGTCAGCGGTGAGATCGGGCTGCACGGCGTGGCGATCATGAGCGTCCGGGAAGGGCTGGAGTTCGGCGTCCAGGTGGTGAGCGACTGCGCCGCGCTCGGCGGCCTGGTGGACGCGATGCTGGCCGTCACCCCCGACCTGCACGTGCTGCGCGACCCGACCCGTGGCGGACTCGCGGCCGCGCTGAACGAGATCGCCGAGGCGGCCGGCCTCGGCGTGGTGATCCAGGAGCGGGCCGTCCCGGTGCCGGCCGAGGTGGCCAACGCCTGCGCGATCCTCGGGCTGGACCCGATGTACGTGGCGAACGAGGGCAAGCTGGTCGCCTTCGTGCCGCGCGAGCACGCGGAGGCCGTGCTCGCCGCGATGCGGGCGCATCCGCTCGGGGCCCGGGCGGCGGTGATCGGTGAGTGCGTGGCCGACCACCCGGGCATGGTGGTCGCGCGGACGGCCTTCGGCGGCACCCGCGTGGTCGATCTGCCGCTCGGCGAGCAGCTGCCGCGGATCTGCTGAGGATCCGCGGACGAGCTGCTGACGAGCTGTTGACGCTCGGAGGACGGGCTGCGGACGGGCTGCGGACCGGGCTGCCGCAGCCGGCTAGCCGGCGTGCTCCAGCGCCGCGAGCAGGTCCGGGCCGGTCCACTGGCGGGCCGCGCCCGGACCGGCCGCCTCGGCCTCCCGGACCAGTGCGATCAGCCGGGCGTTGGCCGGGGCCGCCAGGCCGTGCCGCTCGGCCAGCGCGAGCACCTCGCCCTGCAGCGAGTCGATCTCGGTCGGGCGGCCGCGCTGCAGGTCCTCCCACATCGAGGAACGGGCCTGCGCGTCGATCCGCAGGCTGGCTCCGGCCAGCCGCTGGAAGAGCGCGTCCGGCAGCCCGAGCACCCGGGGCGTCCAACTCGGCGGGACCGGGCCCAGCTTGGCGGGCGTGATGCCGGCCGCGGCGAACGCGGTGAGCGCCTCCCGCTGGCAGCGGGCCAGGCAGCTGCGGTACGGGCGAGCGCCGAGCTGGTCGCGCAGCGGCAGGCCGGAGAGCGCGTTCACCGCGTTGTTGAGGTTCATCAGCAGCTTCGCGGCCTGGACGGCGGGCATGTCCGTGCGCAGCGCCAGGTCGAGCCCGGCGGCCCGGGCGGCCGCCGCGAGCGGCCCGGCCGGCGGCGCGTCCTGAAGCATCAGCCGCCCGCCGCTGCCCTGGTGGAAGCCGGCGGGCCCGCTGCGCACCACGTTGTACGGGACCATGCCGGCCAGCACCCGGTGGCCGGTCAGTTCCTCGCGCAGCTGCTGCGGATTGTGCAGGCCGTTCTGGAAGCTGACCAGCACCGCGCCGGGCGCGAGGTGCGCGGCGAGCTCGCGGGCGGCGGCGCGGGTGTCGGCGGACTTCACCGTCACCAGCACGTAGTCCGCCCCGGCGGCCGCGGCGGCGTCGGTGGCCAGGCGCAGCGTGCGCACCTCGCGGCGGGCGCCGCCCGGGCCGGTCAGCGTCAGCCCGTCGCGTTCGATCGCGGCCATCGCGGCGGGGCGGCCGATCAGCGTGACGTCCGCCGTGCCGGCGAGCATGCCGCCGAGGTGGCAGCCGATGCTGCCGGCGCCGAGGACGGCGATCCGCAGGTCCTTGCTCACGTGCTGGGTCCTTTGGTGGGCTAGTCGAACAGGTCGGGGTCGGAGGCGGTGATCTGGTCCCAGAGCGGGCGGGCCTGGAACCAGCCGGCCAGCGAGCTGCCGAGCTGCCCGCGGGTGATCAGTGCCGTCTCACGGTCGATCAGCTTCGGCGTCCCGGCGGCCATCGCGAGCAGCTGGGCCTGACAGGACCGCTCCATGGTGATGAACCACCAGACCGCCTCGGCCACCGACCGGCCGACGGTGAGCAGCCCGTGGTTCTGCAGGATCACCGCCTTGCAGGTGCCGAGCGCGGTGGCGATCCGCTTGCCCTCCTCGGCCTCGTTCACCACCCCGCGGTAGTCCTGGTAGAGCCCGTGGTCCTCGAAGAAGGCGCAGGCGTCCTGGGTGATCGGGTCCAGTGGGATGCCGAGCGCGGAGAACGCCTTCCCGTAGAGCGAGTGCGAGTGCGCGGCGGCGATCGCGTCGGGCCGGGCGGCGTGCACCTGGGAGTGAATCACGAACGCGGCCCGGTTCACCGCCCGGTTGCCGTGCAGCACGGTGCCCTCGTGGTCGACCAGGATCAGATCGGAGGCCTTGATCAGAGAAAAGCTCATGCCGAACGGGTTGACCCAGAAGCGATCGGGATGCTCCGGGTCGCGCACGGTGATGTGCCCGGCGACCCCTTCGGAGAACCCGAACTTCCCGAACAGGCGGAAGCCGGCGGCGAGTTGCTCCTTGCGGTACTGGCGCTCGGCCTCCACCGAGTCGAAGCTCGGCGGCATCGGCAGCGTGACCCCGGCCGGGAGCGGCCCGGCGGCGGCCGCGATCGCGGCGGAGAGCGGGTCGGGTACCGGACCGGAGGGGGCGAGGGGCGATGAGTCAGGCAGCGGTGAGCTCATGCCCAGAAGATACAATGATGTATCCGATACGCCAATGCATCCGTTGGACGGGATGGACCCGACAGATCCGCGAAAGGCTGGTAGCAATGCCCAGAGGCGAGACCAAACGCCGCCCCCGCACCCGCGCGGCGCTGCTCGCGGCGGCGCTGGAGACCTTCGCCGAGCAGGGCTTCCGGGCGGCGACGATCGAGCAGATCTGCGAGCGGGCCGGCTACACCCGCGGTGCGTTCTACTCGAACTTCAGCAGCAAGGAGGAGCTCTTCCTGGCCCTCTTCGACGCGCACAGCGAGCGGATCGTCAGCCGGATGACCGAACTGGTCGACTCCATCGCCGCCGAGGACCTCACACTGCCGGGCCTGGTCGACGTGCTCGCCCGGATCGAACCGGACGAGCGCGACTGGTACCTGGTGACCACCGAGTTCACGCTGCACGCGATCCGCGACCCGCAGGCCGCGTGGGTGCTCGCCCAGCACGACGCCCGGCTGCGCACCGAGTTGGCCCGGGGGCTCGACGAACACCTCGCCCGGGCCGGTCGCACGCTCACCGTGGACCCCGACGAGCTCGCCCGGCTGCTGATCGCGATCCGCGAGGGCGGCCTGGCGCAGAGCTACGTCGAGCCGGAGCAGCTGCCGCCCGGGCAGCTCGAACGCCGGTTCCTGGCGCCGCTGCTGGGCGCGCTGACGGTTCCCCGGGAGACCGACGGTCACTGATGGCTCAGCTAGAGTGACGATGGGTGACGTACCGTCAGGTGGCAGCTGGAGGAACCATGTCCGTGCTCTCCGTCGTCGCCGCGCCGCTGGACGGTGCGCCCGTGCTGCTGCGGCACGCGGACGTGACGCACGAGGCCGCCAGCACGATGAAGGTGGCGGTGCTCGCGGCGCTGTACCGCAGCGCGCTGGACCTGGACGCGCGGGTTCCGGTGGTCAACAGCTTCACCTCGGCCGTCGGCGGGAGCTTCGGCAACGAGCGTGAGTGGGACAGTGATCCCGAGCCATGGCTGCTGCTCGGCGGTGGTACGGCCGACCTGCGCTGGCTCGCGGAGCGGATGATCACGCACTCGTCGAACCTGGCGACCAACCTGTGCCTGGCCGCCGTCGGGCAGCCGGCGGTGGCCGAGGTCTGGCGGCGGGCCGGGGCGACCCACAGCTCCAGCCCGCGCGGTATCGAGGACCTCGCGGCCCGCGCCGCGGGCGTCGGCAACCGGGTCACCGCACACGACCTGGTGCGCTTGCTGCGGTCGCTGGAGCCGGAGGTGCTCGCGCTGCTGGAGGCGAACAGCTGGCGGGTGGACCTGGCGGCGGGGCTGCCGCCGGGGACCAGGATCGCGTTCAAGAACGGCTGGATCCCGGGCGTCCGGCACAGCGCCGGTGTGGTGTACCCCGACGACGCGGCGCCGTACGTGCTGGCGGTCTGCTACACCGGTCCGCTGGCCTCCGGAGCGGATGAGCGGGAGCGTGATCCGGCCGCCGGGCTGCTGGCCCGGGTGTCGGCCGGCGTCTGGGCCCGGCGCCACGCGCTCGCCCGGAGAGGCTCCCGTTCGGCGTAGCCCGCCGAGCGGGAGCCCGACGGGCCGTCAGCGCCGTCAGTGCCGCCAGCCGTGCGCGGCCATGACCCGGGCACCCTCCGCGGTGAGCGGCTGGACGTCGGCGGCCTTCAGGAAGGCCAGCCGGTGGTTGTACCGGATCGGGTAGTAGGTCTCCTGACCGACCACCAGCGTCCGGTCGTCGGGCGCGTCGCCGTTGATGTTCTGGTCGTAGTAGAAGTCGGCGGGCTTCGCCGTCTCCTCGGCCGCGAGGTACGCCTGCCCGGCCGGGATGGTCGCCTTCAGCGCGACCACGGCGGGCGGGTCGATCGCGGGGTAGCGGGCGTACGCGGCGGCCTCCGGGAAGGCCCGGCCGTACACCGGGATCGACGCGAGGCCGGCGCGCGGCGTGAGCAGAGTGCTCGGCCGGTCGTCGGTGCGCGCGTTGCGGCCGGTCGGATCGAAGAACCAGCACTGCTGACCGCCGTACCAGATCGCCGTCCAGTCGCCCTGCCGGTCGGCCACCACGTACCGCGCGCCGGTGACCGCCTTGTCGCTCCAGTCGTCGGCCGCGGTGCCGCCGCCGTTGATCAGCGGGGCGTCGGCGGACGGGCGGGTGCGCAGGTAGACGAAGTTCTCCGGGCGGGCCGACACGCCGTCCACGGGGGGCTCGTTCGTGGTGTCGAACGGCGGCGCGATGGTGACCGTCTCACCGGCCAGCGGCGGCCGGTCGACGCCCCCGCCGATCGGTGCGCCGAGCAGCTCCAGGTAGTGGCTCCAGTCCCAGAAGGTGCCCGGGTCCCAGTGCATGTCGGAGACGGCGGCCTGGGTCGGACCGGGCACGTCGTCGTGGCCGATGATGTGCTGGCGGTCGAGCGGGACGCCGAAGCGGCCGGCGAGGTAGCGCACCAGCGTCGCGGAGGACTGGTAGAGCTGCTCGGAGTACCAGGTCGGCCGGTCCTTCGGGAGCGCGAAGCCCTCGTGCTCGATGCCGATGCTGTGCATGTTGATCGTCTTGTTCCCGGCGTGCCAGGCGACGTCGCGGGTGGGCACCAGCTGCGTGACGTGGCCGTCGTGGGACCGGACCAGGTAGTGCGCGCTGGCCTGGTTGTGGGGGTCCTGGAACGCGTCGATCGAGCCCTGGTAGCCGCCCTCGGTGTCGTGGATCACCAGGTAGCGGATCTGCTGACCGTCCTGCGGGCGGTTGGCGCGGCTGTAGTTGCCGAACGAGGTCGGATCCTTCGGGTCGGTCAGCGCGTACGCGGCGGGTGAGACGTCGCAGCCCAGCTCGGCCGGGCACTCGGCGTTCTCCGGTGCGGCCGTCCGGGCCCGCGCGGCCACCCGCAGCCCGGGATCGGCGGGCAGCACCACCCGCTGGCCCTCGGGAGTGGTGCGGGCCGCGCCCGCCCGGATCGTGCGGAACACCCGGTCGGCGAAGACCTGGCCGGCCGCCTCGGCACCCCGGTCGGTCGCGCCGGCCTGGCCGAACCGGGCCACCGCGCCGTACCACAGGGCGGGGTCGGTGGCGGGCGCCGATCCGGTCGTCCGCTGGTACTGCGCGAGCAGCGCGGCGCCGCCGCGCAGGTTCTGCGCGCTGTCCGTGCGCAGCTCGTCCGGTTGACGGTGGATCAGCTTCGCCGCCGCGGCGAGGGTGTGGGTGGCGGGGGCGCCGGGGGCCCCGGGCAGGTCAGCGTCGGTCAGGCCGAGGACGCCGTAGTTGCCCGTGGTGCTCGGCCGGCCCTGGTGGGACTCCCACCGGGTCTCCTGGTAGCCGAGCGCCAGCAGCACGCTCTGTGGCACGCCGAACTCGGCGGCGGCCGCGGCGAACTGCTGCTGGAGCGCCGTTCCGCCGCCGGGGCCCGGGGCGGACGGCGACGGCGTGGGCGCGGCGGGCGAGGCGTGCGCCGGGGCGGCGAGGCCGGCGGCGCAGGCGAGGGACAGGGCGAGGAGCGCGGTCGGGACTCGTAGCACAGGCACCGTTCTACCGGCGTCCGGGACGCGAACGGCCGGGCCACGCGGGGAACCGGTGCGTCCGGACGTCCGGTTCAACCGCTCGGACGGTCGCTTGTATGGCTGTATGCCTGGCGCTTGGCCCTCGGGCCGTCCGGCGTCAGCCGCCGGGCCGGCACCCCGCCATCGGCCAGGACCAGCGGCCCTCGCACCGGCCGCGCTGCACTTCCGGGTCCGGCTGCACGGTCTGCGGGCGCAGCGAGGTCTGCCAGTCGAGTACCGTCCCGCCGGCCGGCTGCCCGGTGCAGTTGCGGCTCAGCCACGTGGTGCAGCGCGGCGAGCGCAGGTCGGGGACGGGCCGCAGCTCCGGCCGGTTGAGCACGGTGGCGAACTCGTGCAGCCGCTGCGCGGTGCCGCTGCACGTGTCGGAGAGGACGCCGTCGGACGAGCACGCCTTGTCCCGCCCGAGCGACCAGAACGCGAGCAGCTGGATCCCCTTGGCGTTGGCGAAGTTCGCCAGTGCCTCGGCGTCCCGGGTGGAGAAGACCTCGTTGGTGACGTCGTTGACGCCGATCATCGGGGTGTTCCCCTGTATCCCCCAGAGCTCCCGGTCGCTCTTCTCCGGCCAGATCCGGGCCATCTGCTCGTGCAGCTCACGGGCGGCCATGGTGGCGATCCGGCCCATGTCGAAGTCCGGGCCGTAGTCCATGGTCATGATGTTCACCACGGAGACGTCCAGGCCCCGGCGCTTCGCGTCGGTCAGCAGGTGCAGCGCGCTCGGTGACAGGCCGTCGGGATTGACCGGGAGCGTGAAGTGCACGGCGAGCCGCCGGCCCGCGGCCGCGTACTCGTGCTGGAGGTCGGCGATCACCTGGTTGCGCCGCTCGACGGAGTCGGCGTCGTCGAGCGTGTCGCCCTCGATGTCGAAGTCGACCCGGGTCAGGTTGAGCGAGTCGATCACCCGGCGGTAGGCGGCCTTGAGCGCGGTGGGCGTGTCGCAGACCAGCGCGAGTTCGGTGCCCAGCCCGCCGCCGAACGAGGCGATCACATCGCCGCCGCTCGCCCGCAGCTTGTTCACGGCCGACTGCCAGCCCTCGTCCTCGACCGAGACGGTTCCGTTGAACGAACCGTTGCAGCCGCCGTCGCTGATCACGAAGGCGAGCGTGAAGTACTTGAGCCCGGTGCTCCTCTGAGCCTCGGTCAGCGAGGTGCCGGACCGCCAGGCCTCCAGGTACGGCGCGGTGTACCGGGTCGGGAAGCCCGGGCCGGGGGCGGCGATGGCCGCGGCGGGCCCGGCGCCCGCGAGCAGCAGGCCGGCGGTCATGAGCGGGGCCAGGGCTGAGGTCAGGCGGGGAGCGCTGCGCATCCGTGTCCTTGTGCTCGGACCGGACGGGGTGCCGGTCGGCTGGCTCGCTGGCGCTCTGCTGCTGAGCGGAACTGATGCTCCGTCGGTCGCCGGTGCTCCCTCGGCCGAGGGATCGTGTGCTTGTATGCAAAACGCTGAGCTTCTCCAGCACCCTAACGAGGGCGCCGGCGTGGCCGCCGCCCGAACTGCGGCGAGTGGGGGACGCCTTCGCCCGTCCGGCGCAGCAGAACGCTGCCGGCCACCCGCGGCCGGCGGTGGTTCGCCGTGGCCCGCCGGGCCTCAGGCCGCGCTGAGGCGGCGGTGCAGCTCGGCGGGGAAGTCCCGGTAGCTCGCGACGACGTCGTCGAGGTCGAGCCACGGCGGTAGGTCCCAGGCGTCCTGATGCTCGATCAGGAAGTCGGCGATCTGCTCGACGGCCCGGCGTTCGCTGTCCGGTCCGACGCCGAGGGAGTCCAGCACCCCGGGGTCGGCCCGGAACCGGGTCTGGCAGGACCGGCCGTACTCGCTGAGGCGGACGAGGTACTCGTGGTCGCCGAGTGCCTCGACCGTGATGTGCTCGTTCATGTCCGGCGGGTGCCCGATCGACCGGGCGGCGAAACGGCCGACCCGGCCCGGGGGCACCGGGTTCACTCGCTTGGGCCCGGCGCCCCCGGTCGAGGACGTCCATGGTCGGGGTTTGCGCCGGCGGGCCGGGAACCGGTCTGATGAGCGGCATGGACCTCGACCCGAAGCGGCTGCTCGTGCTGCACGCCGTCGCGGATTTCGGCGGGATCAGCGCGGCCGCGCGGCGGCTGGGCGTCACGCCGTCCGCCGTCTCGCAGGCGCTCGCCCGGCTGGAGCAGGAGGCCCGCGTCCCGCTGCTGGACCGCAGTGGGGCCCGCTCCGAGCTGACCGCCGCCGGGCGGGCGCTGGCCGCGCGCGGACGGCGGATCGCCGAGGAGCTGGACCGCGCCGAGCGCGATCTCGCCCTGATCGGCGCGCCGGTGGCCGGACCGGTGACGATCGGCGCGATCCCGTCCTACCTGCCGGTGGTCTGCCACGCGCTGGGGCTGCTGGCCGAGCGCCACCCGCTGCTGGAACCGGTCCTGCACGAGGAGAAGGCCGACAATCCGTCACTGGACAGCCTGCGCAACGGGGACGTCGATCTCGCGCTCGTCACCTGCTACGACCAGGCGCCGCCGCAGACCCCGGCCGGTGTGCTCTACCAGATCCGGCTGCAGGACGAGTACCGGGTCGTGGTGCCGCCGAACTGGCCGTGCCCGGCCTCGTTCGCCGAGCTCGACCGGGCGCCGTGGATCGTCGGCGCGCCCGGATCGGCGGCCGGGCAGGTCTTCGAACGGCTCGCCGCCACCCACGCTCTGACGCCCGCCCGGCGCCACCTGGCGACCTCCCGGGCGGCGACCCAGACGCTGTTGCGCGGCGGGCTGGGCGCGGCGGTGCTGTCGGCGGGCACGGCGTCGGTGATGCGCGGCGAGTGGGGGCTGACGGTCACCGCGTTGCCGGTGCCGGGGTACATGCAGCTGCGCGGCTACTACCGCACCGCGGCCGACGGGCCGTCACCTGCGGTGGAGGCGGTGCTGGCCGCCGTGACGGAGGCGACCCGGGAGGCCTCGCTGGCGGTGGCCGGGCTGGGCGTGCTGGAGCGGGAGCCGTACCTGCTCAGGCCGGGCCTGACGGCTCCTCGGGCTTAGGGCCTGTCCGGAGCGGTCGGCGATCGCTTGTGACGCTGCTCAGCGCTGGTGTTCGGCGGCGGCGCGGACGGCGAGCATGATCGGGCCGGCGACGTCCGCGGTGATGTCGGCCGAGTGCGCGTCGATCTTGTTGTCCTGCTTGTTGTAGAAGGTGATACCGCCGAACGTGGTGGGCGTCATCCAGAAGCACGAGGTGTTCTCCGCCGCTATGGTGCCCAGCAGCGACCGGCCGGCCTGGAAGTCCTCGTCGCAGGTGTCGGCGCCGCCGTTCGGGCCGGGGGCGACCTGCTTGAAGTTGTGCGTGATCGCATCGCCCTGGCCGTCGTTGGTCGCGGTCGGTGCCGTCGACAGCCGGGTCACGTTCGAGGGGGTGAAGCCCTTGCCGTTGACGCCGGTGACGATCAGCCAGGCGTCCTCCGAGGGATCGTCGTAGACCCCGACCACCACGTCTCCGGTCGCGCCGACCTGCGCCGAGGTCTGTGCCCAGGTGTCGGTGATCTTCTTCAGCTGGGCCGCGCTCGGCTGGATCCGCGGGTGCCCGGCGACGCTGTCGGGCAGTGCCATCACCCAACGGGGGGCGGCCGCGGCCGGTGCCGGGGCCGCCACCGAGGCCGCGGCCGGTGCGCCACCGCTGCTTGCGGAGGAGCCGGATGCGCAGCCGCCGAGGACCACGGTGGCGGCGAGCGCGGCCGCGCAGGCGGCGAAACGGTTCGGCACGGGCACGGACATGGGCGCGGACATGGGCCAGCCTCCTTGGGAGCGTCCGGCAGGCGACCTCGACGCCTGCCGGGCTCCACTGTGGACCTCGGCCGTGCCATCGGGTGCTCAGCAGAGCTGAAGGCCGGTGACAGCAGGGCTAACGACGCCCGGACAGGTCCTAGCCCTGGTGCCGGCCCGCCTCGGTGCGGCCGATCCGCAGGGCCCAGAGGATCAGCGGCGCCTGGAGCGGCAGCCGCCCGAGCGCGACGGCCCGCTGCGGTGCCGGGCGGTGGCGCCAGTCGTACGCCATCTTGACGTTGGCGGGGAAGACCGCGGCGAAGAGTCCGGCGGCGGCCAGTGCGCCGACCCGGCGGGTGCGCGGCATCGCGACGGCCGCGCCGACCGCGAGTTCGGCGACCCCGCTCGCGTACGTCCAGCTGCGCGGGCTGCCCGGCAGCGACCGGGGCACGATCGCGTCGAACTGGCGGGGCACCGCGAAGTGTGCGACACCCATCCCGAGCAGCAGTCCGCTCAGCGCTTTCGCGGAACGCTTCGATCCCAGCACGGCAACTCCCGGCCTCCGGCTCCGCCGGATCGGCGGAGGTTCATTACCGGAGAGTAGCGTTCGCGGCTCGCCCGGCGGAAGGCTGAGCGGGCGGCCGTCGGTGGCGGCTCCCGGCGGCGATCGGCAGCGGGAGAAAAACCAGGTGCCGAGCCCCCGCGTGCTCTGCCAGCCTCGGACCGCACGCCACCGTCCGTCGACCGAGTGAAGGAGCCCGCTCATGTCGGAGCCCGCCGACCGTCAACTGTCCGCATTCTTCTCGGACGGGCGGCTGACCACGATCCCGCGCAAGGAGGCCCGCCGCGCGCAGCTGCTCGACCACCTCGCCGCGACGCTCTTCGAGCCCGAGCGCAGCTACACCGAGCCGGAGGTCAACGAGGCGATCGGCACGGTGTACGACGACTGGTCGGCGCTGCGCCGCTACCTGGTGGAGAGCGGCCGGCTCTCCCGCACCCGGGACGGCCGCAGCTACCACCGCCCGGCCTGACCGGCGCGAGGTGGGAGGCGGGACCGCGTCGGTCAGACCCGGGGCAGCAGCCGGTCCAGCCAGCGCGGCAGCCACCAGTTGACCTTGCCGAGCAGCTCCATGATCGCCGGGACCAGGACCATCCGGACCAGCGTCGCGTCCAGGAAGACCGCGACCGCCAGGCCCAGGCCGAACTCCTTGACCGCGATGTCGGGCGTGGCGAGCACCGAGAGGAAGACCGTCACCATGATCGCGGCCGCCGTGGTGATCACCCGCGCGGTCCGGCCCAGGCCGCGCGCCACCGCCTCCCGGGTGTCCAGGCCGCCGTCGTACTCCTCGCGGATCCGCGAGACCAGGAAGACCTCGTAGTCGGTGGAGAGCCCGAACAGGATCGGGAAGATGAACAGCGGCACCCATGCCGTGATCGGCGCCGTGGTCGGAAACCCGAGCAGCGAGCCGAGCCAGCCCCACTGCACGATCGCGACCAGCACGCCGAACGCGGCGCCGACCGAGAGCAGCGTCATCACCGCCGCCTTCAGCGCGATCGCGACCGAGCGGACCAGGAAGAGCAGCAGCACCAGGGCCAGACCGATCACGGTCGCGATCAGATACGGCAGCCGCGCGCTGACCTCGTTCGCGAAGTCGGTGTCGCCGGCCGTCGGGCCGCCGACGTGCACGACCAGGCCGGTGCCGGCCACGGCGGCCGGGATCACCTCGCCGCGCAGCCGGTCCAGCAGCTGCGGCGTCGCGGGATCCAGGTGCGCGGTCGTCGGGTAGGCGATGAAGAGTGCGGCCTCGCCGTCCGTACTGATCTGTGCCGGCGTCACCTGCGCGACCCCGGGCGTGTGCTCGACCGCGCTGATCAGCTGGTCGAGGTGGGCCGCGCCGCCCGGCGGCAGCTCGGTGACGATGACGAACGGCGCGTCGTAGCCCGCGCCGAAGCCCTTGGTCAGGATCTGGTGTGCGGCGTAGCCGCTGGTGTCGTGCGGCTCGGTGCTGTTGTCCTCGAAGCTCAGCCGCATCGAGAAGGCCGGGATGGCCAGCACGATCATCACGGTGGCCCCCACGACCAGCCCGGTCACCGGGCGCCGCTGGATCACCCGGGCCCACCGCTCGGCCAGCGGGCTGCGCGAGCCGGTCCGGCCGAGGTAGGGGAGCCTGAACCGGTCGATCCCGTGCCCGGCGAAGCCGAGCAGCGCGGGCAGCAGCGTGATCGAGGCGATCATCGTCATCAGCACCGTCACCGAGGCGGCGACGGCCGTCGCGTTGAGCAGCTTCTGCTGGACGACGAAGAGGCCGAGCATCGCGATCACCACGGTCGCGCCGGCGAAGAGCACCGCCCGGCCGGCCCGGGAGATCGAGATGATCACCGCCTGCTCGGGGTCCGCGCCGTCGGCGAGGCCCTCGCGGTAGCGGGTGACGATGAAGAGCGCGTAGTCGATGCCGACGCCCAGGCCGAGCAGCGTCGCCACGATCGGGCTGAACGAGGGCGCTGGGAAGACGTAGCCGAGCAGGAAGGTCAGCGCCAGGCCGCTGCCGATGCCGAACAGCGCCGCCAGCATGGTCAGGCCCATCGCGAGCAGCGAGCCGAACGCGATCAGGATCACCAGCATCGCGGCGAGCGCGCCGATCGCGTCCGACTTGCCGCCGTAGGGCGTCTCCGCGGTGACCACGTCGGCGCCGCCGAGCGCGAAGGTCACGCCGTTGCCGCTCGCCGCCTTGGTCTCGTCGATCAGGTGCTTGACCTCGGCGGTCGGCAGCGGATTGGTGTCCGACTGGATCGGCGCGAACGCGATCGTGCCGTCCTGGGAGATCTGGCCCGGCGTGCTGTACGGCGAGTGCACCGAGGTGATGTGCGGGGCGCTCGCCAGCTGCGCGATCAGTGCGTCCACCCGGGCGTGCACCGCGGGGTCGGCGATCCCGGCCGGTGCCTCGATCGCCAGCGTGAGCAGGCTGCCCTTGCGCTCCGGGAAGTGCTCCTTGATCAGGTTCTGGGCCTGGGCGGACTCCGAGCTCCCGCCGGTGAACATGTTGTCGGCGGGCGCGGAGAAGCCGAACCCGACGGCCATCACGAGGACGAGGCCGATCCCCCAGAGCACGACCACCAGCCGGCGCCGCCGGTAGCAGAACCGGCCCAGCCGACCGAGGGATCCGTGGAGAGCGACATCGGTGGTCATCGCTCACACGCTAGGGCCTCTCTTATGGGTCTTGCCGGATCGGCGCGCGGCGTTGGGCGCCCGGCTGGGCGTGCCGGCGGATCGTCCTCGTACTGGGTCGTACTTGGATGATTCGCCGGTGCGTCCAGGCGGGATGCCCGGCGTCGCGCGCCCGGCAAGAGCCATAAGAGAGGCCCTGGGGCGGGAGTGCGCGAGCGGGCTCCCCGGCGGCGGCCGTCGGGGGGACGGGCAGGCGCGGTGGGTCAGCTTGGGGTCAGCGGTGCCGGGCTTCGGGCGGCTCCGGGTCGGTCGGGTCCGGACCCGGGACGGGCGGGCGCGGGGGCTGCGGCGTTGGGTCGGGCGGCATCGGCTCCGGTGGCAGCGGCTCGGGCGGGAAGGGGCGTGGCGGGGCCACGTCCGGGTCGGAGGGGAACGGGATGGTCATCGCTCTCACCTGCGGTTCTGCGGTTGGCGACGCTGCGGCTTCCGGGGGCGGGCCCGGCGGGTGGACGGGCCGCCCCTCCTTCATTCTCGACCCGGCGGACGGTACGCGTGGCCGGTGTGCGGCGGGCCCTATCCGCTGCGCTCCAGCTCGGCCAGGGCGTCGTGCCACAGCGCGGGGAGTGAGTCGGCCCCCGGGAGTGCGGCGTCGGCCAGGAAGGTGACGTAGAGCCGGTGCCGGTCGGCCGACCAGGCGACGAAGAGCGGCTGGCCCGGCACCGACACCGGCAGCGGATACAGCTCGGCGACCGGTCGGCCGGCGACTGTCAGCGGGTGGCGCAGCCGGACGTCGGCGAGGGTGAGCGGGGTGTAGCGCGGGTCGATGCTGCGGCTCAGGCTCAGCGCGCCGCACCAGTACGGCAGCCGCTGGTAGAGCACCTGGTGCCGGCGGCCGAGCGCGGCGAACCGGGCGAAGGTGACCTGCTCGCGGAGGATCCGCAGCCGGTCCAGTGGTGACGGCTCGGCGCAGGGCAGCGCGACGCCGGCGACGCCGCTGCTGTTGCCGAGCAGCCGGTGCGGGTGGTCGGGCGGGCGGACGCTGACGGCCAGGGTGGCCCGCAGCCCGGGACCGGGGGCGGCCCAGTCCGCGGGGTGCCAGGCCCGCAGCGCGCCGGTGAGGACGGCGAGCGCGATCTGGTGCGTGTTCGCGCCGGTGGCCCGGGAGATCGCGTGCAGGCGGCCGAGCTCCGCGCAGGCGGTGTGCACGGCGCGCCGACCGCTCGGCGGGGTGTCCAGGGCGGACCAGTGCGCGCCGCGGCGCATCGGCGGCAGTAGTTCCCGCAGCAGGTCGGCCTGCCAGCGGGCCGGTGGGTGCTGCTCACGGCTCACCTGGCGCGGGAGGCGCGCGGCCGGTCCGAAGAGTCGCTGGACCGTCTCGACGGCGGCCAGGCCGTCCTGGAACACGTGGTGGGCCCGGTAGCAGAGCAGGTGGCCGCCGCCGGGCCGGCGGGCGATCCACAGGCCCCAGAGCGGCCGGGTGCGGTCCAGCGGCTCTTCGATCAGCTCGGCCAGCAGGTCGGCCGTGGTGGCTGGTGTGGTGGAGCCGGCCGGGCCGGGGTGCTCGTGCAGGTGGGCGCTCAGGTCGAACGCCGGGTCTGGCTCCCAGCGCGGTCGCCGGCGTGATCCGCCGAGCCGGCAGGTGAGTTCGGGGGCGGCGGCGAGCCGGGGGGCCAGCTCCTCGGCCAGCTCGGCCGCTGTCGGCGGCTCGCCGTCCAGCAGCAGGGCCAGTCCCAGGTGCATGGCCGGATCCGTGCCGAGCTCGACGAGCTTGAGCACCAGGCGGTCCTGGACGCAGAGCGGACGCGGGGCCGGCACCGTAGGCGGTGTTTCGGGACGTGGGTCGGGCAGCGCGTCCGCCGCGCTGGTGATCGCGCCGGGTGAGCCCGAGGACTCGGTGCCGGCCGGGTGGCTGGGCATGGTCAGGCGGCTCCGATCGCCAGCACGGTGTTCTGCCCGCCGAAGCCCACCGAGCCGGAGAGCGCGAGCGGGATCCGGCCGAGCCGGCACTCGGTGGGCAGGTCGAGTTCGATGCCGCGGCCGGGCGTCGCGAGGTTGGCGGTGGGCGGGATCCGGCTGCTCTCGACCGCGAGCACCGTGAGCACCGCCTCCACCGCGCCGGCCGCGCCGAGCAGGTGCCCGGTCACCGCCTTGGTCGAGCTGACGGCGGGCCGGTGCGGCAGCAGGTCGGCCAGCACCCTCGCCTCGACCAGGTCGCCGAGCGGCGTGCCGGTGCCGTGGGCGTTGACGTACCGGACGTCGGAGCCGGCGGCGTCCGCGTCCGCCAGTGCCGCGCTCAGCGCCGACCGCAGACCGGTGCCCTCGGGGTGCGGCTTCACCACGTGGTGGGCGTCGCTGGAGGAGCCGTGGCCGAGCACCAGTGCCCGCAGCCGGGCACCGCGGGCCCGGGCGTCGGCGGCCCGTTCGAGCACCAGGATCCCCGCGCCCTCGCCGATCACGAAGCCGTCGCGGTCCGCGTCGAACGGGCGCAGCGCGCCTGATGGATCGTCAAATCGCCGGGACAGGGCGCCCAGCCGGTCGAAGCCGGCGATGTGGTACGGCGGCAGAGCGGCGTCCGAGCCACCGGTGACCACCAGGTCGCAGCGGCCCAGCCGCAGCAGGTCCACGGCCAGGCCGATCGCGGAGGCTCCGGAGGCGCAGGCCGTGTTGACGGTGAACGAGGGCCCGGTGGCACCGATGTCGATCGCGAGTTGCGCGGAGAGCGAGTTGCCGAAGGTGCTCGGGAAGGCCATCGCGGAGAGCTCCGCCGCGCCGCCGGCCAGCAGCGCCCGGTGCTCGGCCTCGTGCGTCGTGCTCCCGGCGAGCCCGGAGCCGAGCACCACGGCGACGCGGGCGCGGTCGCCGGCGGCCGGGTCCCAGTCGGCGTCGATCAGCGCCTCGCGCAGCGCGAGCAGTGCGAGTGCCGTCGCCCGGTCGGGTCGGCGGGAGCGGGCCCGGCCGAGTCGCTCGGGGTCGAACGGCGGTGCGGTGCAGGAGAGATGGGGGACAGGATCGGCGGTCGGCGCGAGCGCCGAGGTCGGCAGCCCCTTGCAGACCCGGTCCCAGCTCGTCGCCCAGCCGTCGCCCGCCGGCGTCAGCAGCCCGATCCCGGTGACCGCGACCTCGGCTCGGCTCATGAGGCCACCGCCTGGTGCGCGTCGATGACTTCGGCCACTTCGGCGAGCGTGGCGGCGGCGTGCAGCTTCTCCTCCTCGACGACGACGCCGAACTGCCGGCGCAACACCAGCACCAGCTCGGCGATGGCCAGCGAGTCCACCCCGGCCTCCTCGCGCAGCGCCTGCGGCTCGATCAGCTCCTCGGGGGTGCCGATCTCCACCAGCAGATCCTTCAGCTCCTCGAACGGCATGGCGTTCTCCCTCTGTTCACGATGGCTTCGGTGGTGGTGACGTCGGCAGTGGTTCACGTGGTGGTGCTGCTGTCGGCAGTCGCGCTCTCGGCGGGGCAGTCGCCGGGCTGGGCCTTCTCGCGTGAGCGGCTCGGCGCCGCCGAGCGGTCGTGCACCGTCATCGGCAGGGCGCCGAGCGTGAGCGAGAAGGTCGGCACCGGCTCGACGGGCGCCGCGGAGACCGGCCGGAGCTCCCGGCGTGCGGCCATCGAGGCCAGCACGATGACGAGTTGGGTCCAGGCGAAGGACTCGCCGAGGCAGCCGTGCGCGCCGAGACCGAACGGAAGGAAGGCCTGCGGATCCGCCCGGCTGGGGCGCTCGGGGCACCCGAGGCCGTCGGACTGCTCGGACCGTACGGATCGCTCGGCGGAGAGATCCCAGCGCGAGGGGTCGCAGCGCTCCGGCTCGGGGAACCAGGCGGGATCGCGCTGCAGTGCGTACGGCGAGAACATCACCATGCTCCCGGCCGGGATCCGCCGGCCGCCGAGTTCGACGTCCACCTTCGCGGCGCGGGAGATCAGGTAGCCCGGCGGGTAGAGCCGCAGCGCCTCGTGCAGCAGCTTGCGGGTGTAGTCGAGCCGTGGCAGGTCGTCGAACTGCGCCGTCCGGCCGCACAGTTCGCGGTCGGCCTCGCTCTGCAGCCGTTCCCGGAGCTCCGGGTTGCGGCCGATCAGGTAGACGCTCCAGGTGAGTGTGCGGGAGACCGACTCGGTGCCCGCCTGGAGGAGGGACATCGCCTCGTCGTGCACCTGCTGGTCGGCCATCGGCTCCCCGGTGTCGGCGTCCCGGGCGGCGAGCAGCGCCGAGAGCAGATCGCCACCGACCTCGTCCGCCGCCCCGCGCGGCTCGGCCCGGCGGGTGGCGATCAGGTCGGCGAGCAGCGCGTCGAGCGTGGTCATGCTGCGCCGGAACCGGCGGTTGAGCGGGGTCGGGAGCCGGGCCAGCAGCCCGGTCGGGTCCAGGCCACGGCTGCCCGCCCAGCGCATCAGGTCCGGGAGTGCGGCCACCACGGTGGCGACGCCGCGTTGATCCACTCCGCCACCGAACAGGCAGCGGACCGTGATCTCGGTCGCCAGCTCGCTGAACTCCCGGCTCATGTCGAGCACTTGTCCGTCACCCGGCCAGCGGTCCAGCCGCTCCTCGGTGAGCGCGCTCATCGTCCGCGCGTACTCGGCGATCCGGGCGTGCTGGAAGGCCGGCAGGATCAGCCGGCGCTGGCGGCGGTGGAACGGGCCGTCCGTGACGAGCAGGCCGTTGCCGATGATCCGCTTCATCACCCGGAACTGCGGGCTCAGCCCGAACTCGACCGCGCGCCTGGTCAGCACCTCCCGCACGAGCTGCGGGTCGTTCAGGACGAACGCCGGCCGGCCCGGCCCGGGCCGGATCGCCACCACCGGGCCGTGCCCACGCAGCGACTCCAGGAACTCGAGCCGGTGCCGCAGCAGTTGGCGAGCATGGCCGACGAGCGGCAGGCCTCCCGGAGCGATGGCGGCGGGGGCGGGCGGGGTGGGCACGGTTGGCGGGTTCCTCTCCGAGCCGCGCGGTGTCCCGGCGGGCTCGCTGATAGAACTGCATTCGCGACCGGACCACAAGCGGGATCCGGGCCCGCCCCGCCAACGAGTGAACGCCGTCACCCACTCGGACCTGCTGCGCCGCCGGTCCGAACTGCTGTGCTGCCAGGGCGATGTCCACGGGTCGCCCGGTCGGCCGCGCGACCCCTCGGCAGCGCGGGCCGCCGGGCCGCCGGTGCCCGGTCGGGCCCGACCGCGTGCGCGAGCGCGAGCAGCACGCAGACGTCCGCGAGTGCGGGGGCGTCGTAGAGCAGCGGACGCGGTCCGGCCTGGTCCGGCCGGCTGAGGTAGCCGCCGTCCGACTGCTGGCGCTCGATCAGGAATTCGACGGAACGATTCAGCCGATTGGCGTACCGAGGGCTGCGTGAGAGCGCGATCGCCGCGTAGGAGGTACTGATCGGATCGCTCTCGTCGCCCGCCTGGTGGCCCCAGCCGCCGTCCGGGTTCTGGGTCGCCGCCAGCTGCTCGACCGCTCGTCGCTTCAGCTGCCGGGCGATGGGTGCGCCGGGCGCCGCGTCGCAGGCCAGCACGGTGCGAAAGAGCGCGTTGCTGGCGTTCCGGCTCCAGCTGCGCTCCGGGACGGCCTGCGGGCCCTGGCGCTCGGCGATGAACGCGACGCCCTGCCGGACGGCCGCCCGGTGCACCGGGTTTGGGGCAAGTGCGTTGACGGCGGCGGCCGTTATGGCGATCTCCGACTGGGTGCCGCGGGCGAAGGTGGGGAACCCGCCGTCGGGATTGCGCTGCGCGAGCAGGTAGCCCTCGGCGGCGGCCACGGCGCGGGCGGTCGCCGAGTGCGGTGCGCCGCGGTCGACCGCGCGGAGGAACTCGATCGCGTAGGAGGCGTCGTCGACGTCGCTCTGGGCCACCCCGCGGGTGAATCCGAAGCCCCCGTCCGGGTGTTGCTGCCCGATCAGTGCCTCGCTCATCGCCGCGAGCAGCGGCCGGGGGCGGGTGGTGCCGGCCAGTGCGAACCCGCCGATCGCGGTGGCGAAGACGTCCAGCCCGGTGACGAACGCCAGCCCGCCGTCCGGGCGCAGCTCGGTGACGATCCGGGCAAGCGCCTGACGGACCGTCATGCGCAGTGCGTGGGAGGGGTGTTTGCGCAGGGCGAGTAGTCCGAGCAGCCGGGCCAGCTGGTTGGCCTCCCAGACCGGTCCGGGCCGCACGGCCGGCGCGAGCGCCGACCAGTCGCGGTCGGTGACGGCCTGCGGTCGGCCGTTCCCGTGCGCGGAGATGATGTGCAGTGCGGTCATCTCCAGACGCAGCCAGCTCTGTTGGCCGTCCGCACGGAAGGCCGCCGCCGGGGTGGGGCGGAACGCGGTGGCGCCCAGTTCGGCGAGGATGGTCGCGAACATCACCTGCTTGCGGCCGGCGGTGAAGTGGTCGAAGGAGGCCAGCGCGCGCTCGGCGGCGGGCGTGCCCGGGGTCGTTGCGCCGAGAACGGCTCGGGCGGCGGCGAGTTGGATCGGGTCGGGCGGGCCGAGGTCCAGGGTGCTCGTGAGGTAGCGGCGCAGCCGGGTGCGGGCGGTGGGGGCGCAGTCCTCGGCGGTGAGCAGGTGCAGCAGGATGGCCGACTCCAGGACCCGGCTCTCGCAGGGTGCTTCGACCAGTCCGTCCGCGCCCACCCGGTCGGTGACCCGCTGGGCCAGGCGGTCGCGGCAGCGCCGGGCGCGGGTGTCGGTCGTGGCGGTGGCGGTGGCGGTGGCGAGCGGCGGGTGAGGGCCGGCCGTCGGTGTGGGGGAGTGCGGCAGGCAGGTGGCGGTCATCGGCGGGCTCCGGGGGCGTCGGGGCAAGCGGGAGCGTCGGGGGAAGCGGGAACGAGGGGCCGGCCGAGCAGTCGGGCCAGCGCCTGCCGGCCGGCGGGGACGAACGGCTCCAGTGCGCCGTCCAGCACCTGGCGGGCCGGGACGAGTCGGCACCAGGCGATCTCGCGCGGATCGGCGAGCAGCGCGCCGTCGGTCAGGGCGGAGCCGGACAGCTCGGCGCGGTGCACCACGAGCCAGCAGGGGCCGATGGGCGAGTCGTGCCGGATCCGGAAGACCTCCCGCGGTGCCGCCCGCAGGCCCAGTTCCTCGGCGAGCTCGCGGGCCGCCGCCGCGTGGTAGCTCTCGCCGGCTCTGACCGAGCCGCCGATCAGCACGTCGTGGTATCCCGGGTAGACCGCGGCGCGTGCGGTGCGGCGGTACACCAGCACCCGGTCGTTCCGGTCGGTGCAGACGGTGGCGGCCACCCGGTAGTGGAGCCCAAGTGCGGCCGCCCGTCCACGCGGACCGCGCCCGACCGGCCGGTCCGCCGCGTCGACGTAGTCGACCGTCTCGGCGTCCACCGTCACCGTCCCGGCCGTCGCCGTGTCCAGGCTTCTCAACTCTTTGTCGCAGCCGTGCAGGCCGCATCGGTGAAGATCACGGTCGCCCAAAGTATCCGATGGGGTACAGTTCGTCACGTCAGGTCGGATAACGTCACGTCACGCGCCGCACGGGAGAGGCCTCATGAGCACGGCACAGAAGCCGGTCGCCGTTTCGCCTGCGGTCCCTGCCGTCCCTGCTGTCGCGCCGCCGCCGGAGTTGCCGGCCGAGGTGGTCGCCGAATGGCAGGCCGGTGGTGGCGAGTTGATCGAGCTGCTGACCAGGGCCGCCGTCCTCGGACCGGTCAGCAGCTTCACCGCCGGTGGCCGCCGGACCGTCCTGGTGACCGGCCCCGAGCTGGTCCAGGACGTGCTGGCGCGTCACCCGGAGGAGTACGTCAAGCACTCGCACCGGGCCCGGGTGCTGCTCGGCGACGGTGTGGTGATCGTGACCGGCGACCGCTGGAAGCGCCAGCGGCGGTTGCTCCAGGGCCAGTTCACCAGCACCGGGATGCGCCGCTACGAGCAGCGGATCACCGAGGCGGCGCAACGCACCGCCTGGCGCTGGTCCGAGCTCGCGCGCACCGGCGACCAGACCGACATCGCCGAGGACATGCGGTTCTTCGCGCTGGACACCATCTGGCGCGCGCTCACCGGGCACGCCCTCGACAGCCGGACCTGCCAGGAACTCCAGTCCGTGGACACCGCGGTGGCCAACCTGCCGACCGTCGCCGCCGGGCCGGCCGCGGATCCCGAGGCGATGGAGGAGGCGCTGGCCCAGATCGACGCCACCGCGGCCCGGGCGATCGCCGCGGCCCGCGCCGAGGCCATCGACCGGAGCCCGCGGGCCACCGAACCCGGCCTGCTGCACATCCTGTTGGACGCCGCGAAGACCCAGCCCGAGTACACCGACCAGCTGATCCGCGACGAGCTCGTCACCCAGCTGGTGGCCGGGCACGAGACCACCGCGACGACGCTGACCTGGCTCTTCCTGCTGCTGGACCAGAACCCGGAGGTCCGCGACCGGGCGGTGCAGACCTGCCGCTACGGCACCGCGGCCGAGCGCCGTGAGATCGTCAACGCGCTGATCAACGAGACGCTGCGGCTGTACCCGTCGATCTGGCTGATCCCCCGGCACGCCGCGGTCGATGAGCTGATCGGCGGCTACCGGGTCGAGGCGGGCAGCCCGGTGCTGGTCTGCCCGTACCTCACCCATCGTGATCCCGAAGTGTGGCGGGAGCCGGAGCGGTTCGACCCGTCCCGCTGGCTCGACCCGGCCCACCGCCCGCAGCGGCTCGGCGGCTTCCTGCCGTTCGGCATCGGCGCCCGCGCCTGCCTGGGCCAGCAGTTCGCGCTGCGCGAGATGGTCGCGCTGCTGGAGCTGCTGCTGCCGACCTGCGTGCCGGTGCTCAGCGACCCGCCCACTGGAGCGGTGTTCCGGATGACCCTGCGGCCGGACGGCCCGATCCCGGCTCGGATCCGTTCGCTCTGACCCTGCTCGGGCCGCGTAGGCCGCTCGGGCCGGGTGGGCTGCGGGTGGGCCGCGTGGACCGAGTGGCTGAGCGGGTGGCCGGTTGCGGCAGGATGATCACATGACTCGTACTCATGACCGCATCCCCGTAACGACGGTACCGAGCCGTCTCGGTCGGCTGACCGCGACCGAGCGGCGCCTGTGGCGCGCGTTCCCGTACGGCGAGTCGGTCGACCTGCGGACCGGCGACCCGGCCGTGGACGATCCGGCGAACGCCGACGGGTGGGGTGACGAGCGGACCGTGCGCGGCGAGGTGGTCTCCGCGCTGCTGCTCGGCGGCTGCCCGGCCGCGATCGGCGCGGTCGGCGCGGTGCGACTGGCCGGCGCGCGGATCACGGGGGACCTGTTCGTCGCCCACGGGCAGGTCGCCCACCTGCTGTCGCTGCGCGACTGCCGGTTCGACGGGCCGGTCGACCTGGACGACGCGGTCACCGAGTCGATCGACCTGAGCGGCTCGCAGCTCACCACGATCAGCGCGTACGGCGCCCAGGTGCGCGGCACCCTGGACCTGCGCGACACCGTGGTGACCGGCCGCGACGGGCACGCCGTGCACGCGGACGGCATCCGGATCGAGGGCAGCCTGCTCGCCAGCCGATCGGAGGTGACGGGCGAGTTCAGCCTGATCAACGCGCAGATCGCCGGACAGGTCGTCCTCGTCGACGCGCAGGTGCGCAACCACGCGCCCGCCGGCCGCTCGCTCAACGCCGGTGGCATCCGGGTCGGCCGCAGCCTGCTGGCCGACCGGATCGAGACGGACGGCGAACTCCGCCTGCCCGGCGCGCACATCGGCAGCGCGCTCTCGCTCGACGGCGCCACACTGGACGGCCTCGGGGGGTACGCGTTTCGCGGCGACTCGCTCACCGTGGCCAGCGAGACCTCGTTCAGCACCGACACCGCCGGGCGGTGCTTCACCGCGACGGGCAGTGTGCTGCTGCCCGGTGCGCGGTTCGGCGGCGGGCTGGACTTCAGCGGGGCGCAGCTCGTCGCCTCCGCCGACCGCCCCGCGCTGTACGCGAGCCGGGTGCTGGTCGAGGGCTCGCTGCGGCTGGGCGACGGGTTCCACACGGCCGACGAGATCCGGCTGACCGGCAGCCGGATCACCAACCACCTGAACCTGGCCGGGATGGCCAGCCCCGACGCGCTGCTCTCGCTCTACGGTGCGAACGCGGTCGGCGGCATCCGCGACGACCTCGACTCCTGGCCGAGCCGGCTGAACCTGGACGGCTTCAGCTACGGCTCGTTCAGCGAGTACCTCACGGCGGCGCAGCGGCTCCCGCTGATCCGGCGCCAGGTGCGGCGGGCGGACTCCCAGCAGGTCGGCGGGTTCCGCGCGCAGCCGTACGAGCAACTGGCCGCGTACTACCGCTCGCTCGGCAACGACGCCGAGGCCCGCACGGTGCTGCTCGCCCGGCAGCGGGCGCAGCGGAGCAGGCTGAGCTGGTGGCGCCGAATACCCGGACAACTGGTCGACCTGCTGGTCGGCTACGGCTACCGCCCGCTGCGCGCGATCGGCTGGGCGATCGCGCTGCTCGCCGCGAGCAGCGTCTACTTCAGCACGGTCAGGCCGCAGAAGGTGACCACCGAGGACACCTCGGCCTTCAACCCGGTGCTGTACGCGGCCGACCACCTGATCCCGGTGATCCACTTCGGCCAGTCCGACGTCTGGCAGTACCACGGTGCGGCCGCGGTGGTCACGGTGGTGCTGACCGTCCTCGGCTGGACCCTCGGCATCGCGATAGCCGCCGCCGCGACCCGCACGCTGACCAGCAACTGAGCGGTACCCGGGACGGACCGGGCGGGCCACAGCGCGCCGGGCGGGCCGGCTCGGGCGAGGATGGAACGACCGGACCGGCGCGAGGAGGACGGACGTGGCTTTCGAGGCCGAGGACATCAGGGAGTGGCGCGGCCACGAGGTGGTGGACGTGGAGGGTCGCAAGATCGGGCCGCTGGAGGCCGTCTACGTCGACACCCACACCGACCAGCCGGCGTTCGCAACGGTCACCATCGGGATGCTCTCCAAGCGCCGCCTGACCTTCGTCCCGCTCACCGGGGCGACGGTCGGGCCGGGCTACCTGAAGGTGCGCTACCCCCGGGACCAGGTCAAGGGCGCGCCCTCGATCGGCCTGGACGACATCCTGCCGGCCGAGGACGAGCCGGCGCTGTTCGCGCACTACGAGATCGAGTACACGACCGGCTCGGCCGGGGAACGCCGCCTGGCCCGGCCCTGATCTCCTCCGGTCCGTTGACCCGATCGGGTTACCTGATTCGGCCAAGCGGCTGACCGATCATGGCTGTGCGCGGTACCGTCGGCACCATGAGTGACCAAGGAGCGCCAGGGCCCTGCAGTGGTTGCAGTGGCTCGGGCGTGACCGAGCAGATCCGGCACAGCGTCGAAACGGCACCGGACGGCACCCAGAGCGTGATGGTCGAGAGCTTCACCGGCCCGTGCGGACGGTGCGGCGGCTCAGGAATGGCGGTCTGACATGCGACTCGTCTTCGAATGCACCGAGTGCGGGATCCACTACCTCCCGCCCGAGCGGCTGACCTACGGCGACGGCAGCGCGGCGAGCCCGCTCTGGTGCCGGCGCCATCAGGCGGTGATGCGAGCACTCGGCATCAGCGAGAACCCGGCCGCCGCAGCCATCGCACTGCTCGCCGCCAGGCAGCGTGCCGCGGCCGCCCCACCGGCGACCGAGGAGCCGGCCGCCCGCCCCGACGCCCGCCCGACCCGCCCGGCCCGCACCCGCCGCGCGACGCCGACCCCGGGCGGCCGCCGCAGCCGCCTGCACTGAGTTCGGCGGAACGGTTGAGGATCCGCAGCACGCGATGCTCACGTGGCGTTTCGGCTCCCCCTGGACACATACGCGCTGAATACAGAGGTGTCGAGATCCTTGAGGGACTCCAGTACCAGAGTGGCGATCGCAAAGCGAGGATCGCAGCGATCAGCGGCCTCGGGAACGGCGACGACCGTCATCTGGGCTGACGCGCCGGCAAGGACGCCGTTGAGCGAGTCCTCGATCACAATGCATTCGTCGGGTGACGCGCCGAGGGCGGCGGCTGCGCGGAGATAGGCGCCCGGGTGGGGCTTGCCGTGTTCGTCGTCTTCGGCCGAAAACACGGCATCGAAAGATCGTTCAAGGCCGGTGCTCGCGAGCGCATGCCGAATCACCGACTCCGGCGAAGACGACACGACGGCCATCGCCCTCGATGCACGCGCGCACGCCGCGACGGCGTGTTCGGCGCCGGGTTTCAGCGCCACTCCCTCCAGCCGACGGCACACGGCGGCCACGATCTGCTGCTCGACGTCGTCGGGGTCGGCTTGAATGGTGGCCCGATCGAACCAATAGGCCACCATGTCCCTTTGCCGCAGCCCGCGCGTCGCCGCCTGCATCTCCGTTGTGAGGTGCAGGCCAAGCGGACCGAACACCTCACGCTTTGCCGCGTCCCAGATCGGCTCGGAGTCGATCAGAAGGCCGTCCAGGTCGAACAGGACAATCGGTTGCATCGGTTGCTCTTTCGTTGGCGATCACGCGAGGACGAGACGATTCGCTGCCCCGCCGTGCGTGAGCAGATGGTGCTGTGGTCGTTGACGATGCTCATGCGCCGCCGACTGGCCCGGCGGCGAGCGTGAAAACGGCTTCTCAAGCCTGTCCGGCCGTCAGCTCGCTTCGCCGTCGGACTGCTCCCCCCGGAGCATGGAGAAGATCACCTGGTCGTGCCACTGCCCGCCGCGCCACTGCGCGGAGCGCAGTACGCCCTCCCGCGCGAAGCCGGCCTTTTCCAGCGCGCGCTGCTCGGCGAGGTTGGCGCAGTCCGTCCAGGCCTGGATCCGCTCGGCTCTGGTGTGGTCGAAGAGGTACTCGGCCAGCAGCCGCTGGGCCCGGGTGCCGATGCCCCGGCCGTGCGCGGCGGGCACCAGGCCGATCGCCAGGGTCCAGCAGGTGGACGTGTCGGGCCGCCCCCAGCTGCCGGGGAACCACTCGACCCGGCCCACCGTGGTCCCCTTCTCGGCGACGGAGAGCGCCCCGCCGTCCGCCCCGAGCAGGCCGGTGTCCGCGAAGCGGCGGCGCAGGCCGGCCGGTGAGTGGAAGCCGAACCACTGGTAGGGGCCGACGCCCTGCGGCCCGCTGAACTCCTGCTCGAACAGGTCGAGATCGTCGGCGGTGACGGGGCGCAGCGCTATCTCATCCGGCATGGAACGGCTCCTGATCCTCTCGGCCACACAGTTCGATCCCGCATGACCGGTGTGGGCAACGGGTTCTGAGCCTCCCACACATCGAATCGCGCGCCGGCGGCGGGAGTGATCAGTGGTCAGCCCTGGGCCAGCACGCTGCGGCAGTGCGCCCAGGCCGGCTCGGACAGCAGCGGCTGCCAGCGGGTGAACAGGCCCAGCAGGCTCGCGCCGTGGCGGGCGCGGACCTCCGGGCTGACCGCGGCGAGGTCCAGCTCGTTGGCGGCGGTGAGCTCGGCGAAGTCCTGACGCGCCTCGCGGCTCGCGGGCATCGGCGTGCCGGTGAACCGGTTGACGAGCGGGGCCGTGTCGTCGGTCAGGCCGCGGTAGGAGGCCTTGCGGTCGCAGGCGGCGTAGAAGTAGACGAGTGCCTCGGCCTCTTCGCCGATCGCCTCGACCAGTTCCGCGCGACGCTCCAGGTCCAGCAGTGCGACCGGGAACCCGTCGGTCCCGTAGAACGCGTGGCACAGCCCGGCCGACACCAGCGCCGGCCGGGCGCCCCAGGAGGTGAGCAGGGCACCGACCCGCTCCAGGTGCGCCAGCAGGGTGCCACCGGGGTGCTCGATCCCCGCCGCTCCCGCTGCCCGCAACATCGCCAACGCCTCTGCACTCATCTCAGCGTCCCCCGCCCGAACGATCGCCGTGTGATCCGTAACTGTGTCTGATCATAGGCACGGCGGGGACGGCCGTCAGGCGGCCCTACGTTGTTGATGGGTCGATGAAGCCAGTCGTATGGTCTTGATCACCCAGGGGTGCTGGGTGTGGCTTTCAGGCGGCTGCCGCTCGTGGCTCTCATGGCTTGGCCGCCCGGCACCCCACGACGACTCGGCCGCTGATTAGGAAGTGCGACAAGATCGCTGAGTAGGGCAATGCCGGCGAGGTCGTCCGTGGTAAGCACTGCATCGACGAGCACGGCAGGAGAACGATGAGCCGGATATGGGCGGGGATCGACTGCGGCAAGGCCCACCACCACTGCGTCGTCATCGACGCGGAAGGCAGGAAGCTGCTGTCCCGACGCGTGGTCAACGACGAGCTGGAGCTGCTGCAACTGCTGGACGACGTCCTCGACCTGGGCGAGGAGGCCACCTGGGCGGTGGACATGGCCGACGGCGGTGCCGCGTTGCTGATCACCCTGCTGGTCAACCACGGCCAGCCGCTGCTCTACATCCCCGGCCGGGCAGTCAACCGGGCCACGGACGGATACCGGGGCGAGGGCAAGACCGATGCCAGGGACGCGCTGGTCATCGCGGACCAGGCTCGTGTTCGCCGAGACCTGCGGCCCATGCGCCCTAGCGACGAGGCCACCATCGAGCTCAAGTTGTTCACGGCTAGGCGGACCGATCTGGTTTGTGATCGTACCCGGGCGGTCAACCGGTTGCGCGGGACGCTGACTAGTGTGTTCCCGGCGCTTGAGCGCGTGTTGGAGCTGACCAACGCCGGGCCGCTGGTGCTGCTGGCCGGCTACCAGACCCCGGCGGCCATCCGCCGAGCGGGTGTGAGCCGCTTGGAGAAGTGGCTGGGCAACCGCAAGGTTCGAAGCGCTGCCGCGCTGGCAGCCGCCGCGCACGAGGCCGCGGAGCGTCAGCACACCTCTGTGCCGGGGGAGAAGGCAATCGCCCAGATGGTCCAGGCCCTGGCCGAGGAGGTGATGGTCCTCAACGGGAAGGTCGCGGAGATCGACAAGCTCATCGAGGACCGGTTTCGCAAGCACGAACTCGCCGATGTGATCGCCAGCATGCCTGGCATCGGGCCTGTGCTCGGCGCTGAGTTCCTTGCCGCGATCGGCAGCGACATCACTTCGTTCGCGAGTCCTGACCGTCTCGCGTCGTTCGCGGGCCTGGCCCCGGCACCTCGGGACTCCGGGCGCGTCAGTGGCAACCTTCACCGCCCTCAGCAGTACCACCGCGGGCTGCAACGGGTCTTCTACACCTCGGCGTTGATCAGCATCGGCTGTCATACAGAGTCCAGGCGCTTCTACGACCGCAAGCGCGCTGAAGGCAAGCGTCACAAGCAGGCGGTCCTTGCCCTGGCCCGCCGACGGGTCAACGTTATGTGGGCACTCATCCGTGACGGACGGTGTTACCAAGCTGTACCTCCGGTTGCCGCAGCGGCTTGACAACTTCATTAGGAAGCCTTGA
>NZ_JBWXUE010000009.1:0-250569 GCF_057158765.1 Kitasatospora sp. NEAU-69
TGTAAGGGGTGGAGCTGACCGGTACTAATAGGCCGAGGGCTTGTCCTCAGTTGCTCGCGTCCACTGTGTTGTTCTGAAACAACGACCCCACACCATCAGTACAGGGTGTGGTGCGGTTGACAGTTTCATAGTGTTTCGGTGGTCATAGCGTGAGGGAAACGCCCGGTTACATTCCGAACCCGGAAGCTAAGCCTTACAGCGCCGATGGTACTGCAGGGGGGACCCTGTGGGAGAGTAGGACGCCGCCGAACAATCATTCCGAAGAAGCCCCGATCCATAACGGATCGGGGCTTCTTTGCGTTTCGAACCCGTTTCGCTCGTGGACGGACTCTTGCGGGCGGTGCCGGGCCTCCGGAACACTTGGCGGACTGTGTGCCGGAGTTGCCTGGGGGAGGTGGGGGCATGGCGAGAAGTCCCCGGCCCGGCCTGCTGGGCAATGTCCAGCCGCCGGACGAGGGCGCGGGGGAGACCGACGGCTTCCAGGCGTTCTACGAGGCCTCGCACCGTCAACTCGTCGCGCACCTGTATGCGCTGACGGGTGATCTGGGGGAGGCGCAGGACGCGGCGCAGGAGGCGTTCGTCCGGGCCTGGAACCACTGGCCGCGAGTCAGTGGGTACGACAATCCGGTTGCCTGGGTACGGCTGACGGGGCAGCGGATCGCGATCAGCCGGTGGCGCCGCGCCCGCACCGCGTTGCGGAGTTGGACCAGGCACGGACCCGCGAACCCGATGCCCGGCCCAGGGCCCGAGTCGGTCGCGCTCGTCACTGCGCTGCGCCGACTGCCCGAGGCGCAGCGCCGAGCCGTCGTGCTGCACCACATGGGCGGGCTCACCGTCGCCGAGATCGCCGCCGAGGAGGGCGTGGCCCTGGGCACGATCAAGGCCAGGCTGCACCGTGGACGGACCGCGCTGGCCGGCCTCCTTGGCGACCCCGAACCGGAGGATAATGTGCCCGGCTCGGCTGACAACGGGTCGGACCTGACGCTGCTTCAACAGAGCGGCCAGGCACGACAGTCACCTGAGACGCAGCCCCAGCCGCAGCCCCAGTCCCAGTCCCAACCCCAGGCGCAGCAGTCGTCACCGCCCGCGCCGACCGATCCGAAGTCGAAACCGAAGACGAAGGCGAACAGCCGTGTCTGACCACGACCGTGATGACGCCGCGCCGCGCCGCGCCGTCCCCAGCGGCACGGCAGGCCTCGGTGGCGCAGCTACCGCTACCGCATCCATCGGCCTTGCCCGTGTCGGGACTCCCCCCGAGCCGAAGCGTCAGTCGATCGCGCCCGCCGAGCTCGATGCGCAGTTCGAAGGCCTGCGGCTGGACGTGACCTCCGGCCTGTTCGCGCCGCCGGTCGCCACGGTGGTCCGGCGCGCGATCCGTAAGCGCCGTCGTCGTCGGGCGCTGGTGTCGGCCGGTGCCGCAGCGCTGGTGGTGTCGCTCGGCGTGCTGCTGCCGCCGCTCGGCCGGACCACCACGGGCACCTCGATGTCCGGCCTCCCGGGCCCGACCTCCGCCACCATGTTCGGCTGGCCCGAGAACCTCGCGCCTTCGTTGCCGGCCGAGCCGTCCCTGCGCCCCTGGAACGAGGGCGGCATGCCGCTGGGCCTGAGCGAGTTGCCGGTACTCGCCGGCACGTACGGGCCGTGGCAGCTGTCGGCGCAGCCCCCCGGAGGCCTGTCGGCCGGTGCCGCGCTGCCGGCCGACGAGCAGCCGGCCTGCCTGGCCGGGTCGCTGAGCGCACTGGGCGCCGAGGAAACGGCCGGTCAGGACTACACCGGGGACCCAACGACCACGCCGCCCGCACCCGCCGCGACCGCGTATCAGTACGTGCTCAGCTTCCCGGACGACACCGCGGCCGCGCGGGCCGGCCGGATCCTGGACGGGGTCTACGGCTGCAAGGGCGGTCACGGCGCGCTCACGAAGGCCGCGGGGGACGGCGACGTGACGGTGCTGCGGGAGGAGTACCAGGACGCCTCGGCGCGACCGGTGATCTCGCTGGAGGAGTTCGCGGTCGCGGTGCGCGGCGTGCGGGTCGGCGTGCTCGGGGTGCGCAGGCTCTCCCACCCGGGCGATCCGGGCTACGGCCAGGCGGTGAGCGTCGACAACAACTTCGGGGCCGCTGCCGGCGTGCTCGCCGACCGCCTCACCACCGGTTGACGGTCGAACCCACCGGTTGACGGTCGAAGCGGCGCAGGCGGCTTCGGCAACGGCCCGGGTCGCCGCACGGGTGGCCGATGCAACCTCCCCGCCCCGGCGCGCGTCACTGGTGCGAAGCCGCAGCCCAGCCGCGGTCGCACAGCCGCACAGCCGCAGCGCCGGGCACCCGCCGGGCCGCGCAGCCGCAGATCGAAGGGGAACGCCCAGATGACCCAGCCGACGAACCGATCGGAAGCGACTCCGCCCCGCACGTCCACCCTCGCCCCCATGATCGAGGTCCAGGACGTCTGGCGCAGCTTCGGCAGCGGCCCCACCGCCGTGCACGCGCTGCGCGGTGTGTCGTTCAGCGCCCGCCGCGGCGAGCTCACCGCGCTCCGCGGCCGTTCGGGCTCGGGCAAGACCACGCTGCTCAACCTGGTCGGCGGCCTGGACGCGCCGACCTCCGGCCGGATCACGCTGGACGGTGCCGACCTCGCCGGTCTGGACGAGGCCGGGCGGCTCGCGCTGCGCCGGGACCGGATCGGCTTCGTCTTCCAGTCCTTCGGCCTGATCCCGATCCTCACCGCCGCCGAGAACGTCGGCGTCCCGATGCGGCTGCGCAAGGTCCCGGCCGCCCGGCGCGAGCAGCGGGTGGCCGATCTGCTGGCCCTGGTCGGCCTGGCGGATCACGCCGAGCAGCGCCCCACCGAGCTGTCCGGCGGTCAGCAGCAGCGGGTGGCGATCGCCCGCGCGCTGGCCAACGAGCCCGCCGTGATCATCGCCGACGAGCCGACCGGCCAGCTCGACTCGGAGACCGGCCGCGCGGTCATGCAGCTGCTGCGCGCCGTCGTCCGCAGCGAGGGTGTCACCGCGCTGGTGGCCACCCACGACCCGCAGCTGATGGAGCTGGCCGACCGCGTGGTCGAGCTGCGGGACGGGCACATCGTGGACTGAGCAGGCCGTACGGTCCCGGCGGATCGAGCCGTCCGCACACCGGGCCCGACGGCCCGCTACGACCCGTCAAGATGCCGCTAAATCTGCCTCCTGACCAGCCCCATCGAAGGCGAATTGCCCGTCACCCCGTAGTCTCGACAGCGCGAACAGGTGTCCGGGGTGGTCCTCGGGCGTGGCTCGATCAAGAATGGGACGCATGGCGCGCGGAAGGCTGCGGATCTACCTCGGGGCTGCCCCCGGGGTGGGGAAGACGTACGCCATGCTCTGCGAGGCGCACCGGCGGGTCTCGCGCGGGACGGACGTGGTGATCGGCTTCGTCGAGCACCACAACCGGTCCAACACCGCGGAACTGCTGCACGGCCTGGAGGCCGTACCGCGCCGGAGCATGGAACACCGCGGCGCCGAGTTCACCGAGCTGGACCTGGACGCACTGCTGGCCCGCCGCCCCCAGGTCGCACTGGTGGACGAGCTGGCGCACACCAACGTGCCCGGCTGCCGCAACGCCAAGCGCTGGCAGGACGTCGAGGAGCTGCTGGCGGCCGGGATCGACGTGATCTCCACGGTCAACATCCAGCACCTGGAGTCGCTCGGCGACGTGGTCGAGGGCATCACCGGCGTGCGCCAGCGCGAGACCGTGCCGGACGAGGTGGTGCGCCGGGCGGACCAGATAGAGCTGGTCGACATGTCGCCGCAGGCGCTGCGCCGCCGGCTGGCGCACGGCAACGTGTACACCCCGGAGAAGATCGACGCGGCGCTCTCCAACTACTTCCGTCCCGGAAACCTGACCGCGCTGCGCGAACTCGCGCTGCTCTGGACGGCCGACCGGGTCGACGAGTACCTCCTGAGCTACCGGGCCGAGCAGGGCATCGACAGCACCTGGCAGGCCCGCGAGCGGATCGTGGTCGGCCTGACCGGCGGTCCCGAGGGCAGCACACTGATCCGCCGAGCGGCCCGGATCGCGGCCAAGGGCTCGGGCAGCGAGCTGCTCGCGGTGCACATCTCACGCTCCGACGGGCTGGCCACCGGCGGCTCGCCGCAGGCGCTGATCGAGCAGCGCGCGCTGGTCGAGAGCCTGGGCGGCAGCTTCCACACGGTGCTCGGTGACGACCCGGCGCAGGCGCTGCTGGACTTCGCGCGCGGCGTCAACGCGACCCAGGTCGTGCTCGGCTCCAGCCGTCGCAAGGCCTGGCAGTACATCTACGGCCCGGGGGTCGGCGCGACGGTGGCCCGTGACTCGGGCGACATCGACGTGCACATCGTCACCCACGAGCACGCCGCGCACGGCCGACGCAAGCTGCCGATCCGCAAGGTCACCGACCTGGGCCGGCCGCGGGCGATCGCCGGCTGGCTGATCGGGGTGGCCGGGCCGCCGCTGCTCGCGCTGCTGCTCACCCATCTGCGGCACGGGCCGGGCCTGCCGACCGACATGCTGCTCTTCTTCTCGGTGACGGTCTGCGCGGCGCTGGTCGGCGGGCTCTTCCCGGCCATCGCCTCGGCGCTGGTCGGCTCGACCGCGCTGAACTACTACTTCACCCCGCCGATCCACACGCTGACCATCAACGATCCGCAGAACATCCTGGCGGTGGCGATATTCACGGCCGTCGGGGTCGCGGTCGCCACCGTGGTGGACGTCGGCGCCCGCCGCACCCACGAGGCGGCCCGCAGCCAGGCCGAGGCGCAGGCGCTCAGCGTGCTGGCCGGCACCGTGCTGCGCGGCTCGCCGACCGGCACCGGCGAGGGGATGCTGACCGCGCTGCTGGACCAGGTCAGGGAGGTCTTCCAGCAGGACGCCGCCGCGTTGCTGGAGCGGGCCGACGAGCACAGCCCGTGGCAGCTGGCCGCCGAGAGCGGGCCCGGGGCGCCGACCCGCCCGGAGGCGGCGGACGTGGACGTGCCGGTCGGCGAGGACGTCGCGCTGGTGCTGCGCGGCCGGGTGCTGCCCGCCGAGGACCGCCGGCTGCTGAGCGCGTTCGCCGCCCAGGCGGCGGTGCTGCTGGAGCGCCGCCGGCTGGCCCGGGAGGCGGCCGCCGCCCGTCGGCAGGCCGAGGGCAACCGGATCCGCACCGCGCTGCTGGCCGCCGTCTCGCACGATCTGCGCACCCCGCTGGCCGGGATCAAGGCCGCGGTCTCCTCGCTGCGCGCGGAGGACGTCGAGTGGGACGAGGCGGACGAGCGCGAGCTGCTCGCCGGGATAGAGGCCGGCGCCGACCGGTTGGACCATCTGATCAACAACCTGCTCGACATGAGCCGGCTGCAGACCGGCACGGTCACCCCGCTGATCCAGGAGGTCGATCTGGACGAGGTGGTGCCGGTGGCGCTCGGCGGCGTGCCGCCCGAGTCGGTGCGCCTGGAGGTGCCGGAGTACCTGCCGATGGTCCCGGCGGATGCCGGGCTGCTGGAGCGGGCGCTGGCCAACCTGATCGAGAACGCCGTCAAGTACAGCCCGGACGGTGAGAAGGTGCTGGTCAAGGCCGACTCGCTGGAGCCGGCCGTCGGCGCCGGGCGGGTCGAGCTGAGGGTGGTCGACCGGGGGCCCGGGGTGCCCGAGGAGGCGAAGGAGAAGATCTTCGCGCCGTTCCAGCGCTACGGCGACGCGCCCCGCGGCGCCGGAGTCGGGCTCGGTCTCGCGGTGGCCCGCGGCTTCGTCGAGGCGATGGGCGGCACCCTGGCGGCCGAGGACACCCCCGGTGGCGGCCTGACCATGGTGGTCTCGCTGCCCGCCGTCGACCGGCCACCCGATCCTGACCCCGAGCACGGCCCCGACCCATACGGCCCCGGGCTCGGCCCCGAGCCGGAGCCCGATGCCGAAGCCGGCGCCGACGCGCTCGACACGTCGCTGCTGACCACCTCTCACGCCCCCCGAAAGGCGGAGCACGCATGACCCGGGTCCTCGTCGTGGACGACGAACCTCAGATCGTCCGCGCCCTGGTGATCAACCTCAAGGCCCGCAAGTACGAGGTGGACGCCGCGCACGACGGCGCCAGCGCGCTGGAGCTGGCCGCCGCCAGACACCCCGACGTGGTGGTGCTCGACCTCGGCCTGCCGGACATGGACGGGGTCGAGGTGATCAAGGGCCTGCGCGGCTGGACCCGGGTCCCGATCATCGTGCTCTCGGCCCGGCACGCCTCCGACGAGAAGGTCGAGGCGCTGGACGCCGGAGCCGACGACTACGTCACCAAGCCGTTCGGCATGGACGAGCTGCTCGCCCGGATGCGTGCGGCGGTCCGCCGGGCCGAGCCGGTGGCCGGCGAGGACGACTCGACCGTCGTCACCGAGGCGTTCACGGTGGACCTGGCGGCCAAGAAGGTCAACCGGGACGGCACCGACGTCCGGCTTACCCCGACCGAGTGGCACCTGCTGGAGGTGCTGGTCCGCAACGCCGGGCGGCTGGTCAGCCAGACCCAGCTGCTCCAAGAGGTCTGGGGCCCGGCCTACCGCACCGAGACCAACTACCTGCGGGTCTACCTGGCCCAGCTGCGCCGCAAGCTGGAGGCGGATCCTTCGCACCCGCGCCATTTCATCACCGAACCGGGCATGGGATACCGCTTCGAGCTGTGACGGAATGTGTTCGAGCGGGCCAGGGTCCGGTGAATCCCGTTCCTGACCCGTCGTCAGGGGGGTCGCAACCGGTACCCTTCCGGCATGAGTGGTAACAGCAGCGACCAGCCCCAGGGCCGCCTGCGCCGCATGTTCAGCCGGCTCACGTCGAGCCCGGAGGAACTGCAGGCGGAGGAACTCCGCCAGGATTGCGTCGGGTCCGGCTGCACCCCGATCGCCGAGGCCGGCGACCGCGAGGTGGTCACCGTCGCGGGCACCCTGCGCACGGTGACGCTCCGGCCCCGCGCGGGTGTGCCGGCGCTGGAGGCCGAGCTCTTCGACGGCACGGACGCGCTGGACGTGGTCTGGCTCGGCCGCCGTTCGATCGCCGGCATAGAACCCGGCCGCCGGCTGCAGGCGAGCGGCCGGATCGGCAACGCACGCGGCCGCCGCGTGCTCTTCAACCCTCGTTACGAGCTGCGACCGGTCGGACCGGTGGGACAGGGGAGCGACCACCAGTGAGCAATGAGCCCGGCGGCGATCCGGCCGCCCCGCCCGTTCTGACTACATCCGCCCCCGTCGGCCCCGCGGTCGACGCTGCGCTGAACGCGTCACTGGAATCAGCGGTCCACGCCTCGGTCTACGGCTCGGGCCACGACTCGGGCTACGGCCCGCTCCCGGGGCAGCCGCAGAGCGCAGGCCCGCAGGAGGCCGAACCGGAGACCGCCGAGCAGGCCGCCGCCCGTGAGGCGGCCGCCGCGAAGGAGGCCGCCGACTCGATCATGCAGGCCTTCGGCGGGGTCCGCGGCATGATCGACATGACCCTGCCGGGTCTGGTCTTCATCGTCACGTTCAACATCACCCACCAGGTGGCCACCGCGGCCTGGGCGGCGCTCGGGCTGAGCGCGGTCTTCGTGGTGCTGCGACTGCTGCGCCGGGAGACCATCCAGCACGCCTTCAGCGGCGTCTTCGGGGTGGCGATCGGCGCCTGGATCTCGATGAAGACCGGCAAGGCGGAGAACTTCTACCTGCCGGGGCTGCTGTGGAACGTCGGCTACGCGCTCGGCCTGGCCGTCTCGGCGCTGGTCCGCTGGCCGCTGATCGGCCTCACGCTCGGCCCGGTGACCGGCGAGATGTTCACCTGGCGCACCAAGAACCCGGGCCGGCTGGCCGCGTACACGAAGGCCACCTGGGCCTGGGCACTGATCATGGGCATCAAGCCGCTGATCCTGTTCCCGCTCTACTTCACCGGCAACGTCAACCTGCTCGGCTGGCTGAAGGTGGCGCTCGGCATCCCGCCGATGCTGCTGGCGATGTACGTCACCTGGCGGATCCTGCTGACCGCGCCGCCGCCGATCAAGGCGGAGCAGCCCGAGGAGTCCTGAGCTGACGCGGAGGGGCCCGCAACCCCACTGGGGTTGCGGGCCCTTCCGCGTTTACCGCACTTGCTGGGCTTACTGCGCGCCGGCGTCCGCCGAGAGCAGCGCCTCCAGCTCCTCCTCGCGCTCCTGCGCGGCGACGAAGAGCAGCTCGTCCCCCGCCTCCAGGGTGTCGTCCGGGCCCGGGACCAGCACCCGGCCGCCGCGGATGATCGCCACCAGCGCGGAGTCCACCGGCCACTGCACGTCGCTCACCCGGGTGCCGACCAGCTCGGCGTCGCTCGCCAGGGTGAGCTCGACCAGGTTGGCGTTGCCCTGGCTGAAGCGCATCAGCCGGACCAGGTCGCCGACGCTCACCGCCTCCTCGACCAGCGCTGACATCAGGCGCGGCGTGGAGACCGCGACGTCCACGCCCCAGGACTCGTTGAAGAGCCACTCGTTCTTCGGGTTGTTGACCCGGGCGACCACCCGCGGCACGCCGTACTCGGTCTTCGCCAGCAGTGAGACGACCAGGTTGACCTTGTCGTCACCGGTCGCCGCGATCACCACGTGGCAGCGCTGCAGCGCCGCCTCGTCCAGCGAGGTGATCTCGCAGGCGTCGGCCAGCAGCCACTCCGCCATCGGCACCCGCTCCACCGAGATGGAGGCGGGGTTCTTGTCCACGAGCAGCACGTCGTGGCCGTTCTCCAGCAGCTCGCCGGCGATCGACCGGCCCACCGCACCCGCACCCGCAATCGCTACGCGCATCAGTGACCCTCCTCCGGGCCCTTGGCGAACGCGGCCTCGACCGCTGCCAGATCCGTCCGGCGCACCATCACCTGCACCAGGTCGCCCTCCTGCACCACCGTCTGCGGGGTGGGCAGCAGGCCCTCGCCCAGCCGGGTGAGGAACGCCACCCGGGCACCGGAGGCCTCCTCCAGCACGGAGACGCGGTGTCCGACCCAGGCGGACGAGAACGGGACCTCGGCCAGCTGGACGGTTCCGCTCGGGTCCTGCCAGAGCGGCTCGGCACCGGCCGGCAGCAGTCGGCGCAGCATCTGGTCGGCCGTCCACCGGACGGTGGCCACGGTCGGGATGCCGAGGCGCTGATAGACCTCCGCGCGGCGGGGGTCGTAGATCCGGGCGACGACGTGCTCGACGCCGAAGTTCTCCCGGGCCACCCGGGCCGCGATGATGTTCGAGTTGTCGCCGCTGCTGACGGCGGCGAACGCGCCGGCCTCCTCGATGCCGGCCTCGCGCAGGGTGTCCTGGTCGAAGCCGACGCCGGTCACCCGGCGGCCGTTGAAGCCGGAGCCGAGCCGGCGGAAGGCGGTCGGGTCCTGGTCCACGACGGCCACCGAGTGGCTCTGCTTCTCGAGCGCTCTGGCCAGCGCGGACCCTACGCGCCCACATCCCATGATGACGATATGCACGGTGCTACCTCACCCGTCCTGTAGGGGTCTTGACCTGGGCAAACACCGTTTTTGTCCTTCCGGCCCCGCTGTCTCGCGGGGCTTGTCAGCGCCGCGTCCGTGGTCGGCGGCGGCTCGGCAACCGGAGTGTTGCCCGCAAGCTCGTCAATCAACACGCTATCCGGTCATCGGATCAGGCTCTCGACGAGACATCCTCCTGGCGGTTGACGGCCACCGAGTCGGTGGTGCCCGGAGGATGACGAGCGGGCGGGGTCCCGGACACCGCGCAGGGTGCTCGGACCACCAGCTCGCGGTGCTGCGGGTCGCCTCCCCGCGGTGCTGCGGGGCACCTCCCCGCGGTGGTTCCGGGCCGCTTCCCGTGATGGTCCGGTCCGCGCTGCCGTGGTCCGCAGTCGGCTCGGGCGCGGCGATTCGGGGCCGCGCACGGTACCGTCGGGTTCCGTCGGATTCGCCGCAGATGCCAGCAAGGACGCCCTTTCGTGAGTCGCAACACCCCGCCCCGCTCCTCCGGCAAGTCTGGTCAGCCCCGAAAGGGTGCCCAGGCCGGGAAGGCCGGCAAGGTCGGACAGGTCGCCCGGCCGCGCTGGTCGAACAAGCAGGCCCGCCCGGCCGCCACCGACCGGGAAGGCCTTACGGCCCAGACCGCGCCGCTGGCCCCGGGGGAGCAGGCCGCCCCGGCCGCTTCCTGGCAGGACGCTCAGCGGCCGAACCGGAGCACCAAGATCGCCAAGCCCGCCCAGGGAACCCAGTCGGGTCAGTCGGCGCAGGCGGGCAAGTCCGCTCAGTCCGGCAAGTCCGCCCAGCCTGGCAAGGGCCCGCAGGGTGCCCAGTCCGGCAGGGGCCCGCAGGCCGGCAAGGGTGCCAAGGGTGATGGCGCCCCGCGCGCGGCCCGGCCGCCGCGGGCGCCCAAGGCCCCGCCGGCCCCCAAGGGCCCGGGCGGCGAGCCGCTGGTCGGCGAGCGCTACGAGGTCGAGGTCGGCGCGGTCGCGCACGGTGGTGGCCACTGCGTGGCCCGCCACGAGGGCCGGGTCCTCTTCGTCCGGCACGCGCTGCCCGGCGAGCGGGTGATCGCCGAGGTCACCGAGGGCACCACCAAGTCCCGCTTCCTGCGCGCCGACGCCGTGGAGATCCTGGAAGCCGCCAAGGACCGGATCGAGCCGCCGTGCCGGTTCGCCGGCCCCGGCAAGTGCGGCGGCTGCGACTGGCAGCACGTCAGCCCCGGCGGCCAGCGCAAGCTCAAGGTGGCCGTGCTGACCGAGCAGCTGGCCAAGCTGGCCGGCCTCACCCCGGCCGAGGCCTGCTGGGACGGCAGCGTCGAGCCCGTCGGCGGCAAGCTGCCGGCCGGCGAGGTGCCGGCCTGGCGCACCCGGGTGCAGTACGCCGTGGACCCGGAGAGCGGCGAGGTCGGCCTGCGCAAGCACCGCTCGCACGACGTCCAGCCGATCGACCGCTGCCTGATCGCGGCCGAGGGCGTGTCCGAGCTGGGCATCGAGGCGCGGGACTGGACCGGTCTCGCCTCGGTCGAGGCGATCGCGGCCAGCGGCTCCTCGGACCGCCAGCTGATCCTTCGCCCGCTGCCGGGTGAGCAGCTGCCGCTGGTCGAGCTGGACAAGCCGGTCTCGATCTCCCGGATCGACGAGCAGGACCTGTTCCACCGCGTGCACGGGCGCAACTTCGTCCGTGAGCGCGCGGCCGGGCGCACCTGGCGGGTCAGCAACGGCGGCTTCTGGCAGATCCACCCTGAGGCTCCCGACATGCTCGTGAACGCCGTGCTGGACGGCCTGGACCCGCAGTGGGGCGAGAACGCGCTGGACCTCTACTGCGGTGTCGGCCTCTTCGCCGGCGCGCTGGCCGACCGGGTCGGCGAGGACGGCGCGGTGCTCGGCATCGAGTCGGGCAAGCAGGCCGTCGCCGACGCCCGGCACAACCTGGCCGAGCTGGAGAACGTCCGGATCGAGTGCGACAAGGTGGAGACGCTGCTGCCGCGCACGGGCATCGAGTCGACCGACCTGATCGTCCTCGACCCGCCGCGGGCCGGCGCCGGCCGGGAGACCGTGCGCCACCTGGCCGGGCTGAGCGCGCGCCGGATCGCGTACGTGGCGTGTGACCCGGCGGCGCTCGCCCGCGACCTCGCGTTCTTCGCCGAGGGCGGCTACCGGCCGGTCTCGCTGCGGGCCTTCGACCTCTTCCCGATGACCCACCACTTCGAGTGCGTGGCGATCCTGGAGCCGTTCGAGCCGCAGGACGTCTGAGCTCTGAACTCTGAGCTCTGACGTGCGTGACGCCTGAGACCTGACGCCTCACGTCTGACGTCTGGCGCCTGAAACCTGCACCAGTGCGGTCGGCTCACCAGGAGCCGGCCGCACTGCGGCAGCCACGACTTGAAGAATTCTTCATCTTCATAGCAGGATGCTTCGGCGATCCCCGCCGCCTCGTCTGCCGCCCACCCATGGAAGCCCCTGCGCATGCCGGTCCCGCTCTACCAGGCCAAGGCCGAGTTCTTCCGCACGCTCGGCCACCCCGCCCGGATCCGCGTCCTCGAACTCCTCCAGGACGGCCCGCGCCCGGTTCGCGAGCTGCTGGCCGAGATGGAGATCGAGCCGTCCAGCCTGTCCCAGCAGCTCGCCGTGCTGCGCCGCAGCAACCTGGTCACCGCGACCCGCGAGGGCAACACCGTGGTCTACGCGCTCAGCACCCCGGACGTCGCCGACCTGCTGCGCGCCGCCCGTCGGATCCTCACCGAGATGATCACCGGCCAGGAGGACCTGCTCGCGCAGCTGCGCGCGTCGGACCCGCCCGCCCGCGAGCTGCTCGGCCGCCGAGCCGCCTCCCTCCGCGACAAGGAGTTCCACCCGTGAGCGACGCCGTCCGCGACGAGAAGAGCAAGCGCAAGCAGGCGCTGGTCCGGGCCTCCATCTACATCGCCGGAACCCACTTCTTCGCCTTCTTCGTCATGCTGCTCTTCTTCCTCGGCAAGCATCACCACTGAGGCCACTGAGGCCGCTGAAGCCACTGAGGCCACTGCGCTGCTGGATCCGCGCGGGCTCGCCGCGGCGGGTGTCCCGGTCCGTGCCGCGTTCACCGGGTATTCGCTCCGGCGAAGCGCGCAGCTTCCCGGATGCGCCCCTGCGCGCGCCCTTGTGGTGCTAGCAGGACAGCGCTAGCTTCGAAGACATGGGTAAGAAGCAGCTCAACGTGCGGGTGGACGCCACCACCGCCGAGATGGCCCGCGAGCGGGCGGAGCAGCAGGGGATCAGCATGAACCAGTACATCGAACGGCTCGTCCAGCAGGACATGGGCGAGGCTGGGCTGACCTTCGTCGACGCGGCGGCCCAGTTCATGAAGGAGTTCGAGCAGGAGTTCCTCGCGGAGTTCGGCGCGAGCAGCGGAGCGGCCGACGACCGGCAGGGCGGACGCCGTTGAAGCTGGAGGTCGACCTCTCCTGGCTGCTCATGACCGCGGAGCAGTACACGCCTGGCGACCCCCAGGTGACCGACTACGGCTCGCTGCTGGCCGCCGTCGCCCGGCACCACGCGGAGATCTTCGACATCGCGGTGTACCCGGAACCGCAGGACCGCGCGGCCGCCCTGATGCACCAGCTGATCCGGGTGCCGGCACTGGAACGGACCAACGAGCTCTTCGCCACCGCGGTCGCCTACGCCTACCTGGTCGCCAGCGGCTGCCACGTGGCCACCACCGCGCGCGAGGTGCGAAGTCTGGCCCGGGCCGTCCGGGAAGGCAGGCTCGGCGTGGACGGCGTGGCCGAGCGACTGAACGCCTGGGTGGTCGACGAGGCCGAGGGCGAGGGCGTGGCGGGTGAGGACGGCGAGGAGGACTCCGACTCCTGACAGCCGGTTGCCTTAGGGTGGGGCGGTGCTCCGGGACATCGAACGGTATCTGACCTGCCCCTTCTGCGGCCTGGGCGTTGCCCTCGACCCGGCTGGGCGCGCCGTGCGCTGCGCCGGCGGCCACTCCTTCGACGTCGCGAAGCAGGGCTACGTCAGCCTGCTGCCCGGCGACGCGCACACCGGGACCGGCGACACCGCCGAGATGGTGGCCGCCCGCAGCGACTTCCTCGCGGCCGGCCACTATGCGCCGATCGCCGAGGCACTCGCGGCGGCCGCCGTCGCGGCCACCGGTACCGTCCCCGCCACCGCCACTGGGCCGCTGCCCGGGCTGGTCGCCGACCTCGGAGCCGGCACCGGCTACTACCTCGCACGCGTCCTCGACGCGGTCGGCATGGCCGGAGCGGCGCTCGACATCTCCAAGTTCGCGCTGCGCCGGGCCGCCAAGGCGCACCCGCGCGCTGGTGCGGTGGTCTGTGACGCCTGGCGCCCGCTCCCGCTGACGGACGGCTGCGCGGACCTGGTGCTCAACGTCTTCGCCCCCCGCAACGGCGCCGAGATCCGTCGCGTGCTGCGCCCCGGCGGCAGCCTGTTGCTGGTCGCGCCCACCTCGCGGCACCTGCGGGAACTGGTCGCCGGACTCGGCCTGCTCTCGGTCGACGAGGAGAAGGAGCGGCGGATCGACGAGAAGCTCAGCCCCTGGTTCGCGCTGGTGGAGCGGACCGAGGTGGAGTTCGAGCTGAGCCTGACCCACCGGGACGTCGCCGCCGTGGTCGGCATGGGCCCGAACGCCTGGCACACCGACCCCGCCGCGCTCGCCGCCGCGCTCGCGGAGCTGCCCGAACCGGTGACGGTGACCGGCTCGGTGCAGGTCGCGACGTACCGCTGACGTTCCGGCGCCTGCCGCCTGCCGCTGTCCGGCACCGCCCGCGCCCGCGCGCCAGGCGTCGGTCTGCCTGACTTCTCACTCCGGCCCGTCTCCCCGTTGGGATGAATCCCGTGTCGCAGGCACGTTTCTGCGACCGCCTGCCCGATCCCGCGTCAGTAGGGTCGGCTCGGTGACCAGCGAAGCCGCCGCGCGCCCCGCCGCCACTACTGCCCGCCCCGCTGCCGCTGCTGCGGCCGCCACTGCGACAGCCGCCGCCGGCCGCCGTCCAGCCGTCGGTCCGCCGCCCGCCCCGGCGCTCAGCGCCGCCCGCGCGGCGCTCCGGCCCACGGTCGAGGAGGTCCGCCTCACCTCCTTCAAGTCCTACCGCCGCGCCACCCTGCCGCTGTCGCCGATCACCGTGCTGCACGGCCCGGCGGGCGTCGGCAAGGCGAACGCGCTGGACGCGCTCGCAGTGCTCGCCCGGCTGGCGCTCGGCGAGGAGATCGGCCCCTCGCTGGACGGCATCGGCGGTGCCAGCGGGCCGTTGGCCGCGCCGGTGCGCGGCGGACTGCTGGGCTGCGTGCCGCACGGTCGCAACGCGATCATCCTGGGCTGCACCGTCAGCTCCGGTGCGGGACCGATCCGTCTGGAGCTGGTGATCCGCACCGACGGCCGGGTCCGGATCGCCCGCGAGTGGCTGGCCTGCGACGGGCAGACCCTGGTGGAGACCGGTGAGCAGGACGTGCCGGGCGGCCGCGTCAACGTGAGCTGGCACAACGACACCCGTCAGGGTGATATCCGAGCTCCGTTCCCGAGTGGCACGCTGATCACCACGCAGATCCCGCTTCGGGTGGCCGGCTCCTCGCCCGGCGAGCGCAAGGTGCTGGCCGCCGCCGAGCAGGTGTTGACCGCGTTGCGCGAGGTCTTCCCGGTCCACCCGGTGCCGGCACTGATGCGCGGCTGGGTCCGGGCCGACCCGCAGGTCCGGCTGCTGCCCAGCGCCGCGAACCTCTCCGCGGTGCTGGCCCGGCTGCAGGGCGAGTGCACCCGCCGGTACGGGCGGCTGCTCAAGGCGGTCCAGTCGGCGGCCCCGCACCCGCTGCTCGGCCTGGACGTGGCCCGGCGCGGCCACAGTCCGCAGGAGCGCGTGCTCGCGGTATTCGACGAGGGCGTACTCGGGCGCACCGGCGCCGACCAGGCCTCGGACGGGATGCTGCGGCTGCTCGCCTTCGCGGCCGTCCTGCTGACCGGCGCGGGTGTGCTGGACGTCGATCCAGCCATCGAAGTGCCCTGGGCGCAGCGGCAGTTGACGGTGCTCGCGCAGGATCTCGGGGCCGGGCTCTCGGACGAGCAGACCGGCTCGCTGCTCCGGCTGGCCCGCGAGATGTGCGACAAGGACCACGTCCGGCTGCTGGCGGCGCTGCAGGACCCGGCGGCGGCCCGGCTGGTGGCGGGCGTCGACCTGGTGGAGTGCCGTCGGGACCCGATGAGCGGACACAGCGTGCTGCTGCCGGAGGCGCCCCGGGTGCCGGCCCAACCCGGGCCGGGCGAGGCGGAGGATGCGGTAAACCTGGAGCGGTGACCGAACGAGCCACCCCACCCGAGCCCCTGCCGCTGTCCCTGCCCAGCTCGCCGTCCTTCACCTTGGACGAACTGGCGAAACGGCTGGCGGACTTCGCCGCCGTCCGGCACTGGCAGCCGTTCCACACACCGAAGAACCTCGCCGTGGCGCTCAGCGTGGAGGCGTCGGAGCTGCTGGAGATCTTCCAGTGGCTGACCCCCGAGCAGTCCGCGGCCGTCATGGACGATCCGGATCGGGCGCACCGGGTGCGGGACGAGGTCGCCGATGTGCTGGCGTACCTGGTGCAGTTCTGTACGACGGTCGGTGTCGATCCGCTGGCCGCGCTGGCCGCGAAGATCGAGCGCAACGAGCACCGCTTCCCGGTGCCGGCCTCACCCGAACGGGCTGATCAGAACGATGATCAGCCCGGCAATTGAGCCGAAACTATCCACAGCCCCGGGGTTGTCCACAGCTTTGCGATCGGTTCGGACGCAAGCCCCGGTCGGCGCGCACTCTCTACTCCTGACGGACCGTTCCGTGGCGGGCGGTCAGGCCGGCCCGGTCCGTCAGGAGTGAGAGGAGTCCCGACTCATGGATGCGCTGCGTTTGATCAGGGCCGCCCGGCACGCGCTCGCCGAGGCCAGGACGGTGCCGGACGTGCTGTCCGAGGCCTGGCAGGTGGCCACGCTGACCGAGACGCTGGCGGGGTGGCTCGCCGAGGAGCCGGTGGCGGAGCTGGGCGCGCTGGCGCAGCTGCTCGCCCACGCGGGCAGCCACGCGGTCGGCTGCCTGGAGTCGGCCGCCGACCGGCCGGAGCACGGGGACTGGGCGCCCAGCGGGCGCGCCGCTCGGCTGAGCAGCCTGGGCGAGCCGGAGCTCGCTCTGCAGCAGCTGCGGCACCTCTTGGTGGAGGTGTCCGAGGCGCTGGAGGCCATCGCGGGCGACGCGCTGGCGGAGAGCGTCTACTGGCAGGCCATCGACGGAATCGACGCGAACACGGAGTGCCGGGAGCTGGTGGTCGAAATGCTCCGGGTTCTGCGCCGCCGTGGCCACCAGGAGGGGCGGCAGTCCGACGGGGAGTCGTCCGAGCTGCCGGGGCCGCCCGAGCCGCCCGATCCGTCGGGGACAACGCCGGAGCGGAAGCCGCCGGAGCCGCCGGACTCGCCCGGCCTGCCGGGCGCGGCGCAGCAGGGCGAGCCGACCGACGCGGGCGGTGAGGTGCACGGCTGCGACCCGGCGGCCGCGTCGCCGAGGCAGCCGCCAACCCTGGTGCTCACGCTGACCCCGCCCCCGGCGCCCGCGTCGAAGGTGTGCTCGGCGAAGAAGGTGTCCCTGGCGAAGGGGCCGCCGCCCGGCGGGGTGCCGACCGCACTGCGGCGCTGCTACCAGGCGCCGGAGCCCGCCGGGGCTTCGGGAGCGCCGGGCCGCTCGGCCGCCCGGGCACCGGCCGACTCGAGGTCGGCGCCGAGTCCGGCCAGATCGGCGTTGACCGAGGCGAGCAGCTCCTGCATCTGGTCGAGCAGACTCCTGGGCGAGCCGGCGGGTGCGGCCGTGGGCAGTGGCGGTGCGACGGGTGCCTCGTACCTGGGCTCGGGCATGGGGGACCTCTCCAGCTCGGTCGTGCTGACTGATGCGTCGGACGGCGGCGAAGCCCATCCGGCGGCCACCGCGGGGGCGCGAGGCCCTGTCGGCTCAACGAGCCGCCGCCGCACCGGGTCACCGGCGACCACCCGATGCGGTCGAGCCGTCCCGGTGGCTCAGTCCCCCGAGTGACCCGGGCTTGCCCGGCTCCCGTCGACTCGGCTATGCGCTGCCGTCTCGTCCCCGCCGCGTCACCCGCGTCACCCGCGCTACTCCGCTCCCGCTACGCCGAGGCCCCGGCGGCGCGGGAGCGCGGCCGGGGCCTCGGCACAGCGGGGGTTCCCAGGAATCCCCACCATCTGACAGGAGGTCAGTTGTGAGCGTGCAGCTCGGCGTTCAGTCCACCCCACGACCCGGAGCGGGCGATCACCTCGACCGCGCCCGACTGCGAGTTGCGGCGGAACAGCAGGTTGTCCTGGCCCGAGAGCTCGACCGCCTTGGCGACCGTGCCGTCCGGCAGCGTGACCCGGGTGCCGGCCGTGACGTACAGGCCGGCCTCGACGACGCAGTCGCTGCCGAGCGAGATGCCGATGCCCGCGTTGGCACCCAGCAGGCAGCGCTCGCCGACGGAGACGACCTGCTTGCCGCCGCCCGACAGGGTGCCCATGATCGAGGCGCCGCCGCCGATGTCGCTGTGGTCGCCGACCACGACGCCCGCGCTGATCCGGCCCTCGACCATCGAGGTGCCCAGCGTCCCGGCGTTGAAGTTCACGAAGCCCTCGTGCATCACGGTCGTGCCGACGGCCAGGTGGGCGCCGAGGCGGACCCGGTCGGCGTGCGCGATCCGGACGCCCTGCGGGGCCACGTAGTCCGTCATCCGCGGGAACTTGTCGATCCCGTAGACGGCCAGCTGGCCGCCCTCCGCGCGGACCGCGAGGCGGGCCTGCTCGACCAGCTCCACCGGCACCGGGCCGATGCTGGTCCAGGCGACGTTCGCGAGCAGACCGAAGACACCGTCCAGGCTCTGGCCGTTCGGCTGGACCAGCCGGTGGCTCAGCAGGTGCAGGCGCAGGTAGGCGTCGTGGGCGTCGAGCGGCTTCTCGTCGAGCGAGCCGATCACGGTGCGCACCGCGACGACCTCGACGCCACGGCGGGCGTCGGTGCGCAGTGCGGCGGTCGCGCCGGTGCCGAGCTCGGCCTCGGCCTGCTCGGCCGTCAGGCGGACGGTGCCGGACGGGCCCGGCTCGGCGGCCAGGACGGGGGCGGGGTACCAGGTGTCGAGCACGGTGCCGTCGGCGGCGATGGTGGCCAGACCAGCGGCGACGGCGCCACGAAGGGCGGGGGAGGTCGTTTCAGCAGTCACATCGAGCACGGTAACGAATTCCGGCCACTCCTGCCGAAAGCGCCCAGGGTGCGGACGACTGCGGCCCGCCCTGTTCCACCGGCGGTCCGGCGGTCCGGGCCGCTGATCATCCGGTCGCTCGTCCGACCCTCCCTCGCTCGCCGCGTGCCATTGCCGCCGGAACAAAATGGCGTGCTCCGACCGGGGCGCGCGAGGAATACTCGACCGGGTGTTCATCTCGATCTCGACCACCGGAACCATCGACCACCCGGCCACCGACCTGGGCTTTCTGCTGCACAAGCACCCCGGGAAGGCGCAGCGCTTCAGCACGTCGCACGGCGAGGCGCACGTCTTCTATCCCGAGGCGAGCGAGCAGATGTGCACCGCCGCGCTGCTGCTGGACGTCGACCCGATCGCGCTGGTCCGGCGCGGTCGTGGCAACGGCCGGGGCCGGGGCGGCTCGCCCGACTTCGCTCTCGCGCAGTACGTGAACGATCGCCCGTACGCGGCCTCCTCGCTGCTCGCGGTGGCGCTGCGCACGGTCTTCCGTACCGCGATGAAGGGTGTCTGCGAGCAGCGGCCGGGACTGGCCGAGCAGGCGCGCCCGCTGACCGTGCGGCTGCCGGCGGTCGCGGTGGGCGGTGGCGAGCCCCGGGCCGCGGGCGGCCGGTCGCACCCTGGCCGACCGGCCGGGGAGCCGCTGGACGAGCGGCCGCTGGTCAACCGGCTCTTCGAGCCGCTCGGCTGGCAGGTCGGCGCCGAGACGATCCCGCTGGACGAGACCATCCCGGAGTGGGGCGCCTCGCGCTACCTGCGACTCGAACTGACCGGCACGCTCCGGTTGGCCGACGCCCTGCAGCAGCTCTACGTGCTGCTCCCGGTGCTCGACGGCGCCAAGCACTACTGGGTCGCCCCCGACGAGGTGGACAAGCTGCTCGACGCGGGGGAGGGCTGGCTCGCCGACCACCCGGAGCGCAACCTGATCATCCGTCGTTACCTGCACCGCCGCTGGTCGCTGGCGAACGAGGCGATGCGCCGGCTGGAGCTGGCCCGGCTCGCCGAGGCCGACGGCGACGAGGCGGAGGACCTGGACAACGCCGTGGACCCCGGCGGACCGGATGCGGCCGGGCCCGGAGAGGATTCGGCGCCGGGCCCGGACCTGGACCTGGACCTGGAGGGCGCGGCTGCCGACCCCAAGCCGGTCCCGCTCGCCCAGCAGCGCCGTGAGGCGATCATCGGGCTGCTGGACGAGGCCGGCGCGACCCGGGTGCTCGACCTCGGCTGCGGACAGGGCGAGCTGATCGGCGCTCTGCTGAAGCAGCGCCGCTTCACCGAGATCCTCGGTGTTGACGTCTCCTCGGGCGCGCTGGCGGCTGCCACCCGCAAGCTGCGGCTGGACCGCCTGCCGGAGCGTCAGGCCGAGCGGGTGCGGCTGGTGCAGGGCGCGCTGACCTACACCGACGCCCGGCTCAAGGGCTACGACGCGGCCGTGCTCTCCGAGGTCATCGAGCACCTGGACCTGCCCAGGCTCCCGGCGCTGGAGCACGCGGTGCTGGGCGCCGCCCGCCCGGCCACCGTGATCGTCACCACGCCGAACGCCGAGTACAACGTCCGCTGGGAGACCCTCCCTGCGGGCCACGTCCGGCACGCCGACCACCGCTTCGAGTGGGACCGCGCCGAGTTCCGCTCCTGGGCGGAGCGGGTGGCGGCGAACTACGGATACACCGTCAGCATCCACCCGGTCGGTCCGGACGACGCCGAGGTCGGCCCGCCCACCCAGCTCGCGTTCTTCCGCCTGGGCAGGCCGACTGTGAAGAGCAGCACCGCCACCACCGCCACCACCAGCACCACCGGCACCACCGTCACCGAAGCCACCACCCCCGAGAGGAGCGCGACCCGATGACCGACGAGCCCCAGGCAGCGAGCACCCTCGCTGCCCCGGACCACACGCGTCGCCTCCCCGTCACGGACCTCTCACTGGTGGTCCTGATCGGCGTGAGCGGCTCGGGCAAGTCCAGTTTCGCGCGCAAGCACTTCGCCGGCACCCAGGTGATCTCCTCCGACTACTGCCGCGGCCTGGTGTCGGACGACGAGAACGACCAGTCGGCCTCCGCCGACGCCTTCGAGCTGCTGCACTACATCGTCGGCAAGCGGCTGGCGGCCGGCCGGCTCACCGTGGTGGACGCGACCAACGTGCAGCAGGCGGCCCGCAAGCAGCTGGTCGCGCTCGCCCGCGCGCACGACGTGCTGCCGATCGCGATCGTGCTGGACGTCCCGCCGGGCGTCTGCGCCGAGCGCAACCGCACCCGGCCGGACCGCGACTTCGGTGCCCACGTGATCCCGCGTCAGCACCGCGAGCTGCGCCGGTCGCTCAGTGCGCTGGAGCGTGAGGGCTTCCGCAAGGTGCACCACCTGCGCGGGACGGCCGAGGTGGACGCGGCCGAGATTGTTCTGGAGAAGCGCTGGAACGACCTGCGCGAGCGCACCGGTCCGTTCGACATCGTCGGCGACATCCACGGCTGCCGCGCCGAGCTGGAGACGCTGCTCACCCGGCTCGGCTACCGGCTGACCCCGGACGAGCAGGGCCGCCCGGTCGACGCCGTGCCGCCCGAGGGCCGGACCGCGGTCTTCGTCGGCGACCTGGTGGACCGCGGCCCGGACACACCGGGCGTGCTGCGCCTGGTGATGGGCATGGTCGCGGCCGGTCACGCCCTCTGCGTGCCCGGGAACCACGAGAACAAGCTCGGCCGCGCGATGTCGGGCCGTCAGGTCACCGTCTCGCACGGTCTCAAGGAGTCGCTGGAGCAGCTGGCGGCCGAGCCGGAGGAGTTCCGCACCGAGGTCCGCGCCTTCATGCGCGACCTGGTCAGCCACTACCTGCTGGACGGTGGCAACCTGGTGGTCTGCCACGCCGGCCTGCCGGAGAAGTACCAGGGCCGCAACTCCGGCCGGGTCCGCTCGCACGCGCTGTACGGCGAGACCACCGGCGAGACGGACGAGTACGGCCTGCCGGTGCGCTACCCGTGGGCCGAGGAGTACCGGGGCAAGGCGATGGTGGTCTACGGCCACACCCCGGTGCCGACCGCGAGCTTCCTCAACAACACCATCTGCCTGGACACCGGCTGCGTCTTCGGCGGTAGCCTCACCGCGCTGCGCTACCCCGAGCGCGAGCTGGTGAGCGTGCCGGCCGAGCAGGAGTGGTACGCGCCGGTCCGCCCGGTGATCACCGACGCTCCGGGAGCCCGCGAGGGCCGTCCGCTGGATCTCGCCGACGTCGCCGGGCGCCGGGTGGTGGAGACCACGCTGGCCGGCCGGGTGTCGGTCCGGGAGGAGAACGCCGCGGCCGCGCTCGAAGTGATGAGCCGCTTCGCGCTGGACCCGCGCCTGCTCGCCTACCTCCCGCCGACCATGGCGCCCAGCCCGACCTCGCGCCGGGACGGCTACCTGGAGCACCCCGAGGAGGCCTTCTTCGCCTACCGCGCCGACGGCGTGCGCGAGGTGGTCTGCGAGGAGAAGCACATGGGCTCGCGGGCCGTGCTGCTGGTCGCCCGGGATCCGGCCGCGCTGGAGAGCCGGTTCGGCCTGGCCGGGCCCGGTGCGATCTGGACCAGGACCGGCCGTGCCTTCCTCGGCGATCAGGACCTGACCGGGGCGATCCTGGACCGGGTGCGGGCCGCCGCCGAGCAGGCCGGCCTCTTCACCGAGCTGGCAACCGACTGGCTGCTGCTGGACGCCGAGCTGCTGCCGTGGTCGCTCAAGGCTGTGGACCTGCTGCGCCGTCAGTACGCGGCGGTCGGCGCGGCCGCCCGCGCGGCGCTGCCCGACGCGCTGGCCGCGCTGGAGCGCGCCACGGCCCGGGGCATCGAGGGGCTGGCCGAGCTGACCGAGCGCCACCGCCGCCGTGAGGCGGACGCCGGTGCCTTCACGGTGGCGTACCGGCGCTACTGCTGGCCGACGGAGGGGCTGGCCGGGATCCGGCTGGCGCCGTTCCAGGTGCTCGCCGCGGAGGGCGCCAACCTCGCGGTGCGCCCGCACGACCAGCACCTCGGCTGGATCGACCGCCTGGTGGCCGCCGACGAGGCGGCCTGCTCCGGCAGCGGTGCGGCCGCCGCCGGATCGGCGCGGCCCGAACCCCTGCTGCGGTCCACCGGCCGAGTGGTGGTGGACACCGCGGACGAGGCCTCGATCGCGGCCGGTACCGCCTGGTGGGAGGAGCTCACCGGAGCCGGCGGCGAGGGCATGGTGGTCAAGCCGCTCGCCTCGCTGGTCCGCGGTGAGGCCAGGGAGGGCCGCCCGGGCGGGCTGGTCCAGCCGGGTCTGAAGGTCCGCGGCCGGGAGTACCTGCGGATCATCTACGGCCCGGACTACACCGAGCACCTCGGCTCGCTGCGCCAGCGCACCCTGGGCCACAAGCGCTCACTCGCGCTGCGCGAGTACGCGCTCGGCCTGGAGGCGCTGGACCGGCTGGCCGGCGGCGAACCGCTCTGGCGGGTGCACGAACCGGTGTTCGCCGTCCTGGCGCTGGAGTCGGAGCCGGTCGACCCGCGGCTCTAGCAGGCTCGGGCCCGGGCGTCGCCCCGCCTCGCGCGGGCCCGGGCCTCACCGGCTCGCGCCATGCAGGCCTGCCACCACCTGACCGCGGTGGCAGGCCGGCCGGACGGCAGACTCAATGCATAGAAATTCAGTTCCTCGTATACTATTGCCGCTCAGCCCCTTCGCTTTCGTCTTCAGGAGCCCGGCATGGCCTCGAATCTTCGGAACCGGCACTTCCTCAAGGAGCTCGACTTCACGGCCGAGGAGTTCCGCTCCCTGATCGAGCTCGCCGCGCAGCTCAAGGCCGAGAAGTACGCCGGCACCGAGCAGCCCCGGCTGCGCGGCAAGAACATCGCGCTGATCTTCGAGAAGACCTCGACCCGGACCCGCTGCTCCTTCGAGGTGGCCGCTCACGACCAGGGGGCCGGCACCACGTACCTGGACCCGGCCGGCTCGCAGATCGGCCACAAGGAGTCCATCAAGGACTCGGCCCGGGTGCTCGGCCGGATGTTCGACGGGATCGAGTACCGCGGCCGTGGCCAGGAGATCGTCGAGGAGCTGGCGGCGTTCGCCGGAGTGCCGGTCTGGAACGGCCTCACCGACGAGTGGCACCCGACCCAGATGCTGGCCGACATCCTCACCATCCAGGAGCACAGCGACAAGCCGCTGACCGACGTCGCGCTCGCGTACCTCGGCGACGCGCGGAACAACATGGGCAACTCGCTGCTGGTCACCGGGGCGCTGCTCGGTCTGGACATCCGGATCGTGGCCCCCGAGCAGCTCTGGCCGGCCGAGGAGGTCCGCGCGGCCGCCGAGCAGCTCGCGGCTGTCAGCGGGGCGCGGATCACGCTCACCGAGTCCGTCGCGGACGGCGTGGCCGGCGCCGACTTCCTCTACACCGACGTCTGGGTCTCGATGGGCGAGCCCAAGGAGGTCTGGGCGGATCGGATCGAGCTGCTGAAGCCGTACCAGGTCTCGATGGACACCGTGCGCGCCACCGGCAACCCGGGCGTCAAGTTCCTGCACTGCCTGCCCGCCTACCACAACCTGGAGACCGAGATCGCCCGGCAGCTGTACGCGACCACCGGCATGGCCGAGCTGGAGTGCACCGACGAGCTCTTCGAGTCCGCGCACTCGATCGTCTTCGACCAGGCGGAGAACCGGATGCACACCATCAAGGCGGTACTGGTGGCCACCCTCGGCTCCTGACTCGCTCCTGCCCCGCCGGTCACCCCGCCGGCAGGGTCACGCCGGGTCGCCGGTGATCCCGCGGATCTCGCAGCGCGGCCCGCTGGCCCGCATCAGTCGCAGGTCCGCGGTCACCAGCGGCGCCCCGAGCTGCTCGGCGACCGCGACATAGGCGGCGTCGTCCGGGGTCAGGTTGTCCTTCAGCTCCCAGACCCGGCCGAGCAGCGGCGCCAGCTCCACCTTCCGGAACGCGATTCCGGGCAGCTCGGCCGCCAGTGCCGTGACCTGCTCGGCGGTGTTCTCCCGTGCCAGGTACCGCCCGCGCAGCGACTGCATCACCTCGATCAGCAGGTGCTCCGGCGCCGCCCACTCGGCGTCCGCGGCCAGCGCGGCGCGGGCGGCGTCCCCCCGGGCCCCCTGGTCGGCGAGCGCGAGGACGAGGGCGGAGGCATCGACGACGATCACAGGCGGGTCTCCCAGGGCGTGCGAGGTGACGACCCGTCCGTCCGGGCCGTGCGCCACGCTAGCCTTCCCGCCCGCGGCGGACGGCGACAGGCTCCCGCAAGGCGCCACCCACCCTGCCCGCCCGCCCTCACCCTGCCGCCGCACCCCGCACCCCGCCCCCGGCCGCTGCTCGGCGCCGCCGAGCCACTCCCCATCGCCTATGACGGCGAGCCGGCGGCATTCGGCACGCCCGAGTCACTCGGCCGACCCGAGCTGCCCGGCGACGGTGCCAACGGGCTCCCGCTCGGCCGCCAGGTGTTGGTCGGGCTCGCGGACGGCGAGGCCGATGCCCCGCTGCCCACGTCCCGGTACGGCCGGATCGTCGAGGCCGCCCGCGCCGCGAACTGCTCGCTGACCCAGGGCTGGAGTTCCGGACTCAGTGCCACGGCCTTCAGCTGATCCGCCGTCAGGGTCGGGGCGGACAGCCCGGGGGGCGCGGTCACGCCCGGGGCGTTGTTCGGGGGCAGGTGCTGCGCGATGGCTGTGACCAGCATGCCGTCCGCCCGCAGCACGGACACGGTGCGCGAGGTGCCGCCCGACGTGCTGGCTTCGGAGACCTCTAGGCGGCCCCCATCGGGCAGCGTGCTGTCGGTGCAGGACGTCAGGTGGGCTGCCGGCAAGGCCTTGCCACAGTCGAGCGGGGTGTCCCCCTGCCCGCCCGGCCCGCGCTTCGAGGACAGGAGCTCCACGAAGTGGCTGGAGATGCTCAGGTCGAGGGACTGCGAACCGTACACCCGGTCCACCACGGTGAACGCCGTCCCGCTCGCACCGACCGACGTCGTATCACCGCCCGCCAGCTCGACCATCATGCTGCTTCCCTGCGGATTGGTCAGCTTCGTGCCCGGCGGCAGCGTGTCGGCGGCGACCAGCAGCAGGCCCTGCCCGGTGATCGCCAGGGTGCCGGGCGGTCGCGGGGCGTCGGCGGCGTCGGTCGGCGACGCTGCCGCCGGAGACCGACTCGCGCCCATCGCTCCGACCACCGTCTGCGTGCTGCCCGGTCCGCGGCCGCCGGCGAGTTGCACGACGCCGACCGCCAGCACGACCACCGCCGCCGCGGAGGCGGCCGTGCCGAGGCGTCGGCGCCGCCGCAGCACCCGCCCGCGCTCCGCCGCGCCGCTGACCAGCGGCGCGAGCTCCGGCCCTACCCCGCCCATGGCCCGCCCGAAGGTCTGCGCGAGCCGGGCGCCATCCGCTTCGAGATCCTTCTCGTCCATGCGGTATCCCTCTCCCCGTCCATGTTGTCCACGTCGTTCATGTCATCCCTGCCGTCCCTGCCGTCCCTGCCGTCCCTGTCGTCGGTCCCGGCTACGCCTGCAGCAGGTCCGCCTTCGAGCCGAGCGTCGTGCGCAGCCGCGCCAGCGCCCGCAGGCTCTGACTGCGCACCGCCCCCGCGCTGAGACCCAGCTCGACGGCGGTCTCCTCGACGCTGCGGTCCTCCCAGTACCGCAGCACCAGCACCGCCCGGTCCCGCGGCGAGAGCTCGCCCAGCGCGGCGAGCAGCGTCATCCGCAGCGCCGGATCACCGCCGGGCGCCACGTCCTCCGGTAGCTCGCCGTACGCCGGCCGCTCCGCGCTGCGCCGCAGCCGACGGTGCGACAGGTACGTCCGGACCAGCACGCTGCGCGTATAGGCGTCCTGACTGTCCGCCCGCTGCACCCGGCCCCAGGAGGCGTAGATCTTCGCCAGGGCGATCTGGGTGAGGTCCTCGGCGAGGTGCCAGTCGCCGCACAGCAACAGCGCCGTGCGGAACAGGTGGCGCCCTCTGGTGAGTGCGAACTCCTCGAACCCCGCTGGAGCCGCACCGCCCCGCAGCTTCCCGATCACTCGCTCTCCCCGTTCCCGCCCTCGACGCCCGAGGCGTCCGCACCGTCCGATCGTCCGTGCACGGGATTGGACGCCTGAGCCCGGCAGGCGCGTTACGGTCGGAATCGAGATTCTTCGGGAGGAGCTCAGGGCGGAGCTCAGAGAGGAGTCCAAGGCGGAGCTCAGGGAGTCCACGGGAGCTCCGCGCGAGGGTCCGTGGGAGGCCCACAGCGGTGCCGGGCATGCGGACGCGCCACAGGGGTGCCTGACGTCACTCCCAGTCCACCCATGCACTATGGTTTATCTCGACATCGAGATAACTTCGCGCTACGATGTATCTCGATATCAAGATACTTGCCGAGAGGCGTACGCCTTCCATCATCGGCGGTGGGTCTCGCCCAACTTAGGCAAGGCTTACCTTATCACCGGGTGGATCCAGAAGGAGTCAGTCGTGTCCGCGAACAGCTTCGACGCCCGCAGCTCGCTGCAGGTGGGCGACGAGTCGTACGAGATCTTCAAGCTCTCCGCCGTCGAGGGTTCCGAGCGGCTGCCGTACAGCCTCAAGGTGCTGCTGGAGAACCTGCTTCGCACGGAGGACGGCGCGAACATCACCGCCGACCACATCCGTGCCCTCGGCGGCTGGGACCAGAACGCCGAGCCGAGCCAGGAGATCCAGTTCACGCCGGCCCGCGTGATCATGCAGGACTTCACCGGCGTGCCGTGCGTGGTGGACCTCGCCACCATGCGCGAGGCCGTGAAGGAGCTGGGCGGCGACCCGGCCAAGATCAACCCGCTGGCCCCGGCCGAGCTGGTCATCGACCACTCGGTCATCGCCGACAAGTTCGGCACCAAGGACGCGTTCACCCAGAACGTCGAGATCGAGTACGGCCGCAACAAGGAGCGCTACCAGTTCCTGCGCTGGGGCCAGACCGCGTTCGACGAGTTCAAGGTCGTCCCCCCGGGCACCGGCATCGTCCACCAGGTGAACATCGAGCACCTGGCCCGCACCATCATGGTCCGCGGCGGCCAGGCGTACCCCGACACCTGCGTCGGCACCGACTCGCACACCACCATGGTCAACGGCCTGGGCGTGCTGGGCTGGGGCGTCGGCGGCATCGAGGCCGAGGCGGCCATGCTCGGCCAGCCGGTCTCCATGCTGATCCCGCGCGTGGTCGGCTTCAAGCTGAACGGCCAGCTGCCGGCCGGCGCGACCGCCACCGACCTGGTGCTCACCATCACCGAGATGCTGCGTAAGCACGGTGTGGTCGGCAAGTTCGTCGAGTTCTACGGCGCCGGCGTCACCGCGATCCCGCTGGCCAACCGCGCCACCATCGGCAACATGTCGCCGGAGTTCGGCTCGACCTGCGCGATCTTCCCGATCGACGACGAGACCCTGCACTACCTGCGCCTGACCGGCCGCAGCGAGCAGCAGCTCGCCCTGGTCGAGGCGTACGCCAAGGAGCAGGGCCTGTGGCACGACCCGTCGGTCGAGCCGGTCTACTCCGAGTACCTGGAGCTGGACCTGGCCACGGTCGTCCCCTCGATCGCCGGCCCGAAGCGCCCGCAGGACCGCGTCATCCTGGCCGAGGCCGCGCAGAAGTTCGCCGAGGTGCTGCCGTCCTACGCCGCCGAGGCCTCGAAGCCGACCGTCGTCTCCGCCCCTGACGGCTCGTCGTACGAGATCGACAACGGCGCGGTCGTGATCGCCTCGATCACCTCCTGCACCAACACCTCCAACCCCTCCGTCATGCTGGGCGCCGCCCTGCTGGCGAAGAAGGCCGTGGAGAAGGGCCTGCACGTCAAGCCGTGGGTCAAGACCACCCTGGCCCCCGGGTCCAAGGTCGTCATGGACTACTACGAGAAGGCCGGCCTGCTCCCGTACATGGAGAAGCTGGGCTTCAACCTGGTCGGCTACGGCTGCGTCACCTGCATCGGCAACTCGGGCCCGCTGCCCGAGGAGGTCTCGAAGGCCGTCAACGACGCCGACCTCGCCGTGGTGTCGGTGCTCTCCGGCAACCGCAACTTCGAGGGCCGGATCAACCCGGACGTGAAGATGAACTACCTGGCGTCCCCGCCGCTGGTGGTCGCCTACGCCCTGGCCGGCAACATGAACATCGACATCACCCGCGACTCGCTGGGCCAGGACGCCGACGGCAACGACGTCTTCCTCGCCGACATCTGGCCGTCCGAGCTGGAGGTGGCCGATGTGGTCGCCAGCTCCATCGACCAGGAGATGTTCGCCAAGGACTACGCGGACGTCTTCGCCGGTGACCACCGCTGGCAGTCGCTGCCGATCCCGACCGGCAACACCTTCGAGTGGGACACCGAGTCCACCTACGTCCGCAAGCCCCCGTACTTCGAGGGCATGGCCAAGACGCCGAGCCCGGTGACCGACATCGCCGGCGCCCGGGTGCTGGCCAAGCTGGGCGACTCGGTCACCACCGACCACATCTCCCCGGCCGGCAACATCAAGGCCGGTACGCCCGCCGCTCAGTACCTCACCGAGCACGGCGTGGAGAAGCGCGACTTCAACTCGTACGGCTCGCGCCGTGGCAACCACGAGGTGATGATCCGCGGCACCTTCGCCAACATCCGCCTGCGCAACCAGATCGCGCCGGGCACCGAGGGCGGCTACACCCGCGACTTCACCCAGGCCGACGCGCCGGTGTCGTTCATCTACGACGCCTCGCAGAACTACCAGGCCGCCGGCACCCCGCTGGTCGTGCTGGCCGGCAAGGAGTACGGCTCGGGCTCGTCCCGTGACTGGGCGGCCAAGGGCACCGCGCTGCTCGGCGTCAAGGCCGTCATCGCCGAGTCCTACGAGCGCATCCACCGCTCCAACCTGATCGGCATGGGCGTGCTGCCGCTGCAGTTCCCGGCCGGCCAGAACGCCGACAGCCTGGGCCTGACCGGCGAGGAGACCTTCTCCTTCGCCGGTGTGACCGAGCTGAACGAGGGCCGCACGCCGAAGACCGTCAAGGTCACGGCCGTCGGCGCCGCCGGAACCGTCGAGTTCGACGCGGTCGTCCGCATCGACACCCCCGGTGAGGCGGACTACTACCGCAACGGCGGCATCCTGCAGTACGTGCTGCGCTCGCTGATCGGCTAGTAGCACCTGGCACGACCCAGTAGTACACGCGCAGGCCGCGCTCCTCCGGTGGAGGGGCGCGGCCTGTGTTATTACGCGGCCTGTGTTATTACGGAGTTATGGCGACGCGTTCCGATCCGTGGTCGCTGATCCACGCCGAGCGGCGCGCACTGCTCGCCGACGTGCAGCAGCTGGCCCCCGAGCAGTGGACCGTCTTCTCGCTCAGTGCGGGACGCACGGTCCGCGACACCCTGGCGCACATGACCGCCACCGCCCGGATGACTCCGCCGGACTTCTTCCGCAAGCTGGCCAAGGCCCGCTTCCGCTTCGACGTGATGACCGACCGCGAGATCCGCGAGCTGACCCGGGGCCGGCCGCAGACCACGGTGGAGGCCTTCGCCGAACAGCTGGACTCCGTCGCGCACCCACCGGGCCCGGTGGAGAGCTGGCTGGGCGAGACCGTGGTGCACGCCGAGGACATCCGGCACCCGCTCGGCATCGCCCACGAGTACCCGGTCGAGGCGCTGATCACCTGCGCCGACTTCTACCGCGGCTCCAACCTGCTGATCGGCGGCAAGAAGCGGGTCGCCGGCCTGCGCCTGAAGGCGACCGACGCCGACTGGTCGGCGGGGGAGCAGGGCCCCGAGGTGAGCGGTCCGCTGCTCGGGCTGCTGCTGGCGATCACCGGCCGCCCGGCGGGCCTGGACGGGCTCACCGGCGACGGCGTCTCCGTGCTCAACGGGCGGATGCCCAGGCACTGACGCCCCATTCAGCCGGGTGCTCGAAGCTGCGCATTTCTATGTTCAACCGAGCAGAATCGCGCTAGATTCTCCAGCCACGGGCGATGCTCACGCGGCGTCCAGGCAGTGCCCAGGACGCGCTCCAGGCGTGCCCCGGGATGCCCGGGCGGCGGCGCCCGCGCGGAGCGGCTGAAATACGCAGGCTTCCTGAACATTGCACATGCTGCACCGCCGACAACGCTTTGAGTGCTGCGGGTTGTAACCGATGAGGAGACTATTGCCGCCGGATGAACAGTGGACTATACCTTTGCGCATCGACAAAACCCCTTCTGACCGGCACCTTCGCCGCGAGGCACGGTTAAGGCACGGTCAAGGGAAGCCAGTTGACGTCCCATCAGCGATCTGTCCGTCAGTGATCTGCGGGACCGTCGGTCGACCCAGCACTTTTCCGCCCGCGCGAGCCAACTGCACAACTGCATGCGCTCGGCGCGGAGTTCACCGCACCGTGGCACCATCTGGACACTGAGGGGTTAGGGCACTCATGGGCTCTGCAACGCAGTACAACCGCCGCGACATCTTCAAGCGCGCGGCCGCCATCACCGTTCTGGCGGCCGGCGGCTCCTCGCTGCTCGCGGCCTGCGCCGGCGGCACCGGCAGCTCCAGCAGCAACAGCGGCCCGTCAAGCAGCGGCAGCGCCACCAACCCGTTCGGGGTCAAGTCCGGTGACCCGCTCGACGTGGTCATCTTCAAGGGCGGCTACGGCGACGACTACGCCCGCGCCTTCGAGGACATGTACAAGAAGACGTACACCGGCGCCAGCATCACCCACCTGGGCACCCAGGAGATCAGCGGCAAGCTCCAGCCGCGGTTCAACGCGGGCAACCCGCCGGACGTCATCGACGACTCGGGCGCCCAGCAGATGAAGATCGACGTGCTGGAGAAGGCCGACCAGCTGACCGACCTCACCGTGCTGCTCGACGCGCCGTACCTTGACGACCCGTCGAAGAAGGTCCGCGACGTCCTGCTGCCCGGCACCATCGAACAGGGCACCATCGACGGCAAGATGTACTCGCTGAACTACGTCTACACCGTCTACGGCCTCTGGTACTCCAACAAGCTGTTCAAGGACAAGGGCTGGGCCCCGCCGAAGACCTGGGACGACTTCATCACGCTCTGCGGCACGATCAAGGCCGCCGGCATCGCGCCCTTCGCCCACCAGGGCAAGTACCCCTACTACGTCAACTACCTGATCCTGGACCTGATCGGGAAGCAGGGCGGCCTCGACCTGATCACGAAGATCGACGCCTGCGACCCGACGGCGTGGGACGACCCGGCCGCGCTCGCCGGTGTCACCGCCTTCTTCGAGATCATGCAGAAGGACTACCTGCTGCCCGGTACGAACGGCATGACCCACACCGAGTCGCAGACCGCGTGGTGCCAGGGCAAGGCCGCGTTCATCCCGTCCGGCTCCTGGCTGGAGAACGAGATGATCAAGATCACGCCGGCCGACTTCGACATGGCGTTCCTGCCGGTGCCCTCGCTCCCCGGCGACAAGCTGCCGCAGACCGCGGTGCGGGCCGGCGCGGGTGAGCCGTTCATCGTCCCGTCGAAGGCGAAGAACCGCAACGGCGGCCTGGAGTTCCTGCGGATCATGCTGACGAAGGAGGGCTCCGGCAAGTTCGCCGCAGCCGCCAACTCGCTGACCGTGCTGAAGGACGGCATCGGCCCCGACGTGGTGCTCAAGCCGGGCACCAAGTCCTCGGCCGCCGCGGTCACCGCCGCCGGCAACGACACCTTCAACTTCAACTACCCGGACCTGCAGACCGCGTTCGACACCGAGCTGCAGAACGCCACCAACGAGCTGGTCAACAGCCGGATCACTCCGCAGCAGTGGATTGCCCGGGCCAAGGCCGCGACCTCCAAGAAGGTCTGACGGCCGCTCGCAGGACAGGTCTCTTCGGACACCGGGGCCCGTCTCGGGCCCCGGTGCTTCCACGCGATACCGCAGCAGCAAGCCTGTCTGACGCAGGCTGTGGCGGACAGGAGCAGGCGCATGCGTCACCGCAAGTACCCCTTCATCCTGGGGTTCCTCATCATCCCGGTCGTGCTGTACGTGGTGCTGGTCATCTGGCCGTACCTGCAGACCTTCGGCTACTCCCTGACCGACTGGTCCGGGGCCTCGCAGACGATGAACTTCGTCGGACTGCGCAACTACACCCAGCTGTTCGGCGACAGCGTCTTCATCACGGCACTGGAGCACAACATGCTCCTGCTGATCGTGCTGCCGATCGTCACGATCCTGCTGGCGCTGTTCTTCGCCTTCATGCTCAACGTCGGCGGCCGCGGCGGCACCGGCGGCGTGCAGGGCGTGCGCGGCGCGGCCTTCTACAAGGTGATCTTCTTCTTCCCGCAGGTGCTCTCGGTCGCGATCCTCTCGGTGCTCTTCCAGGCCGTCTACCGCACCGACCAGGGCGGCCTGTTGAACGGCGTGCTGATCAAGCTCGGCATCGAGGACGCGGCCAACCCGTGGCAGTGGCTGGCCGACCCGAACATCGGCCTGTGGTGCGTGGTCGGCGTGCTGGTCTGGTCGGGTGTCGGCTTCTACCTGGTGCTCTTCTCGGCTGCCATGCAGTCGATCCCGAAGGACATCTACGAGGCCGCGCTGCTGGACGGCGCCGCGCGCACCCAGACCTTCTTCAAGATCACCCTGCCGCTGCTCTGGGAGACCGTGCAGACCGCGTGGGTCTACCTGGCGATCGCGGCCATGGACGCGTTCGCGCTGGTCTCCACCATGACGCCCGGCGCGTACTACGGCGGTGGCCCCGACCACCACAGCGAGATCATGGCGACCTTGCTGATGCGCAACTTCATCACCTACGGCAAGGCCGGCTACGCCTGCGCCATGGGTGTGGTGATCTTCTTCATCACCATGATCCTGTCCGTCGTCTCGCTGCGGGTCACCCGGCGCGAGCGGATCGAGTACTGAGCGGGGCCGGCGATGACCACCAAGACTGACCAGACCACCAAGGTCCCGGCCCCGCGCGACGGTGCCCCGGCCGTTCAAAAGCCCCGCAAGGAGCAGCGGTTCGCGGACGGCGGCGGCGTCCTCAACGTCTTCTCGCACGGCTTCCTGGCGCTCTGGGCGCTGATGATCATCGCACCGCTGATCTGGATCGTGCTCGGCTCCTTCAAGACCGACGGCCAGATCGGCGGCAGCGCCTGGACCTGGCCCTCGCACTGGCACTTCGACGCGTTCACCCGGGCCTGGGACAAGGGGATCGGCAGCTTCTTCGCCAACACCCTGATCGTGCTGGTCGGTTCGGTGACGCTGACGATGCTGCTCGGCGCGATGGCGGCCTACGTGCTGGCCCGCTACGAGTTCCCGGGCAACCGGGTCATCTACTACTTCTTCGTGGCCGGCGCGATGTTCCCGGTCTACCTGGCCCTGGTCCCGCTCTTCTTCATGGTGAAGAACCTCGGGCAGGTCGTCCCGTGGCTCGGCCTGAACCAGTACGCGGGCCTGATCCTGGTGTACGTGGCGTACTCGCTGCCGTTCACCGTCTTCTTCATGTACTCGTTCTTCCGCTCGCTGCCCACCGCGGTGCACGAGGCGGCGATGATCGACGGCTGCTCGCACAGCCGTGCGTTCTTCCAGATCATGGTGCCGATGGCGAAGTCCGGCCTGATCAGCGTCGGGATCTTCAACGTGCTCGGCCAGTGGAACCAGTACCTGCTCCCGGTGACCCTGATGCAGCAGCAGAGGGGCGGCGACCCGGACCGCTCGATGCTCGCCCAGGGCCTGCTCAACCTGGCGCAGCAGAGCGGTTACGCGAGCGACTTCCCCGGCCTGTTCGCCGGTATGACGATCGCCATGCTGCCGGTGCTGGTGGTCTACCTGTCCTTCCAGAAGCAGGTGCAGGCGGGTCTGACCTCGGCCACTCTCAAGTAGCCACGCCCGGGCGGCCGTCCCGCCCGCGGCCGTCCCGCCTGTGTCAGTCCCACGTACGTCGAACGGCCCGCCCCCCAGTCGGGGAGCGGGCCGTTCGACGTACCGTCAGCCCCGGTCGGCCGCCTGGGCGCGCAGCGCTCGCGCCAGCTCGTCGCGGCACTCCAGCACCAGTCGGCGCAGCGCCGGCGCAGCGTCCTGATGCGCCGTCAGCCACGCGTCGGTCGCCGCCAGCGTCGCGTCGTCGGTCTGCAGCCGCGGGAAGAAGCCGCCGACGAACCGCATCGCGATCTCGATGCTGCGCTCCGCCCAGATGCTCTCCAGCAGCTCGAAGTAGCGCGCGGTGTACGGCGCCGTCAGCTCGCGCTGCCCGGGCTGGGAGAAGCCCGCGGTCTGCGCGCCGACCATCGCGTTCGGCAGCAGGTCGGAGTCGGCGACCGCCGACCAGGCGGCAGCCTTGGCCTCGGCGGTCGGCCGGGCGGCCAGCGCCTGGGTGGCCTTCTGGCTGCCGCTCGCGGTGTTGTCCCGCTTCAGCTCGGCGTCCAGCTGTTCGACGGTGGCCCGGCCGGCCGCGGCCAGCGCGATCCAGAACGACCAGCGCAGGTCCTGGTCCACGTCGAGGCCGTCGATCCGGGCGGTGCCGGCCAGTAGGCCCTCCAGCAGCTGGAGCTGCTCGGCCGTCTGCGCGGTGGCGGCCGCGAAGCGGGCCCAGGCGAGCTGCTGGTCGCTGCCGGGCGCCGCCGCGCGCAGCTCGGTCAGCGCGCACTCGGCGAGCAGCCCGCTGCCCTCGGCGCGCCAGGCCGGGTCGGCGAACAGGTCCACCGCGCCCTTGGCCTGCGCGTGCAGCGACTGCAGCACGCCGATCTCGGACTCCTGGCCGGCGAACCGCAGCACCAGGGCGACGTAGTCGCGCGCCGGCAGCAGGCCGTCGCGGGTCAGGTTCCAGCAGGCCGACCAGGCCAGCGCGCGGGACAGGGTGTCCTGGATGTCGCCGAGCGAGTCGCGCAGCGTGGCCAGCGAGTCGGCGTCGAAGCGGATCTTGCAGTACGTCAGGTCGTCGTCGTTGACGAGCACCAGCGCCGGGCGCGGCCGGCCGGCCAGCTCCTCGACGACGGTCCGCGGGCCGGCGATGTCCAGCTCGGCCCGGGCGGTGCGCACCAGCGAGCCGTCCGCCTCGCGGTCGTAGAGGCCGACCGCGATCCGGTGCGGGCGCAGCGTGTCGCCGTCCTGGCGGACCGCCAGCTCGGTGATCCGGCCCTCGGCGTCCACGGTGAGCTCGGGGGTGAGCGAGTTGACCCCGGCGGTCTGCAGCCAGGCCGCCGACCAGTCGGCCATCGCCCGCTCGCCGCGCCCGGAGGTGACGGCGAGCACCTCCAGCAGGTCGCCGAGCACGGTGTTCCCGAAGGCGTGCTGCTTGAAGTAGCGGCGGGCGCCCTCGAAGAACGCGTCCCGGCCGGCGTACGCGACCAGCTGCTTGAGCACCGAGGCGCCCTTGGCGTAGGTGATGCCGTCGAAGTTGAGCTTGGCGTCCTCGACGTCGCGGATGTCCGCGGTGATCGGGTGCGTGGTCGGGTACTGGTCCTGCCGGTAGGCCCAGGCCTTGCGCTGGTTGGCGAAGGTGACCCAGGAGGACTGGTACTTGGTCGCCTCCTGCAGGCTGAACGAGCCCATGAAGTCGGCGAACGACTCCTTCAGCCAGAGGTCGTCCCACCACTTCATGGTGACCAGGTCGCCGAACCACATGTGCGCCATCTCGTGCAGGATGACGTTGGCCCGGCTCTCGTACGCGGCCTCGGTGACCTTCGAGCGGAAGACGAAGTCCTCCCGGAACGTCACACAGCCCGGGTTCTCCATCGCGCCGATGTTGTACTCGGGCACGAAGCACTGGTCGTACTTGCCGAACGGGTACGGGTAGTCGAACTCGTCGTGGAAGAAGTCCAGGCCCTGCTTGGTGACCGTGAAGATCTCGTCCGCGTCGAAGTAACGGGCCAGCGACTTGCGGCAGGTGGCGGCGAGCGGGATCTCCAGCACGCTGCCGTCGGCCAGTTCGCGGCTCCACCGGTCACGCTCGACGTGGTACGGCCCGGCCACCACCGCGGTCAGGTAGGTGGAGATCGGCTGGGTCGCCAGGAAGTGCCAGGTCTTCGCGGCGCCGTCCTCGACGACCTGCTGCGCGGCCGAGTTGGAGTAGACGTCCCAGCCGGCCGGCGCGGTCACGGTGAAGACGTAGGGCGCCTTCAGGTCCGGCTGCTCGAAGTTGGCGAACATCCGGCGCGCTTCGGCGGGCTCGAAGTGGCTGTAGAGGTACGTCTCGCCGTCCACCGGGTCCACGAAGCGGTGCAGACCCTCACCGGTCCGGCTGTACGCGCAGTCGGCATCGACCACCAGGACGTTCTCGGCGGCGAGTGCGTCGAGCGCGACGCGGGAGCCGTCGAAGACGGCCGCCGGGTCGAGGGCCCGGCCGTTCAGGGTGACGGCCCGCACCGAGGGGGCCAGCAGGTCCGCGAACGAGGCGGCGCCGGGTTCGGCGCAGCGGAAGCGGATCGTGGTGCTGGAACGGAAGGTCGCAGCGGAGGTGTCCGGCGCGCTGGTGACGTCGAGGTGTACCTCGTAGCCGTCCACGCTGAGGATCCCGGCGCGCTGCTGTGCTTCGTCCCGGCTGAGGTTCTTGCCCGGCACTGCGGTACTCCTTTGTCCGACACGCACGGCTCTGTGCAGGTGACGGGGCAGGACCTGCCCCGGGGCATCTTTTCACGGGCACCCCGGGGTAGCACTCCTTACCTACGGCCGGACGTCTACCGGCCGGTCGCCGCGCGCCGCTGGCGCCAGTAGCCGGCGGCGCTCAGCGCCGCGACCAGGACGCCGGCCGCGTACAGCTGGTCGCGGTCGCCCGCCGTGGTGGTCATCAGTGCCAGCACGCCGACCACGCCGGCCAGGGCGACCCAGGTCAGGTACGGGAAGGCCCACATCCGCACGGTCAGCTGCTCGGGCGCCTCGCGCTCCAGCCGCCGGCGCATCCGCAGCTGGGCGACGCCGATGAAGAGCCAGACCACCAGGATCGCCACCCCGGTGGTGTTCATCAGCCAGGTGAAGACGGTGTCCGGCCACCAGTAGCCGGCCAGCACCGCGGCGAAGCCGAAGCCGCAGGAGGCCAGCACCGCGAGCCGCGGCACGCCGCCGCTGACCCGAGCCAGTGCCTTGGGGCCCTGGCCGCGGGAGACCAGCGAGTAGGCCATCCGGGAGGAGCCGTAGATGTTGGCGTTCATCGCGCTCAGCAGCGCGATCAGCACCACGGCCTTCAGCGCGACGGCCGCGCCGGGCACGGCCAGGTGCTGGAGCACCGTCACGTACGGGCCCTGCGTCACCACAGCGGGGTCGTTCCACGGCACCAGCGTGACCACCAGCGCCATCGAGCCGATGTAGAAGATCGCGATCCGCCACACCGCGGTGCGCACCGCGTTGGCCACGTTGCGCCGCGGGTCGTCCGACTCGGCGGCGGCGATGGTCACCGTCTCCAGGCCGCCGTAGGCGAAGACCGAGGCGAGCAGGCCGGTGATCAGCCCGCTGGTGCCGTGCGGCAGGAAGCCGCCGTGCCCGGTCAGGTTCGTGGTGCCGGGCGCCGAGCCGATCACCCCGGTCACGGCGAGCACGCCGAGCACCAGGAACGCGACGATCGCGGCGATCTTGATCGCGGCGAACCAGAACTCGAACTCGCCGAAGTTCTTCACCGCGGTCAGGTTGCTGGCACAGAAGAACGCCATGAAGACGCCGACCCAGGCCCAGCCGGGCACCCCGGGCAGCCAGGAGTTCATGATCGCGCCGGCCGCGGTCGCCTCGGCCGCGACGCCGCAGCAGAGCATCACCCAGTACATCCAGCCGGCCGTCACACCGGCCCACGGGCCGATCTCGCGCTCGGCGTGCACCGAGAAGGAGCCGGAGGACGGGTGCGCGGCGGACATCTCGCCGAGCATCCGCATCACCAGCATCACCAGCAGACCGGAGAGCGTGAAGGCCAGGATGATCGCCGGGCCGGCCGCCGCGATGCCCGCGCCCGAGCCGACGAAGAGCCCGGCGCCGATCACACCGCCGAGCGCGATCATCGACAGGTGGCGCTGCTTGAGGCCGTGGCCGAGCTGCGGGCCGGGCGCCGAGGTGCCATCCGTGGATGAAGCAGTCGTGGACGAAGCAGCCGTGCCGGAGTGGACCGGTGGGGCGGTGGGGGTGGGCATGCGGGTGATCCAGACGTTCGTTGTGCGGACGACCCGTCTCACTATCCGGTGCGTCAGTTGAGACCGCCAAGCCTTCGGCCGCTGCGCTCACCATCCGGAACGGGCCGTGACGCTCCGTGCTGGGGTACGTTCGCACCCGTACATCCGACTGATCATCATGGAGGACCCGATGGCCTTCGCCACACCGATACCGTCCCGCGCCGTCCTGGCCGACCTGCTGCCCGCCGCCGGAACCCGGCTCGGTGCCGGAGCGCGCGAGCTCGCGCTGGTGCTCGGCGGCGCCGGGCTGACCGGTCTGGCCGCCCAGCTCTCGGTGAACGTGCCCGGCTCGCCGGTCCCGGTCACCGGGCAGACCTTCGCCGCGCTGCTGGTCGGCACCGCGCTCGGCGCCCGGCGCGGCGCCGCCTCGCTCGCCGTCTACCTCCTCGCCGGCGTGGCCGGCATGCCGTGGTTCGCGGCCGGCAGCTCCGGCTGGGCGATGCCGAGCCTGGGCTACGTGCTCGGCTTCGTGCTGGCCGCCGCGCTCACCGGCCTGCTGGCCCGGCGCGGCGCCGACCGCAGCCCGCTGCGCACCGCGGGCGCGATGGTGCTCGGCAACCTGGCGATCTACGCGGTCGGCGTTCCGTACCTGGCCGCCGCGGTGCACGTGCCGCTCGCCAAGGCCGCCCAGCTGGGGCTCTACCCGTACCTGGTCGGCGACGGCCTGAAGCTGCTGGTCGCGATGGGCGCGCTGCCGCTGGCCTGGAAGCTGCTCGGCAACCGGACCTGACGCCGGGACCTGACAGCGGGCCTGACGCGCACCCTGACACCGGACCTGACGACGTACCGGCCCTTGGGCGACCCTGGGAGGCGCGCATGCCACACTCATACGCATGCGCGTCTACCTGGGCTCCGACCACGCCGGATACGAACTGAAGAACCACCTCGTCGAGTGGCTGCAGAAGGCCGGCCATGAGCCGATCGACTGCGGTCCGCACATCTACGACGCCGAGGACGACTACCCGCCGTTCTGCCTGCGGGCGGCCGAGCGCACCGCCGCCGACGCCGAGGCACTCGGCATCGTGATCGGCGGTTCGGGCAACGGCGAGCAGATCGCCGCGAACAAGGTCAAGGGCGTCCGCGCGGCGCTGGCCTGGAGCGAGCAGACCGCTCAGCTGGGCCGCGAGCACAACAACGCCAACGTGATCAGCATCGGCGGCCGGATGCACACCGTCGAGGAGGCGACCAGGTTCGTCGAGATCTTCCTCGCCACCCCGTACAGCGGCGAGGCCCGGCACACCCGCCGGATCGAGATGCTGGAGCGCTACGAGGCGACCGGCGAGCTCCCGGCGATCCCGGCGCACCACCCGCAGGCCTGATCCGCCGGCACCAGTCCGCCGGTAGTGATCCGCCCGCAGTGATCCACCAGTACTGACCGATCGGCGCCCCGGCCGCCCGGCACGGCTCTCAGAAGCCGTGCGGCAGCCAGGGCGCCGTGTGCCATCCGAAGGCGTGCGCGGCCTCGGCGAGCGCCCCCGGCCGCAACTCGCGGACCAGCCCGGCCGCCGCCAGCGCGGTCAGCCGGGTGCCGCCCAGATAGGCCGAGCCCAGCTCGCGCGCCGAGAGCGCCAGGTCGGCCGCCGCCTCGGTCGGCTCGCAGCTCGCCCCGTGCCCGGGGCCGGCGCTGTGCAGGTGCCAGCGCCCGGCGTTCCACGGACAGAACTCGTCCGTGACCTCCAGCACCAGGTCCAGCGGCGCCGCGTAGCCGCGCGAGCTGAGCGCGTCACCGACCTCGACCAGCCGCACGAAGAGCGCGTCGCGGATCCGTGCCTGGAGCCGGCGCGGGTCGGAGACCAGGTGCAGCAGTGGATCGTCCACCGGCAGGTTCTCCGCGAGCACGGTGTCGGTCAGGTCCAGGTCGAGCAGGAACGCCCAGAGCGCCGCGTGCGCGGCGGGCGCCGCCGCCGTCACCTCGCGGACCAGCACCTCGCCGGCCGCCCCGCCGTGCTCCCACTCCATGCCGACCGAGTAGCGCGCGTAGCCGAGCAGCTCGCCGCTCTCCCGGTCCTCGGCGAGCACGCACTGCAAGGGTGAGTGGCCCTTGCGCTCGCTCGGCGGGTCCAGCAGCACCCGGCGCTCCCAGCCGGGGCGCCGCGCGAGCATCGCCGGGCGCAGCGGCACCTGTGTGTCGTAGAGCCGCTCGCAGTCGGCCAGGCCGGCGACCGGGTCGGCCAGCCGCAGCCGGACCCGGCCGTCCGGACTGTCCGGGCCGCCCAGGCCGGTCTGGCGCACGGTCACCCGGGCTCGCTCGATCCGCACCCCCAGCTGCCAGCTGCCCAGGCCGTAGCCGTACCGCCCGTAGATGGCCGGCTCGGAGGCGGTCAGCACGGCGAGCGACTCGCCGCGCTCGTGGATGTCGTCCAGCTGGTGGCGCATCAGCGCGGTCAGCACGCCGCGCCGCCGGTGGGTCGGCAGCACACCGACCATGGTCACGCCGGCGGTCGGCAGCACCGCGCCGCCGGGCACTGTCATCCGGAACGTGAAGGCGCCGGCGCCGCCGACCGGCGCGTCCTCGTCCCAGACGCTGAGCGAGCGGTCCAGCTCGGTCAGCGAGCGCCACAGCTCGCGCCGCTCGGGGGACTCCGTGGCGCCGCCGAAGGAGACGACCAGCGTGTCGTACCAGGCCTCCCAGGAGTCGGCCTCAAGCTCGTGCAGGGCGAGCACCCGGTGGGGGAGCGCGGGCTGTGTCATGTGCCACAGCTATCACCCGGGCGCGCACCCGGCTACCGAACTGCAGTTCGCCGCGCCCGGCGCGATCCGCCGCAGGCCCGCGCGCACCCGTCCTACCGCGCCCTGGCCCGCTTCAGGGCGCCCCCTGGGCGGCTCGGCCGGGCCCGCTCCCGGGCTCGACGGCGGGCTCGATGCCGGCCGGCCCGCCCGGCCGAAATCGAGCGTCAGGACGGTCCGGCGCCGAACGCCCGTCGACGCGGGACGCTCCCGGTGGATAGGGTCAACCCCCATGGCTGGCAGCATGCCGGGCACACCGCCCCAGACGACTGCGACGGGGACCGCCGCCACGGCGGCCACGGATCCCCTGACGGCCCGGTTGCGCAAGCGCCTCTACCGGGCCCGCCGGACGCTGCGCCGGACCGGGGTGGACTACTTCCGCGGCGACGCCGCGGACTGGCTCGCCTTCGCGGTGCTGCTGCTGCTCGTCCCGCTGCTGGTCGCGCTGAACGTGTGGATCCCGGCCTGGGTCCCGCCGACCGCGCTGGTGCTGCCGATCCTGGCCGGCTCACTGCTGCTGCGCCCGGTCTCGCTGGTGCTGCTGTACGCGACGGCGGCGCTGGGCCTGTCCACCGAGTCGGTGATCCACACCGGCGAGCGGGTGGCCAGCGACCACCCGGACACCTACGTCTTCGGCGTCACCCCGGGCGCCGCGCTGGTGGTCGGCGCGGTCGGGGTGGCCGGCCTGCTGCTGGCCCAGTTCCGCAGCCGGGTCGGCGTGCCGTGGCGCGGCGGCGGCTCGATGCTCTTCGACCTGCGCGAGCGGCTCAAGGTGCAGAGCCGGGTGCCCGAGCTGCCCGCGGGCTGGCACGCCGACATGGGGCTGCGCCCGGCCGGCGGCCAGTCCTTCTCCGGCGACTTCGTGGTGGCCGCCCGCACCGGGCCCGGCCGCCGGATGCTGGAAGTCGTGCTGGCCGACGTCTCGGGCAAGGGCATGGACGCCGGCTCGCGCGCGCTGCTGCTCTCCGGTGCCTTCGGCGGGCTGCTCGGCTCGCTGCCGCCGCACGAGTTCCTGCCCGCGGCCAACGGCTACCTGCTGCGCCAGGACTGGGAGGAGGGCTTCGCCAGCGCCGTGCACCTCGCGCTCGACCTGGACAGCGGGGAGTACGAGCTGCTCTCGGCCGGCCACCTGCCCGGCATGCAGCGGCTCGCCGGCGCCGGCCGCTGGGAGGTCAAGGAGGCCGACGAGGGTCCGCTGCTCGGTCTCTACGACGGCGCCAAGTTCGAGGGCGTGCGCGGGCGGTTGGGCCCCGGCGACGTCCTGATGCTCTGCACCGACGGCATGGTCGAGCAGCCCGGCCGGGACCTCTCGGAGGGCATGGACCGGCTGATGGGCGAGGCCGACCGGCTGGTGGCCGGCGCCCAACTCGGCCGCAGCACCGGGGGAGCGGCGGTGCGGCTGATCGAGACGGTGGCCAAGGACATCAACGACGACCGCGCGGTGCTGCTGGTGTGGCGCGAGTAGCGCTGTCAATCGCGGGTTTTCCGCAACAGTGATCTTCGGCCAAATCCGCTTCCTGCGGCAGTTGGCTGCATGGTGTGCGAACGGCCCGGCTGACCGCCCCCGCCGACGGTCCGTCAGGTGGCCTGGGCTAGGGTCTCGGTCGGCGGAAACTCGTCTCACATCGCAAATCTTCGGCATGGGTCAGTGGCAAGTCCTTTACGCAGTCAGCACGGTCGACCACACTGAGTCCGGGGCGGGACTGGCCGGAACTCGGGGGAGACTCGGGGGAAGAGGGGGGCGGGTGCCGCCGGGGACCTTCGGGCAGGCCGTGGTCCGCTTCGCCACGACATGAGGAAGTGAGTCCGAGTGGCACTCTCCGTCTCCGCGCTGGTCCTGTTCGGCGTCGTTCTGCTGATCTTCATCCGCGGCAAGCAGATCAAGCTGCCGCACGCGATCGTGGCCGTGCTGTTCGGCTTCATGCTGAACCAGTCGACGCAACTGCACCAGCCCATCCAGGACTTCCTCACGTCGCTGGCCAAGACCATTGGCAACCTGACGAACTGACCTGGCCCAGCAGGCTCACTGCCCGGCGCGAAGGGCCTGCCACCAGCGGCTGATCCGCCCGCCCCGGGCCGCCAGCAGCTCCGGCTGCCGCGGCCCGGGGGCCACTGTCGCCACCGGCGCGGCCTCGGCCTGCCGCAGCGCCGTCAGACCGCCCTCCTCGGCCGCCAGCAGGACGAACAGCCGTGCCCAGCAGAACCGCCGGCCGCGCGGCCAGTCCAGCGCGGCCAGCGCCCGGGAGGCCTCGGTCGCCACCGTGCCGTTCACCCGGACCTCGGCCACCTCGTCGCCCGCCCGGCCGCCGAAGAAGAGCTTCACGCCGTTCAGCCGGGGGTCGGTGAGCACCGGCGCCAGTGCCGGGCCGAGCTCGGGCAGCAACTCGTGCTCGCCCAGCCAGCCGGACAGCTCGGCGCTGCCGAAGCCGAAGACCGTCGCCGGGCTCTGCACCGCGTGCCAGCCGGGCAGTGCGGCCGGCTGCCGGTGGTCGCCGTAGCGGCCCTCGTGCTCCAGCAGCTCGATCACGGTGGCGGCGGTGGTGGCGGCCCACATCCGGACCGCGCTGTCCAGCTTCTCCTCCTCGGTGGTGCCCAGGCCCGCCGTGCAGTCCCAGACCACCGGCGCCTGCGCGCTGCCGAGCCGCAGCACGAAGCCGAGGTCCACGTGGTCGGCCGCGCCGTCCTGGCCGGCGTGCTCGCGGACCGCCACGGCGGTGCTGCCCGGCCCCCGCACCACGGCGCCGTCGATGGTGAACTCCCGGCCGTAACGGGCCATTTCGCGGACCACCCCACGCTGAATGACCGCCAGCCGCTGCTCGGGACCCACACTGCCCTCCTCTTCGAACGTCGTTCGAGGCTATCGGGGTTGCCGGGTCGTCAGCCACCACGCCCGTCGCTGACGGGTGGTCGGGTCCGGCGAGCGAGCGAGCGGGTGGGTGGCACGGCGGCGGTCGGCGCGCCGAGTGCCCGGCGCGGCGAACGGTCGGCACGGCGAACGGGCGGCGCGTCGAACGGCGCCGCGGGGCGCTTCGGCCCCGGAACGCGGTACGGCCCCGGCTCGCTGAGCCGGGGCCGTACCTTCGGAGCGGGCGACGAGAATCGAACTCGCGTGACTAGTTTGGAAGACTAGGGCTCTACCATTGAGCTACGCCCGCACATGCCCCCCGCCGACCTCACGGGTCGGTGCGGAACGGGAACAGCGTACCTGGTCGGACGGCCGGCTCGCACGCGACTTCCGGCCGGGGCCGGGGTGTGTGGCCGGGGCCGGCGCCACCGCCGTGCCGCGCCACGGCTGCCCGGGTGATCAATCCGCGATATTCCGGCGAGCCGACGATTCGAGCCGTGTACGCTTCCTCTCGCGAAGTGCGGGGTGTGGCGCAGTTTGGTAGCGCGTCCGCTTTGGGAGCGGAAGGCCGTCGGTTCGAATCCGGTCACCCCGACCATCACCATCACGGCCATCCTGCGATGTGGCTTTGTGGTACCCGGTAGGATGGGCCGCTGGCGGAAGAGCCACCGCCCCTCCTCAACGGCAGTCCAGTCGAGGAACGGGCCGCTCGCCGTCCACCCCATACGGGAGATGCCGCACACAGGTGGCTCATCACCCGTCTGCCCGGTTCCGCTGCCCGCAAGGGCTGCCGGTCCGGAGTCAGACAAGCCGACCGCAAGCCCCATAGGAGACCAAACCGTGAAGAGCGCCGTCGAGACTCTGAACCCGACCCGGGTTCGACTCACCGTCGAGGTGCCCTTCGAGGAGCTCAAGCCCAGCCTCGACGCGGCGTACAAGAAGATCAACCAGCAGGTCACGGTTCCCGGCTTCCGCAAGGGCAAGATCCCGCAGCGGGTCATCGACCAGCGCTTCGGCCGCGCCGCGGTGCTCGAAGAGGCTGTGAACGACGCCCTGCCGCGCTTCTACACGCAGGCCGTCGACGAGGGCAAGATCGAGGTCCTCGGCCAGCCCGACATCACCGACATCAAGGGTGTGGAGGACCTCGCCGCCGCCGGCCTGACCTTCACCGCCGAGGTGGACGTGCGTCCGGAGATCACCCTGCCGGACTTCTCCACCATCGAGGTCGAGGTCGACCCGATCGAGGTCACCGACGAGGACGTCGCGAAGTCCCTGGAGCAGCTGCGCGAGCGCTTCTCCTCGGTCAAGGACGTCGAGCGCGCGGCCACCGCGAGCGACATCGTGGTGATCGACCTCGAAGCCAAGGTCGACGGTGAGGTCCCGGAGGACGGCACCGCCACCGGCGTGAGCTACGAGATCGGCTCCGGCCGGCTCCTCGACGGCATCGACGAGGCCGTCATCGGCCTGTCCGCCGGCGAGTCGAAGACCTTCACCACCGAGCTCAAGGGTGGCACCCAGACCGGCAAGAGCTCCGAGGTGACCGTCACCGTCACCGCCGTCCAGGAGAAGGAGCTGCCCGAGCTGGACGACGAGTTCGCCCAGCTGGCCAGCGAGTTCGACACCCTGGAGGAGCTGAAGGCCGACTCCCTCAAGCGCCTCGAGCGGATGAAGGAGTTCGACCAGGCCACCCAGGCGCAGGAGCGCGTGCTGGACGCCCTGCTCGGCATGATCGAGATCGAGTACCCCGAGAAGCTGCTCGCGGACGAGATCCAGACCCGCACGCACAACCTGGAGCACCACCAGCTGGAGCCGATGGGCCTGAACCTGGACGCCTACCTGGCGACCCAGGACAAGACCCGCGAGGCCTTCGACGAGGAGACCGCGGACCAGGCGAAGAAGGGCATCAAGACCCAGTTCGTCCTGGACGAGATCGTGGCGAAGGAGGAGATCGGTGTCGACCAGCAGGAGCTGACCGAGCACCTGATCCGCCGTGCCTCGGGCTCGGGCATGAGCCCGGACCAGTTCGCCCAGCGCATCGTCGAGGGCAACCAGGTTCCGCTGCTCGTCGGTGAGGTGGCCCGCGGCAAGGCGCTGGCCACCGTCGTCGAGGCCGCCACGGTCAAGGACACCACCGGCAAGGTCATCGACTTCGACGAGGACGAGACCGAGGAGGCCGGCGAGACCGTCGCCGCCGAGGCCGCCACGGACGAGGCCGCCGCCGAGGCCGCGGAGACCACCGAGGCCTGACAGCCCGTCGGTTGAACACTCCCGGGCGGGCCCGAGCGCCATCACGGCGAATCGGTGGGTGAAACCCTCCGGGGAGGCCCCGGACCCAACCCCCCCCCCCGGTCCCGCCTGTTCCCGTCCGAGCACAGTGCGCACCCTGCGCTCACAGCGAACAGTTCTGCGTGGGGGATGGTCGGGCCGGGCCTGCGCGTTAGGGTCAAATGAAGCAAGCGTGACGTAGTGACGGTCGAACCAGACGGACCGTCCGAATCGACTGAGCAGGTGGCTAAGTGACGTTCCCGCAGATGCAGATGCCTGGCCTGATGACGCCGCGCGCGGCTGGTGGTGACGTGCTCGGCGGTCTGGGTGACCAGGTCTACAACCGGCTCCTCAACGAGCGCATCATCTTCCTCGGCCAGCAGGTCGACGACGACATCGCCAACAAGATCACCGCCCAGCTCCTCCTCCTGGCCGCCGAGCCGGAGAAGGACATCTACCTGTACATCAACTCCCCGGGCGGCTCGATCACGGCCGGCATGGCGATCTACGACACCATGCAGTACATCAAGAACGACGTGGTGACCATCGCGATGGGCATGGCGGCCTCGATGGGCCAGTTCCTGCTCACCGCCGGCACCCCGGGCAAGCGCTTCTCGCTGCCGAACGCCAACATCCTGATGCACCAGCCGTCCGCCGGTCTCGGCGGCTCGGCCACCGACATCCGGATCCAGGCCGAGCAGCTGCTGCGCACCAAGCAGCGGATGTCCGAGCTGATCGCCAGCCACAGCGGCCAGACCTTCGAGCAGATCACCAAGGACTCCGACCGGGACCGCTGGTTCACCGCCGAGCAGGCCAAGGAGTACGGCCTGATCGACGACATCATGCACAGCGCCGCGGACGTCCCCGGCGGCGGTGGCACCGGCGCCTGAGCGCCGCTCCCCGCACCCCAGACACGTCGGAACGCTTCCCGGAGGACAGACCCGCAATGAACCTTCCCAACACCCCCCGCGGCGAGTACTACGGCGCCCGCGCTGAGGGCCGTTACATCGTCCCGCGCTTCGTCGAGCGCACCTCGCAGGGCATCCGTGAGTACGACCCGTACGCGAAGCTCTTCGAGGAGCGGATCATCTTCCTGGGCTCCCAGGTGGACGACGTCTCGGCGAACGACATCATGGCCCAGCTGCTCTGCCTGGAGTCGATGGACCCGGACCGCGAGATCCAGATGTACATCAACTCGCCTGGCGGTTCGTTCACGGCGCTGACCGCGATCTACGACACCATGCAGTTCGTGAAGCCCGACATCCAGACCGTCTGCATGGGCCAGGCCGCCTCGGCCGCCGCCGTCCTGCTGGCCGCCGGCACCCCCGGCAAGCGGATGGCGCTGCCGAACGCCCGTATCCTGATCCACCAGCCGTACACCGAGACCGGCCGTGGCCAGGTCTCCGACCTGGAGATCCAGGCCAAGGAGATCTTCCGGATGCGCGAGCAGCTGGAGACCATGCTGGCGAAGCACTCGAACAAGGACGTCGAGCAGGTCCGCGAGGACATCGAGCGCGACAAGATCCTCACCGCCGAGGAGGCGCTGGAGTACGGGCTGATCGACCAGATCATCTCCTCCCGCAAGGCCTCGTTCAACAACTGAGCAACACCGGGTGACCGGAGCGGGGGCCTACCAGTCGGTACGCCTCCGCTCCGCGGGCTCGGGCCCGTACCCTGGAGGGCACCGCCGGCGTCTGTTCGGTATCAATTCGCCCAGGGCGTACGGCAGAGCTGTCGAAGGCGGCGGATTCTGCGAGTTGGCAGAGTACCGTCGGATACCGAGACCTGACCGCTGACAGTGGCGGCCGCGGTCCACAGCACCAGGCCCCGGACCCCCGCGGGGCCCCTGGCGAAGGGGAAGCACCTCGTGGCACGCATCGGAGACGGTGGCGACCTGCTCAAGTGCTCGTTCTGCGGCAAGTCGCAGAAGCAGGTGAAGAAGCTGATCGCCGGCCCAGGCGTGTACATCTGCGACGAGTGCATCGACCTGTGCAACGAGATCATCGAGGAGGAACTCGCCGAGACCTCCGAGGTCCGCTTCGAGGAGCTCCCGAAGCCGCGCGAGATCTACGAGTTCCTCGACCAGTACGTGGTCGGCCAGGACCTCGCGAAGAAGGCGCTCTCGGTCGCGGTCTACAACCACTACAAGCGGGTGCAGGCCGGCGAGGCCGGGCGCAGCGGTGGCAACGGCCGCGAGGACGCGATCGAGCTCGCCAAGTCCAACATCCTGCTGCTGGGCCCGACCGGCTCCGGCAAGACGCTGCTCGCGCAGACCCTGGCCCGGATGCTGAACGTGCCGTTCGCGATCGCGGACGCCACGGCGCTGACCGAGGCCGGCTACGTCGGCGAGGACGTCGAGAACATCCTGCTCAAGCTCATCCAGGCGGCCGACTACGACGTCAAGAAGGCCGAGACCGGGATCATCTACATCGATGAGATCGACAAGGTCGCCCGCAAGAGCGAGAACCCGTCGATCACCCGTGACGTCTCGGGCGAGGGCGTCCAGCAGGCGCTGCTGAAGATCCTGGAGGGCACCACCGCCTCGGTGCCGCCGCAGGGCGGGCGCAAGCACCCGCACCAGGAGTTCATCCAGATCGACACGACGAACGTGCTGTTCATCGTGGGCGGCGCGTTCGCCGGCCTGGAGCGGATCATCGAGGGCCGCTCGGGCGCCAAGGGCATCGGCTTCGGCGCGACCATCCGGTCCAAGCGGGAGATGGACGCGAGCGACCACTTCCGTCAGGTGATGCCGGAGGACCTGGTCAAGTTCGGCATGATCCCCGAGTTCATCGGCCGGCTGCCGGTGATCACCAGCGTGCACAACCTGGACCGTGAGGCGCTGCTGCAGATCCTCACCGAGCCGAAGAACGCGTTGGTCAAGCAGTACCGCAAGCTCTTCGAACTCGACGGCGTGGAGCTGGAGTTCAGCCGGGACGCGCTGGAGGCGATCGCCGACCAGGCGATCCTGCGCGGCACCGGAGCGCGCGGCCTGCGAGCGATCATGGAGGAGGTGCTGATGTCCGTGATGTACGAGGTTCCCTCGCGTCAGGACGTCGCCCGCGTCGTGGTCACCGGGGACGTCGTCTCCAAGCACGCGATCCCGACGCTGGTCCCGCGCGACATGATCAAGCGCGAGCGGCGCGACAAGAGCGCCTGACCTTCTCGCTCGTCCAACGGCCCCGCACCGGTCTCCCGGTGCGGGGCCGTTCGCGCGTGCCGCCGCCACCCGTGGACGGCGGGCGGAACGGCCGCTCAAGTTACGTAAACTGTGTGTCGTGACCGACATGACGAACCAGCGCCCCACCGACCACGCGTCCGGGGACAATGCAGCAGCCCTCCCGACCACCTACGCCCCCGGCGAGGTAGAGGGCGAGCTGTACGAGCGCTGGGTATCGCGCGGTTACTTCACCGCGGACGCGAAGAGCGACAAGCCCGCCTACACCATCGTGATCCCGCCGCCGAACGTCACCGGTGCGCTGCACCTGGGCCACGCCTTCCAGCACACCCTGATGGACGCCCTGACCCGCCGTAAGCGGATGCAGGGCTACGAGGCGCTCTGGCTGCCCGGCATGGACCACGCCGGCATCGCCACCCAGAACCGGGTCGAGCAGCAGCTCGCCGCCTCCGGCCTGTCCCGCCACGACCTGGGCCGGGAGGCCTTCGTCGAGAAGGTCTGGGAGTGGAAGGAGAACTACGGCGGCCAGATCCTGGGTCAGATGCGCCGCCTCGGCGACGGCGTGGACTGGAGCCGCGAGCGCTTCACCATGGACGAGGGCCTCTCGCAGGCCGTCCAGACCATCTTCAAGAAGCTCTTCGACGACGGTCTGATCTACCGCGCCGAGCGCATCATCAACTGGTGCCCGCGCTGCCTGACCGCGCTCTCCGACATCGAGGTCGAGCACGAGGACAGCCCCGGCGAGCTGGTCTCGATCCGCTACGGCGACGGTGACGAGTCGATCGTCGTCGCGACCACCCGGGCCGAGACGCTGCTCGGCGACACCGCGGTCGCGGTCCACCCGGACGACGAGCGCTACGCCCACCTGATCGGCCGCACCATCGCGCTGCCGCTGACCGACCGTCGGATCCCGGTCGTCGCCGACGCGCACGTCGACCCGGAGTTCGGCACCGGCGCCGTCAAGGTGACCCCGGCGCACGACCCCAACGACTTCGCGATCGGCCAGCGGCACGACCTGCCCAACCTGACCGTGATGGACGAGCACGGCGTGATCACCGTGCACGGCCCGTTCCTCGGCCTGGACCGCCTGGAGGCGCGCTCGGCCGTGGTCGGCGAGCTGCGCGAGCAGGGGCGGATCGTCGAGGAGAAGCGCCCCTACATGCACGCGGTGGGCCACTGCTCGCGCTGCCACACCATCGTCGAGCCGCGGCTGTCGCTCCAGTGGTGGGTCAAGGTCGACCCGCTGGCCCAGGCCGCCGGCGACGCGGTGCGCGACGGCCGGGTGCAGATCCACCCGAAGGAGATGGAAGGCCGCTACTTCGCCTGGGTCGACAACATGCACGACTGGTGCATCTCCCGCCAGCTCTGGTGGGGCCACCGGATCCCGGTCTGGTACGGCCCGGACGGCGAGGTGGTCTGCGTCGGCCCGAACGACGAGGCGCCCACCGGCGAGGGCTGGACCCAGGACCAGGACGTGCTGGACACCTGGTTCTCCAGCGGCCTGTGGCCGTTCTCCACGCTGGGCTGGCCCGAGCAGACCCCGGACCTGGAGAAGTTCTACGCCACCGACGTGCTGCTCACCGGCCACGACATCATCTTCTTCTGGGTCGCCCGGATGATGATGTTCGGCCTGTACGCGATGGACGGTCAGGCGCCGTTCCACACCATCGCGCTGACCGGCCTGGTCCGTGACCAGTTCGGCAAGAAGATGTCCAAGTCGAACCCGAACGCGGTGGACCCGCTGGACTGGATGGACGAGTACGGTGCCGACGCCGTCCGCTTCACCCTGGCCAGCGGCGCCAACCCCGGCGCCGACGTGCCGATCGGCGAGGACTGGGTCAAGGGCTCGCGCAACTTCTGCAACAAGATCTGGAACGCCACCCGCTTCGCGCTGATGAACGGCGCGACGGTCGAGGGCCCGCTGCCGGCCCCCGAGGCGATGACCGCCGCCGACCGCTGGATCCTGTCCCGGCTGAACGCGACCGTCGCCCAGGTGGACGCGCTCTACGACGACTACCAGTTCGCCAAGGCCTCCGACACGCTCTTCCACTTCGCCTGGGACGAGGTCTTCGACTGGTACGTCGAGCTCTCCAAGACCACCCTGGCCAAGGGCGGCCCGCAGGCCGACGCCGCCCGCCGGGTGCTCGGCGAGGTGCTGGACGTGACGCTGCGGCTGCTGCACCCGATCGTCCCGTTCGTCACCGACGCGCTGTGGACCACGCTGACCGGCGCCGAGTCGCTGGTGATCGCCGAGTGGCCGAAGGACAGCTCGTTCCGGGACGCCGAGGCCGAGGCCGAGATCGCCACGCTGCAGCAGGTGGTCACCGAGGTCCGCCGGTTCCGCTCGGACCAGGGCCTGAAGCCGGGCCAGAAGGTGCCCGCGAGCCTGGAGCTGGCCGGCACCGTGCTGGCCGCGCACGAGGACGCGATCCGCTCGCTGCTGCGCCTGACCCTGCCGGAGGACGGCTTCGCGCCGACCGCCTCGCTGCCGGTGGCCGGCGCCGTCGTCGCGCTCGACCTGTCCGGCACGATCGATGTCGCCGCCGAGCGCAAGCGCCTGCAGAAGGACCTCGCGGTGGCGGAGAAGGAGAAGACCCAGACGGCCGCCAAGCTCGGCAACGAGGGCTTCCTGGCCAAGGCGCCGGACGACGTCGTGGTGAAGATCCGGGCGCGCCAGGAGGCCGCCGAGGCCGACATCGCGCGGATCACCGCCCAGCTGGCGGCGCTGCCCGCCGGCTGAGCCCGCCGCCGCCCGTGCGGCGATCGAGTGAATGCGCCCCCTGGACCGAACCGGTCCAGGGGGCGCACGCGTCTTCCGGGCCGCGGATTCTCCGCCGACCGGATAAGCCGGTGAATTCCCCGGATAGCCAAAACCGATCAGCTTCCGCATTCTTTCGGTACTTACTGCGGCCATGTCCGGTGACCTCTGATGGTGCGCCGTATACGGTGTTCTGCAGTTCCGGTATCGGGGGCGGAGACGGGAAGGCATGGCATGAGCGCAGCGCAGACATTGGCCGGCGAACTCCCCGCACAGCGGGTCGAGGAGGCCAAGGGCCGGGCCGCGACCCTGCTCCTGGCCTTCCGGCACGGCAACCAGCTCGCCTTCGACCGGGCGCTCGACCGGCTGCTGGCGGACGCCGACGAGCGGGTCGTGCTGACGCTGATGGCCTGGATCGCCGCCGAGGCGGTGCGCAAGGCCTACGCGCCCGAGGTCGGTGACAAGGTGCTGCGCTCGCTGGCCCGCCGGGCGCCGCACGGCGAGATCCCGGTGGCGATCGACGAGGAGTCGGCCGACGCCGCGCGGCTGATCGAAGCCGTCCAGCGCGGTGAGGTGGAGGCGGTCCGGGAACTGGTCGCCGCGACCGCCGACACCACCTTCCTGGTCGGCGGTCTGTTGCAGGGCGTGGCGATGCTGTTGCCGCTGGTGCCCGAGGAGGAGGTCGGCCACGTGGTCGAGGAGCTGAGGCTGCGTCAAGCGGCGGTGCCGGCCGCCTGCTGAGCGGCGCCGACCTGCGGGCCCGTTGCGAGCCCGGGGCCGGGCGGCCCGGCGCGACGGGAGCGGTGCGGCCGGTGCGTCACGCACTCCGTAGACTGGGCGCGTGAGCAGCAGCGCGGAGCAGAACCCGTACACCGTCCGCCCCGGCGCGGAGCAGGCCGACCAGCCCTTCGGGCTCCGTGACGTCGAGGCCGAGCTGGCCAAGCGCTGGCCGGAGACCAAGCTCGAACCCTCGCTGGACCGGATCCAGGCCCTGATGGACATCCTGGGCGATCCGCAGCGCTCCTACCCCTCGATCCACATCACCGGCACCAACGGCAAGACCTCCACAGCCCGGATGGTGGAGCAGCTGCTCAACACCTTCGACCTGCGCACCGGCCGCTACACCAGCCCGCACGTCGAGTCGGTGACCGAGCGGATCAGCCTGGACGGCCAGCCGATCAGCCCCGAGAAGTTCGTCGAGACGTTCCAGGACATCGAGCCGTACCTGCGGATGGTCGACGAGGCCCAGCCCGTCGCCCTCTCCTTCTTCGAGGTGCTGACCGCCATGGCCTACGCGGCCTTCGCGGACGCGCCGATCGACGTCGCCGTGGTCGAGGTCGGCATGGGCGGCACCTGGGACGCCACGAACGTGATCGACGCCGCCGTCTCGCTGATCACCCCGATCTCGCTCGACCACACGAACTACCTCGGCGGCACCACCGGTGAGATCGCCAAGGAGAAGTCCGGGATCATCAAGCCGAACGGGGTCGCGGTCGTCGCCCAGCAGCCGCTGGACGCCGCGCAGGCGATCCTGGCGCGCGCGGTCGAGGTCGAGGCGACGGTCGCCCGCGAGGGCCTGGAGTTCGGCGTGCTCGCCCGGGAGCTCGCGGTCGGCGGCCAGCTGGTCACGCTGCGCGGCCTGGCCGGCACCGAGTACCCCGACGTCTTCATCCCGCTGCACGGCGAGCACCAGGCGCACAACGCCTCGATGGCGCTCGCCGCGGTCGAGGCCTTCTTCGGCGTCGGCGGCGCCCGCGAGGGCGGGCTGGACCTGGACAAGGTCCGCCTCGCGTTCTCCGGCGTCTCCTCGCCCGGCCGCCTCGAAGTGGTCCGGCGCAGCCCCACGATCCTGCTGGACGCCGCGCACAACCCGGCCGGCGCCGAGGTGACCGCCGCCGCGATCAGCGAGTCCTTCGGCTTCACCCGGCTGATCGGCGTGATCGGCGCCAGTGGCGACAAGGACGTCACCGGCATGCTGGAGGCGTTCGAGCCGGTGCTGGCCGAGGTGGTCGTCACCCAGAACTCGACCCACCGCGCGATGTCGGTGGACACCCTGGCGGCCCAGGCCGTCGAGATCTTCGGCGAGGACCGGGTGGTCGTCGAACCGCGACTGGACGACGCGATCGAGGCCGCCGTCACCCTGGCCGAGGAGGACGGTGACCTCAGCGGCACCGGGGTGCTGGTCACCGGCTCGGTCATCACCGTGGGCGAGGCCCGCCTGCTGCTCGGGAGGAAGTGACCATGCGTACGCTCTGTTCCTCGACGCTGATCGGCGAGGCCATGGTGATCCTCCTCGCGGCCTGTGTCGCGAGCCGGATGACCGACGTCTCGGCCGCCACGCTCTGGATCCTCAGTGGTGTGGCGATGCTGCTCTGCGTGCTGCTCTGCGGCATGCTCAGCCGCCCGGGCGGGGTCGCCGCCGGCTGGGCCCTCCAGATCGGGCTGATCGCCAGCGGCCTGCTGGTGCCGAGCATGTACGCACTCGGCGCCATCTTCGCCGGGCTCTGGTGGTGCTCGGTGCACTACGGGCGCAAGATCGATGTGATCAAGGAACTGCGCAGCAAGGCACAGGCCGAGGCGGCCGTCGGCGAAGCCGAAGGCATGGCCTGACCGGCCGCTCACGCAAGGTAACCTCGGGGGCGGTGGCATACACCATTCCGCCCCGAACCCATTGGAGCCGCACCGTGACGCAGCGCACTCTCGTCCTGCTCAAGCCCGACGCCGTCCGCCGCGGTCTGGCCGGCGAGATCATCAGCCGGATCGAGCGCAAGGCGGGCTGGCAGCTGGCCGCCGTCGAGCTGCGCACGTTCGACCGGGAGACGCTGGAGCAGCACTACGCCGAGCACGTCGGCCGTGACTTCTACGAGCCACTGCTGGCCTTCATGACCGCCGGTCCGTCGATCGCGCTGATCGTCGAGGGCGAGAACGTGGTTCCGGGCATCCGGATGCTGGCCGGCGCGACCAACCCGCTGGAGGCCGGCGCCGGCACGATCCGCGGCGACTACGCGACGATCACCCGGGAGAACCTGATCCACGCGTCCGACTCCGAGGCCTCGGCCGAGCGCGAGATCAAGATCTTCTTCCCCGGCCAGGCCTGATCCACCGAGCGCGGAACGACCTCCGTCCATTGGCTGAGCCGACTCTCCGTCCACGGTCGACCCGGCGGGCAGAAGCCGGCTCAGCCAATCGTGGGAATCATCCTCAAATATGGAACTGGGTGCGCCGACACGGCGTCCCAATGCCGAGAGAAGCGATCCTCCGACGGAGAATGGACGCCGAGCACACCCCGCCGACCAGTTCGCCGGGCGTGGCTACGATGGAGGCGACCCGCGGGCCCACCAGCCCGCCGTGCAGTCCCTATGCCGCTGCGCGGGCTTCTGCGCGAGCCTCAACTCCCCGCCCATGACGTCCAGTTCGGGAAGGCATTCGACACCCCATGGCCAACAACCTGTCGTTCATCGGCCGTGACCTGGCGATCGACCTCGGCACTGCCAACACGCTGGTGTACGTCAGGGGCAAGGGCATCGTCCTGAACGAACCGTCAGTCGTGGCGGTCAACACCAACACCGGCGGCATCCTCGCCGTGGGGTCCGAGGCGAAGAAGATGATCGGGCGCACGCCCGGCAACATCATCGCGATCCGCCCGCTCAAGGACGGTGTGATCGCCGACTTCGAGATCACCCAGCGGATGCTGCGCTACTTCATCCAGAAGATCCACCGCCGCCGCTACCTGGCCCGCCCGCGGGTCGTGGTCTGCGTGCCGAGCGGGATCACCGGAGTGGAGCGGCGCGCCGTCGTGGAGGCCAGCCACCTGGCCGGCGCGCGCCAGGTGCACATCATCGAGGAGCCGATGGCCGCCGCGATCGGCGCCGGGCTCCCGGTGCACGAGGCTACCGGCAACATGGTGGTGGACATCGGCGGCGGCACCACCGAGGTCGCGGTGATCTCGCTGGGCGGCATCGTCACCGCGCAGTCCATCCGGGTGGCCGGCGACGAGCTGGACAACGCGATCGTCCAGCACATCAAGAAGGAGTACTCGCTGCTGCTCGGCGAGCGCAGTGCCGAGCAGATCAAGATGAGCATCGGCTCCGCGTACGGCTCGGAGAGCGAGAAGGACGAGCACGCCGAGATCCGTGGCCGCGACCTGGTCAGCGGCCTGCCGAAGACCGTGGTGATCTCGGCCGCCGAGGTCCGCGAGGCGATCGACGAGCCGGTCAACTCGATCATCGACGCCGTCAAGACCACGCTGGACCAGTGCCCGCCCGAGCTCGCCGGCGACGTGATGGACCGCGGCGTGGTGCTCACCGGCGGCGGCGCGCTGCTGCGCGGGCTGGACGAGCGGCTGCGCCGGGAGACCGGCATGCCGATCCACATCGCCGAGAACCCGCTGGACTCGGTCGCGCTCGGCGCCGGCCGCTGCGTCGAGGAGTTCGAGGCACTGCAGCAGGTACTGGACGCCCAACCGCGTCGTTAAGCCCGACGGACCCGCCAAACCGCAGACTTCCAGAAGGGGCAGCTGCAGCACCGTGAGGGACACCAAAGAGAGCCGCCTGCTGCTCGTCCTGCTGGTGGCCGTCGCCTTCGCCCTGATCACCGTGGACATCAAGGGTGGCGAGACCTCCCCGCTGAACGGCGCCCGGAAGACCGCAGCCTCGCTGCTCGGTCCGGTCGAGCGCAGCGCCGCGGGGGCCGTCGATCCGATAGCGCGTACGGTCCGGGCGATTCGCGACTCAGGCACCGAGCAGCAGCGGCTCGACCAGATCGGCGCCGAGAACACCGAACTGCGCCAGCGACTCGCCTCCTCCGACACCGCCACCGGCCGGACCAAGCAGCTGGACGACATGCTGCGCACGGCCGGCACCGGCGGATACACCGTCAAGGCCGCGCAGGTGATCGCCATCGGCGCGGCCCAGGCGTTCTCCTGGACCATCACCATCGACGCCGGCAGCGACGACGGGCTGCAGCGGGACATGACGGTGATCAACGGTCAGGGCCTGGTCGGCCGGATCACCACGGTCGGCCCGACCACCGCGACCGTGCTGCTCGCCAACGACCCCGGCTTCACCGCCGGGACCCGGATGGAGGGCAGCGACGAGATCGGCTTCGCGGCCGGCGGCGGCGCGGGGCCGATGAAGGTCCAGCTGCTGAACGGCAAGGCACAGGTCAAGGCCGGCGACCGGCTGGTCACCTTCGGCTCGCAGAGCGGTCGCCCGTTCGTGCCCGGGGTGCCGGTCGGCAAGGTGCTCTCGGTGCAGGCCACCCCGGGCGAGCTGACCAAGACCGTGCTGGTCGAGCCGTTCGTCTCGTTCACCCGGCTCGACCTGGTCGGCGTCGTCGTGGTGCCGCCGCGCACCGACCCGCGCGACTCGGTGCTGCCGCCGGTGCCGACGCCCTCGCCGACCCCGGCCCCGCAGCCGCCGGCCGCCACCCCGGGCCCGCAGCCCAGTGGCGCGCCGCAGCAGCCCGCGACGGCCCAGGCGGCCGGGCAGCCCACCGACCAGGCCGTCCAGCCCGCGCAGCCCGTCCAGCCCGCCGCCTCGCCGACCGGGGGGAACTGACCCGTGGTGATCAAGCGCCTCCTGCTCTCCACCGTGCTGGTGCTGCTCGCCCTGGTGATCCAGGTCAGCGTGCTCGGCCGGCTGCAACTGCCCGGCGCCACGCCCGACCTGCTGCTCCTGGTGGTGGTCGGGCTGGGCCTGGTCTTCGGCCCGACCGGTGGCTGCCTGGTCGGCTTCGCCGCCGGTCTGCTGACCGACCTCGCGCCGCCCTCCGACCACGCGATCGGCCGCTACGCGATGGTGCTCTGCGTGATGGGCTACGCGGCCGGTCTGTTCCGCGCCGAGCCGGGCCGGCGCCGCTCGGTCAGCGTGCCGCTGATGGTGGTGGCCGGCGCCGCGCTGGTCTCCACCGCGCTGTACGCCGGGGTCGGCGCGCTGGTCGGCGACACCGCCGCCCGGCACGTCGGCCTGCCCGGGCTGATGTTCAGCGCGCTGCTGTACGACCTGCTGCTCGCGCCGTTCGTGGTGCCGGTGGTGATGCTGCTGGCCCGCCGGGTGGACCCGGGCGCGCTGGGCGGCGAGGTGATCGGCCCCGGCCTGGGCACCATCGCGCGCTACCGGACCACCCGTGAGGTCTCGGCGGCCGGCCCGTCGGGCCGCAAGAAGCGCTCCAGCGGTATCTGACGTCCCGAGCCCAGACGACTCAATCGACCAGGGGAGTTTCCGTCCCGTGAGCAACATCCCGGAGACCGGCCGGACCCGCCGGGTGACGATCCGTCTGGTGGTGCTGCAGATCCTGGTGCTCTCGCTGCTCGCCACGCTCGGCGGCCGGCTCTGGTACCTGCAGATCCGCAACGGCAGCCAGTACACCGCCGAGGCGTCCAGCAACCACATCCGCGAGGTGGTCGAGCCGGCCGTCCGCGGCGAGATCCTGGACGCCTCCGGGCAGGTGCTGGCCGGCAACCAGACCAAGCTGGTGGTCTCGGTCAGCCGCACCTCGCTGCTCCAGCAGAAGGACCACGGCAAGGCGGTGCTCGGCCGGCTCGCCGATGTGCTCGGGATGAACCCGAAGGACGTCCAGGACAAGGTCCGGCTCTGCGACGCGAAGACGCCGCAGCCGTGCTGGAACGGTTCGCCGTACCAGCCGATCCCGGTCACCAACTCGGCGACCACGCAGCAGGCGATGCAGATAATGGAACGCGGCGAGGACTTCCCCGGCGTCACCGCGCAGCCCACCGCGCTGCGCCAGTACCCGGAGCCGAACGGTGCCAACGCGGCCCAGGTGCTCGGCTACCTCTCCCCGGTCACCGACGACGAGGTCAGCAAGACGGCCAACCTCACCGGGCGGGCCAAGTACCTGCCGTCCGACCAGATCGGCCGGGCCGGGCTGGAGTCGGTCTACGACAACGACCTGCGCGGCAGCACCGGTGTGGACCGGCTGGAGGTGGACAACCTCGGCCGGGTGATCGGCAGCGCCGGCACCACGCCGGCCCAGCCCGGCGACAACGTGGTCACCAGCATCGACTCGCGGGTGCAGAAGGTGGTCGAGCAGAACCTGGTCCAGGCCATGGCCGACGCCCGCACCCAGATCGACACCGAGACCCAGAAGCCGTACGTCGCGGACTCCGGCGCGGCCATAGTGATGGACGTGCACACCGGCCGGATCATCGCGATGGCCAGCGCGCCGACCTACGACCCGAACCTGTGGGTCGGCGGCATCTCGGCGAAGGACTACCAGGGCCTGACCAGCCAGGACAGCAACTACCCGCTGCTCAACCGGGCCATACAGGGTCAGTCCGCCCCCGGCTCGACGTTCAAGGTCATCTCCACCACCGCCGCCGTGGCCGCCGGCTACTCGCTGGACGGCCACTACCCGTGTCCGCAGAGCATGACCATCGGCGGCCGCGAGTTCAAGAACTTCGAGGGTGAGCAGTTCGGCGACATCTCGCTGGAGAAGGCGCTGGAGATCTCCTGCGACACCGTCTTCTACGGCCTGGCCTACGACCAGTGGATGAAGGACGGCGGGATCCACCCGAAGAACCCGGCCGACTGGTTCTACAAGACCGCCCACCAGTTCGGCCTGGGCGCCAAGACCGGCGTGGACCTGCCCTCCGAGGTGGCAGGCCGGGTGCCGGACCGCCAGTGGAAGCAGGACTTCTACACCGCGAACAAGGACGCCTGGTGCAAGCAGGCGGCCGGTGGCGGCACCGACTTCGCGACCGAGATCGCCCGCGAGAACTGCGTGGACGGCAACGTGATGCGCGCCGGTGACTCGGTCAACTACGCGATCGGCCAGGGCGACACGCTGGTCACCCCGATCCAGATGGCCCGGATCTACTCCGCGATCGCCAACGGCGGCACGCTGTACCGCCCGACCGTCGCGAAGGCCGTCGTCACGCCGAGCGGCCAGCTGGTCCGCGACATCGCGCCGCAGGTGGACGGCAGGCTGCCGGACGACCAGAAGACGCTGCAGTACATCGACCAGGCCACCGCGGGCGTCATCACCGAGGGCACCGCGGCCTGGAAGTTCACCGGGGCCGGCTGGCCGCAGGACAAGATCCAGCTGCACGCCAAGACCGGTACCGCCGAGGTCTACGGCAAGCAGACCACCTCCTGGCTGACCACCTACAGCAAGGACTACGCGGTGGTCATGACGATCAGCCAGGGCGGCACCGGTTCCGGCGGCTCGGGCGATGCGGTCCGCCGGATCTACCAGGCGCTGTACGGCGTGGACGCCGGCGGCAACATCGACAACAGCAAGGCGCTGCTGCCGACCCCGCAGACCGACCTGCCGAAGTTCAACCCGGACGGCACGGCCCAGATCCCCAGCACGCTGGCCAGCGTGCCGCCGCTCGTCACGGCGCCGCCCAGCCCGGGCGCCAGTGCCAGCGCGGGCGCCAGCGCGGGTGCCAGCCCGGCTCAGGCCAGCCCGGCTCAGGCGAGTCCTGCCCAAGCCAGTCCCGCGCTGCCCGATCCCGCGCAGGCGAGCCCGGGGGCGGCCGGTCCCACCCAGGCCCAACAGGCCGGCCTCTACTACCCGGATCCGGTCCCCGGACTGCCCGGCGCGGGCGGCGACCTGATGGCCCTGGAACCCGCCCAGCGCAGCGACGGAAGGAGCCGGGCATGACCTCCTCCTACAGTGCCTACCGGCCGCTGCGGTTCAGCCCGCAACGCAGCCTGCTGGGCCGGGCCCTGGCGAAGAACGCCCCGCTGCGCCGGATCGACTGGATACTGGTGCTCGCCGCGCTGGTGCTCTCGCTCGGCAGTTCGATGCTGGTCTGGTCGGCGACCCGGGGCCGTGACTCGCTTACCCACGGCGACCCGCAGTACTTCCTGTACCGGCACCTGACCAACCTGCTGATCGGCCTGGTGCTGTTCGGCGCCGCCGTCGCGATAGGGCACCACCGGATCCGCGCCGCGGTGCCGATCCTTTACGCGATGGCGATGCTGATGCTGCTCGCGACGCTCAGCCCGCTCGGCTCGACCATCAACGGCGCGCACTCGTGGATCCAGTTCGGCGGCGGCTTCTCGATCCAGCCCGCCGAGTTCGCCAAGCTCGCGATCGTGCTCGGGATGGCGATGGTGCTCTCCTCCCGGGTCGACACCGGCGAGCGGGCCATACCGACCGACCGCACGGTGATCCAGGCGCTGGCGCTGGGCGGGATCCCGATCTGCGTCGTGCTGCTGATGCCCGACCTGGGCTCGGTCATGGTGATGGCGGTGACCATCCTGGGCATCCTGCTGGCCGCCGGTGCGCCGAACCGCTGGCTGTTCGGCCTGATCACGGTCGGTGGGCTCGGCGCGGCGGCCGTGTGGAAGCTCGGGGTGCTGAGCAAGTACCAGATCGACCGCTTCGCCGCGTTCGCCAACCCGAAGCTGGACCCGGCCGGTGTGGGCTACAACACCGCGCAGGCCCGGATCGCGATCGGCTCCGGCGGGCTGACCGGCAAGGGCCTGTTCCACGGCACCCAGACCATAGGGCAGTTCGTCCCCGAGCAGCAGACCGACTTCGTCTTCACGGTGGCGGGGGAGGAGCTCGGCTTCATCGGCGGGCTGGCGATCATCCTGCTGGTCGGCGTGATCCTGTGGCGCGGCTGCCGGATCGCCCGGCAGGCCACCGACCTCTTCGGCACCGTGGTCGCGGGCGGTGTGGTCACCTGGTTCGCGTTCCAGTCCTTCGAGAACATCGGCATGACGCTCGGCATCATGCCGGTCGCCGGCATCCCGTTGCCCTTCGTGAGTTACGGCGGATCCTCGATGTTCGCCGGCTGGATCGCGATCGGGCTGCTCCAGGCGGTCCGCACCCAGCGGCCGATAGCGGGCTGACCGCGCGCTGACCGACAGCACGCTGACGAGCACCGATGCGCAGCCCCGGCGACCGCCGGGGCTGCGCGCGTTCCGGGGGACCGTGCGCGTCAGGCTACCCTTGAGGGTCATCCCCCCTCCCGCAAACGCAAAGGGTTCGCCGCATGCCAGTCGAATCGGTCTTCCCACGCCTGGAGGCCCTCCTCCCGCACGTCCAGAAGCCGATCCAGTACGTCGGCGGCGAGCTCAACTCGACCGTCAAGGAGTGGGACTCCTGTGACGTCCGCTGGGCGCTGATGTACCCGGACGCGTACGAGGTCGGGCTGCCCAACCAGGGCGTCATGATCCTGTACGAGGTGCTCAACGAGCGCGAGGGCGTGCTGGCCGAGCGGACCTACAGCGTCTGGCCGGACCTGGAGGCGCTGATGCGCGAGCAGGGCGTGCCGCAGTTCACGGTGGACGCGCACCGCCCGGTCAAGGCCTTCGACGTGTTCGGCCTGAGCTTCTCCACCGAGCTCGGCTACACGAACATGCTCACCGCGCTCGACCTGGCCGGCATCCCGCTGGAGGCCGCGGACCGCACCGACGAGGACCCGATCGTGCTGGCCGGCGGCCACGCCGCGTTCAACCCCGAGCCGATCGCGGACTTCATCGACTGCGCCGTGGTCGGTGACGGCGAGCAGGCCGTGCTGGACATCACCACGATCATCCGCGCCTGGAAGGCCGAGGGCCGCCCGGGTGGCCGGGACGAGCTGCTGCTGCGCCTGGCCAAGACCGGTGGCGTGTACGTCCCGCGCTTCTACGACGTCGAGTACCTGTCGGACGGCCGGATCGCGCGCGTCGTCCCGAATGCCCCCGGCGTGCCGTGGCGGGTCTCCAAGCACACCGTGATGGACCTGGACGAGTGGCCGTACCCCAAGCAGCCGCTGGTCCCGCTCGCCGAGACGGTGCACGAGCGGATGTCCGTCGAGATCTTCCGCGGCTGCACCCGCGGCTGCCGTTTCTGCCAGGCCGGCATGATCACGCGCCCCGTGCGGGAGCGAAGCATCACCGGCATCGGCGAGATGGTGGAGCGCGGCCTGAAGGCCACCGGCTTCGAGGAGGTCGGCCTGCTGTCGCTCTCCTCGGCGGACCACACCGAGATCGGTGACATCGCCAAGGGCCTGGCCGACCGCTACACCGAGGACAAGATCGGTCTCTCGCTGCCCTCCACCCGGGTCGACGCGTTCAACATCGACCTGGCCAACGAGCTGACCCGCAACGGCCGCCGGTCCGGCCTCACCTTCGCTCCCGAGGGCGGCTCGGAGCGGATCCGCAAGGTGATCAACAAGATGGTGTCGGAGGAGGACCTGATCCGCACCGTCGCCGCCGCGTACGGCAACGGCTGGCGCCAGGTGAAGCTGTACTTCATGGTCGGCCTGCCCACCGAGACCGACGAGGACGTCCTGCAGATCGCCGAGATGGCGAAGAACGTCATCCAGAAGGGCCGCGAGGTCACCGGCCAGAACGACATCCGCTGCACGGTGTCGATCGGCGGCTTCGTGCCCAAGCCGCACACGCCGTTCCAGTGGGCGCCGCAGTTGAGCGCCGAGGCCACCGACGCCCGGCTCGGCAAGCTGCGCGACGCGATCCGCGGCGACCGCAAGTACGGCAAGAACATCGGTTTCCGCTACCACGACGGCAAGCCCGGCATCGTCGAGGGCCTGCTCTCCCGCGGCGACCGCCGCACCGGCAAGATCATCCGCGCGGTCTACGAGGACGGCGGCCGGTTCGACGGCTGGCGCGAGCACTTCTCCTTCGACCGCTGGATGCAGGCCGCCGAGAAGGGCCTGGCCGGCACCGGCGTCGACGTCGAGTGGTACACCACCCGCGAGCGCACCTACGAGGAGGTGCTGCCCTGGGACCACCTGGACAGCGGCCTCGACAAGGACTGGCTCTGGGAGGACTGGCAGGACGCCCTGGAGGAGGTCGAGGTCGACGACTGCCGCTGGACGCCGTGCTTCGACTGCGGGGTCTGTCCGCAGATGGACACGACCATCCAAATCGGCCCGACCGGCAAGAAGCTGCTCCCCCTGACGGTGCTGAAGGCCTAGCACCGAAGGCCTGGCCGCAGCCAGGAAATGCCCCCTCCGCCCAGCGGAGGGGGCATTTTTCGGCTGCGGCCACGATCTTGGAACCGGCCAGCGGGGGAGAGCGTGCGCGAGGTGTGGCGGGGGCTCTTCGGGTGAGCGCGTACCCTTTGACATTGACAGAGTCCTGACCGGCGGCCCGGTAACCCCTCACCCCGACCAGGACGCGGAATCTCACGAAGGACTGAGCGACCCTGGCACGCCGCACGCCCGACGGTCCGCCCCCCGCGCCCACCGTGCAGCGCATTCGACTGCGCTACACGAAGCGGGGCCGTCTGCGCTTCACCAGCCACCGTGACTTCCAGCGAGCCTTCGAGCGGGCGCTGCGCCGTTCCGCCGTTCCGATGGCGTACTCGGCCGGCTTCACGCCGCACCCGAAGGTGTCGTACGCCAATGCCGCTCCGACCGGGGTGGCCAGCGAGGCGGAGTACCTGGAGATCGGCTTGGCCGACGTTCGGGACCCGCAGGCGCTGCGTGCGCTGCTGGACGAGTCGCTGCCGACCGGGCTGGACATCGTGGACGCCGTCGAGGTGCGCACGCCCAACTTCGTCGAGCGGCTGGAGGCCTCGCTCTGGGAGCTCAGGCTCCCCGAGGTGGCCGAGCAGGACGCGGCCCGTGCGGTTGCGCTCTTCCTCGCGGCCGACGAGGTGCAGGTCGAACGTCAGACGAAGAACGGACTACGGGTCTTCGACGCGCGCGGGGCGGTTTCCCGCCTCGAGCTGGTCCCGTCGCAGGTCGGCGTTGCTCCGGTCGGGGAATCGGAGACGACCTCCGATGTTCGGACCGGTCGCGCCTGTGCGATACTGCGCCTGGTAGTACGACACGCCACACCCGCCGTACGACCAGACGACGTCTTGTCCGGTCTCCGTGCGACGGCCGACCTGGCGCTGCCGGTCCCCGCTGAGGTGACCAGGCTGGCGCAGGGGCCGCTCGATGAGGAGACCGGCACGGTGACCGACCCGCTGGCGCTCGACCGCGCTGCGGCCCCGGCCGTCCCATCGGAGACGGCCGTCGAGCCGCAGGCCGCAGCGTCCGCCTAGCGGGCGGAGGTGAGAGCCGGATTTACCACCCGGCTCCTCGCACTCCGGGCCGCCGCGGCTCCCCAGGGGAGCGAGCGTCGTCGCGCACTGGCCATTCCTGCGGTGGCTGCCCGGCCCCATGGCCGGTCGGCCCCAGGAGAACCGCGCCGCCCCTCGGGGCCGGCGCGGCCCGCCCCGGGAGCCACCCTGGGTTGTGGGGCCGCGCAGCTTGGGAAAACCTGAGAACACTGGTCATGCCAGAAGACTTTCGACACCCCGCACCGTGCGGGGCGCCGAGCGAGACTACGAGCCCCTGTGCGGCCTCGCGTCCCGCGGCGGCACCGTGGAGAGTCGGCCGGAGCGCCGAAGCGCTCTAGGCCGGCCACCGGTGCCCGGCCGTGCCCGGATGCGGAGCCCGGGGGCCTGACGGGAGATCCACCCGCATGCCTGAGAACACTGAACCGCAGAACACCACGGACGGCGAAACCCACGGCGACGCCGCCCCGCCGCGCCGCCGGCGCCGCGCGGTCTCCCGCCCGGCCGGAGCGCCGCAGGGCGCCGCCGCGCAGAGCGCCGAGACCGTTGTGCCGGCCGAGCCCGCGGCCGTTGAGGAGACGGTGGCGGAGCAGCCCGTTGCCGAGGAGAAGCCGGTGCGGGCGCGCCGGACCCGTAAGCGTGCCGAGGCGCCGGTGACCGCGACTGCGGTCGTCGAGGAGCCCGCCGCTGTCGAGGAGACGGTGGCGGAGCAGCCTGTCGCCGAGGAGAAGCCGGTGCGGGCGCGCCGGACCCGTAAGCGTGCCGAGGCGCCGGTGACCGCGACCGCGGTCGTCGAGGAGCCCGCCGTCGAGGAGCCCGCGGCCGTCGAGGAGACGGTGGCGGAGCAGCCCGTGGCCGAGGAGAAGCCGGTGCGGGCGCGCCGGACCCGTAAGCGTGCCGAGGCGCCGGTGACCACCACCCCGGCCGTCGAGGAGCCGGTCGCCGAGGAGGAGCCTGCCGCTGCGCCTGCCGCGGCCGCTCCGGTCGCCGAGCCGGTCGCCGAGGCCCCGCGGGCCCGCCGTCGCGCGGTCCGCCCGTCCACCGCGATCTTCCAGGCCCCGGTCTTCCAGGAGCCGACCGCCTACGTCGCGCCCGCCGCGAGCCCGGCCGCCGCCGAGGCCCCGGCGGCCCCCGCCGCTGCCGCTCCGGCCGCCGCGCCGGTGTCCGCGCCCGCCGCTGCCGCCAGCGAGGACGAGGACGAGTTCGAGTACAGCGGCGTCGGCCGCCGCCGTCGCACCCGCACCTCGGTCCGGGTCAGCACCGGTGGTCAGAAGGGCGCCGGCGCGAAGGCCGCCGTGGCCAAGACCGCGAAGACCGCCGCGCCGAAGGCTCCGGCCCGCCCGGCCGTCGTCGAGGCGCCGGTCGCCGAGCCCGCGCCGGTCGCCGTCGAGCCCGAGCAGCCCACCGCCGGTCCCGAGCAGGAGGCCGAGTGGGAGGAGGACGGTCGTCCGTCCTCGCGCCGCCGTCGTCGTGGTGGCCGTCGCCGTCGCCGCGGTGAGGCCGAGGAGTTCGAGACCGAGGCGCAGGAGACCGAGCCGCAGGCCGCTCCGCAGATCGCCCAGCAGGTCGAGGCCGAGGAGCCCGACGAGGACGAGGAGGACGACGAGCTGGCCAGTGGCCTGGCTTCGTCCCGTCGCCGTCGTCGCCGTCGCCGTCGCAGCGGCGAGAGCGGTGCCGAGCCGGCCGCCGCCGAGTCCGCCGAGGACGGCGTCCGCACGGTCGTGAAGGTGCGCGAGCCGCGCCGCCGCTCGACCGAGCCCGCGTTCGACCCGGACGAGGTGCAGTCGATCAAGGGCTCCACCCGCCTGGAGGCCAAGAAGCAGCGCCGCCGTGAGGGCCGCGAGCTGGGCCGCCGCCGGGTGCCGATCATCACCGAGGCCGAGTTCCTGGCCCGCCGCGAGTCGGTCGAGCGCGTGATGGTGGTCCGGCAGAACGGCGAGCGCACCCAGATCGGCGTCCTGGAGGACGGCGTCCTGGTCGAGCACTACGTCAACAAGGAGCAGGCGACCTCGTACGTCGGCAACGTCTACCTGGGCAAGGTCCAGAACGTGCTGCCGTCGATGGAGGCCGCGTTCGTGGACATCGGCAAGGGCCGCAACGCGGTGCTGTACGCCGGTGAGGTCAACTTCGGCCAGCTCGGCCACAGCGGCCCGCGCCGGATCGAGTCGGTGCTGAAGTCCGGCCAGTCCGTGCTGGTGCAGGTCTCCAAGGACCCGATCGGCCACAAGGGCGCCCGCCTGACCAGCCAGATCTCGCTGCCCGGCCGCTACCTGGTCTACGTGCCCGAGGGCTCGATGACCGGCATCAGCCGCAAGCTGCCGGAGAACGAGCGCGCCCGCCTGAAGCAGATCCTCAAGAAGATCGTCCCGGACGACGCGGGCGTCATCGTGCGCACCGCCGCCGAGGGCGCGAGCGAGGACGAGCTGACCCGCGACGTGCAGCGCCTGCAGGCGCAGTGGGAGGAGATCCAGAAGAAGGCGGCCACCGGCAACGCGCCGGCGCTGCTGTACGGCGAGCCGGACATGACCGTCCGGGTGGTCCGCGACATCTTCAACGAGGACTTCACCAAGGTCATCGTCTCCGGCAACGAGGCGTGGAACACGATCCACGAGTACGTCGGCGGGGTGGCCCCGGACCTGGTGGACCGGCTGCAGAAGTGGACGTCCAACGTCGACGTCTTCGCCACCTACCGGATCGACGAGCAGCTGATGAAGGCGCTGGACCGCAAGGTCTGGCTGCCCAGCGGCGGCTCGCTGGTGATCGACCGGACCGAGGCGATGGTCGTGGTCGACGTCAACACCGGCAAGTTCGTCGGCCAGGGCGGCAACCTCGAAGAGACCGTCACCCGCAACAACATCGAGGCGGCCGAGGAGATCGTCCGCCAGCTGCGGCTGCGCGACCTCGGCGGCATCATCGTGATCGACTTCATCGACATGGTGCTGGAGTCCAACCGCGACCTGGTGCTGCGCCGCCTGCTGGAGTGCCTGGGCCGGGACCGGACCAAGCACCAGGTGGCCGAGGTCACCTCGCTCGGCCTGGTGCAGATGACCCGCAAGCGGGTCGGCCAGGGCCTGCTGGAGTCCTTCTCCGAGGCCTGCGTGCACTGCAACGGGCGCGGCGTGATCGTGCACATGGAGCAGCCGACCGCCCCCGGTGGCGGTGGCGGCCCGGTCGGCACGTCCGGCGAGGCGGCCGGCTCCGGCAAGCGCCGGCGCCGCGGCAAGGGCGGGGCGGGGCACGAGGAGCCGCAGCCGCACCTGATCGAGGACGAGGCGGCCGAGCTGGAGCAGGAGCACGAGCACGAGGAGTTCGAGCTGGTCTCCAAGGACGAGCCGGCCGAGCAGCTCGCGATCGAGGTCCCGGTGGCCGAGGTCGAGCAGCCCGCAGCGGTCGAGGCCGTGGCCGAGGTGGAGACCGAGGCCGAGGTTGCGGCGCCCGAGCAGCCGAGCCTGGTCGAGCTGCCGGCCGTGGCGGAGAAGCCGGTCGGCCGGACCCGCCGTCGCGCGGTCCGCAAGGCCACCGCTCCGGCGGGCGCGCCGGCCGAGGCCGAGATCGTGGTGCTCCAGTCGCGTGCCGAGGCCGTGATGGAGGCCGCGCTGGCCACCGCCGCCCAGGTCGCCAGCGACCAGGCCGAGGCCGCCGCTGCCGTCGTGACCGAGGCTGCCGAGACCGAGCCCGTCGAGACCGAGGCCGCCACGGCCGAGGCCGTCGAGGAGCCCGCGGCCGCCGAGCAGCCCGCCGAGGAGGAGGCTCCGGCCCCCAAGAAGCGGGCGCCGCGCAAGGCCGCCGCGAAGAAGACCACCGCCGTCGCCGCCAAGAAGACGACGACGGCCAAGAAGACCACCGCCCGCAAGACCGCTACCAAGCGGACCAGCGCGGCGGCCAAGAAGGCAGCCGCTGCCGAGGGTGATTCGGCGGCGGAGTGACCCGGGTGGCGGGGGGGGGGGGGGGGGGGTCCCCCCCCCAGGCCACCGCTCCCTCCCCCCCCCCAGACGCCTCCCTAGTCGTTTTACCGTGCTGATGGTTGTTTTCCCCCTCTTCCCCCCCCCCTCCCCCCCCCCCCCCCCCCCCCCGCCACCGTGTACGGCCCGGTCCGCCGCCAGGCAGACTGTCCAGTTTGCCCTGGCGGCGCCCGGTCCGTATTCTTGACCCTCGGCGTGTCTACGCCACGCTCCCGAGCACATCACCTCCCTTCGTCTTCGCGAGAAGCGGTGGGGGAGGCCCCTGTGTCCATACCCAGGGGCTGGCATCGAGAGTTCCGAACCGAGTAGTGAAAGCAGGTACCGCATGTACGCGATCGTTCGCGCCGGCGGCCGCCAGCACAAGGTCGCCGTCGGCGACGTGCTGGAGATCGACCGTGTTGACGTCAAGCCGGGTGACTCGGTGGAGCTCTCGACCATCCTGGTCGTTGACGGCGAGGCCGTCACCTCCGACCCGTGGGTCCTCGCCGGTGTGAAGGTTCACGCCGAGGTCGTCGACCACACCAAGGGCGACAAGATTGTCATCCTTCGTTACAAGAACAAGACCGGCTACCGTCGGCGCCAGGGTCACCGCCAGCGCCACACCGCCATCCGCATCACCAGCATCGACACCGCGAAGTAAGTAAGGGGATAGCGAGATGGCACACAAGAAGGGCGCAAGCTCTACCCGCAACGGTCGTGACTCGAACGCCCAGCGCCTCGGCGTGAAGCGTTTCGGCGGCCAGGTCGTCAGCGCCGGCGAGATCCTGGTCCGCCAGCGCGGCACCCACTTCCACCCGGGTGCGGGCGTCGGTCGCGGTGGCGACGACACCCTGTTCGCGCTGACCGCGGGTGCGGTCGAGTTCGGCACCCGTCGCGGCCGCAAGGTCGTCAACATCGTGGCCGTCGAGGCCTGATCCGGCTCTTCCGCTGGATCCTGTGCAGGGTGGGTCGGGTATCTCCGGTCCACCCTGCACGCTTTTCTCAGTACCCCGCATTACCACCGCCATCTGGAGGCACCCGTCATGACCACCTTCGTGGACCGCGTCGAACTGCACGTCGCCGCGGGTAACGGGGGCCACGGCTGCGCCTCCGTGCACCGGGAGAAGTTCAAGCCGCTCGGCGGCCCGGACGGCGGCAACGGCGGTGAGGGCGGCAGCGTCACCCTGGTGGTGGACACGCAGGTCACCACCCTGCTCGAGTACCACCACTCGCCCAAGCGCAAGGCCGGCAACGGCAAGCCGGGTGCGGGTGGCCACCGCACCGGCGCCAACGGCGAGCACATCGTGCTGCCGGTGCCGGACGGCACCGTCGTGCTCGACAAGCAGGGCAACGTGATGGCCGACCTGGTCGGCCACGGCACCACGTTCATCGCCGCCGCCGGCGGCCGCGGCGGCCTGGGCAACTCGGCGCTCTCCTCGGCCCGCCGCAAGGCCCCCGGCTTCGCGCTGCTCGGCGAGCCGGGCGAGGCCCGCGACATCGTGATGGAGCTCAAGTCCGTCGCCGACGTGGCGCTGGTGGGCTACCCGAGCGCCGGCAAGTCCTCGCTGATCTCGGTGCTCTCGGCCGCCAAGCCGAAGATCGCGGACTACCCGTTCACCACCCTGATCCCGAACCTCGGCGTGGTCACCGCCGGCGACACGGTCTACACCATCGCCGACGTGCCGGGCCTGATCCCGGGCGCCAGCCAGGGCAAGGGCCTGGGCCTGGAGTTCCTGCGCCACGTCGAGCGCTGCAGCGTGCTCGTGCACGTGCTGGACTGCGCGACGCTGGAGCCCGGCCGCGACCCGCTCTCCGACCTGGAGACGATCGAGGAGGAGCTGGCCCAGTACGGCGGTCTGGACGACCGGCCGCGCCTGGCCGCGCTCAACAAGGTGGACGTCCCGGACGGCCAGGACATCGCCGACCTGACCCGCGCCTCGCTGGAGGAGCGCGGCTACCGCGTCTTCGAGGTCTCCGCCGCCTCCCGCTCCGGCCTGCGCGAGCTGAACTACGCGCTGGCCGGCATCGTCGCCGAGGCGCGCGCCGCCAAGCCGGTCGAGGAGTCCACCCGGATCATCCTGCGGCCCACCGCCGTGGACGACCAGGGCTTCACGGTCACCGAGGAGGACGGCGCCTACCGGGTGCGCGGCATCAAGCCGGAGCGCTGGGTCCGCCAGACCGACTTCTCCAACGACGAGGCCGTCGGCTACCTGGCCGACCGGCTGGCCCGCCTCGGCGTCGAGGACCAGCTGTGGAAGACCGGTGCCCAGGAGGGCGACACGGTCATCATCGGCCCGGACGAGAACGCGGTCGTCTTCGACTGGGAGCCGACCATGGCCGCCGGCGCCGAGATGCTCGGCCGCCGTGGCGAGGACCACCGCTTCGAGGCCCCGCGCCCGGCCGTCGACCGCCGCCGCGAGAAGGCGAAGAACCGGGACGCCGTCGAGGACGAGTTCCGCGCGTTCGAGGCGCTCTCCTCCGGCCGTCCGGCGGCGATCGACGAAAGCGACGACGAGGACTACTAGTTCACGCCCCAACCCACGCAGTACCCGTCCACAGACCGGTGACGGGTACGGTCCGGTCCCGGTTTTCGCGTAGATTGCGCGGGAAACCGGGACCGGACGGCGTGTGAAGGGCAGATCATGAGCGAGCAGACCCCCGAGGCGGAGCAGACGCTGCGCCAGGACGTCCTGACGGCGCGTCGGATCGTGGTCAAGGTCGGCTCCTCCTCGCTCACCACCGCGGCCGGCGGCCTGGACGCCGACCGGGTGGACGCCCTGGTGGACGCGCTCGCCAAGACGCTCGCGCAGCCCGCCGCACCGGAGATCGTGCTGGTCTCCTCCGGCGCCATCGCGGCCGGCCTCTCCCCGCTCGGGCTGGAGGGGCGCCCCAAGGACCTGGCCCGCCAGCAGGCCGCCGCGAGCGTCGGCCAGGGCCTGCTGGTGGCCCGCTACACCGCCTCGTTCGCCCGCTACGGCCTGCGGGTCGGCCAGGTGCTGCTGACCGCCGAGGACGCCAGCCGGCGCGCGCACTACCGCAACGCCTACCGCACGCTGGACCAGTTGCTCGCGATGGGCGCGGTCCCGATCGTCAACGAGAACGACACGGTGGCCACCGCCGAGATCAAGTTCGGTGACAACGACCGGCTCGCCGCGCTGGTCGCGCACCTGGTCCGGGCCGACCTGCTGATCCTGCTCTCCGACGTGGACGGCCTCTACGACGGCGACCCGAGCAAGCCGGGCACCCACCGGCTCGACGAGGTGCACGGCCCGCACGACCTCGAAGGCATCGAGATCGGCAGCGCCGGCAAGGCGGGCGTCGGCACCGGCGGCATGGTGACCAAGGTCGAGGCGGCCCGGATCGCGACCGGCGCCGGCATCCCGGTGGTGCTCACCGCGGCCCGGCACGCGGCCGACGCGCTGGCCGGCCGGCAGACCGGCACGCTCTTCACCCGCACCGGCTCGCGCACCTCCGACCGGCTGCTCTGGCTGGCCCACGCGAGCAGCCCGCGCGGGGCCCTGCACCTGGACGACGGCGCGGTGCGCGCGGTCGTCGACGGCGGCAAATCACTGCTGCCCGCCGGTGTGACCCAGGTGGACGGTGAGTTCACCGCCGGTGATCCGGTGGACCTTCTTGCCGAAAACGGCCACATCGTGGCTCGTGGACTGGTCAACTTTGATGCGAGGGAGCTGCCCCGCCTGCTCGGCCGGTCCACCCGCGACCTGGCCCAGGAGCTCGGCGCCGCGTACGAGCGCGAGGTCGTCCACCGGGACGACCTGGTCGTGCTGCGCGGCTGACGATCCGCCGGGGACGGTGGGGCAGCGGTGGGGCAGCACTGCCCGAGAGGCCCGGCCGGGGCCCGGGGCAGGGACCAGCGTTCGAACAGGAGGCCGTCGGTGGCACGCAGGCGCGACGGAGCAACGGCAGCGGGCGACGGCGCCGGGGCGACCGTGCGGCAACTGCGCCCGCAGCAGTTCGCCCAGCAGCTCCCACAACAGCTCCCGCAGGTCCCGCAGCAGTTCTCACGGCGGGAACCCGAACGGGAGGCCGAGACCGAGGCCGAGGGCCGGCTCTGGCACGTGGTGCTCAGCGTGGCCGGCGAGGTGACCCCGCTGGCCCCGCTGCGGGCCGCGCTGGAGCGGCTCGCCTACGACCACTCGTTCTTCCTGACCGCGCGCTACGCCGCCGACCACGCCGAGATCCGCTACTGGGAGCAGGCCCGCGACCTGCACGACGCGGCGGCCATCGCGCTGCGGCTCTGGGGCGAGCACAAGTCCACCGCGCAGCTGCCGCCGTGGGAGATCGTCGGTCTGGAGGTGGTGGACCGGGCGACGTACCACCAGCGGATGGCCGAGGGCTTCGGCGAGCCGACCCCGCAACTCGGCGGCGTCCATCCGTACTCCTGACTCAATGTGTCTCACCGGGTGAAACCGCCGCGGGGCCGGTTCGCGCAGTCGATACCCTCTGAGCATGAGCAACGTCGACAGCCCCGTCCTCGCCACCGCGCGCCGCGCTCGTACGGCCGCCGCCGCACTCGCCCCGCTGCCGCGCTCGGCCAAGGACGCCGCGCTGCTGGCGATCGCCGACGCGCTGACCGCGCGGGCCGGCGAGATCACCGCCGCGAACGCCGAGGACGTGGCGCGGGCCCGGGCGGCCGGCACCGCCGAGTCGGTGATCGACCGGCTCACGCTGACCGGGGAGCGGATCGCCGCGATCGCCGACGACGTGCGCAGCGTGGCCACGCTGCCCGACCCGGTCGGTGAGGTGGTCCGCGGCTACACGCTGCCGAACGGCCTGGACGTCCGCCAGGTCCGGGTGCCGCTCGGCGTGGTCGGCATCATCTACGAGGCCCGCCCCAACGTCACGGTGGACGCCGCCGCGCTCTGCCTGAAGTCCGGTAACGCGGTGCTGCTGCGCGGTTCGGCCTCCGCCTACCGGTCGAACACCGCGCTGGTCGCGGTGCTGCGCGACGCGGTCGCCGCAGCCGGGCTGCCGGCCGACGTGATCCAGCTGGTGCCGGGGGAGAGCCGCGACTCGGTGACCGAGCTGATGCGGGCCCGCGGCCTGGTCGATGTGCTGATCCCGCGCGGCGGCGCCTCGCTGATCAAGGCCGTCGTCGAGGGTTCCACCGTGCCGGTGATCGAGACCGGCACGGGCAACTGCCACGTCTACGTGGACGCGCAGGCCGACCTCGCGATGGCGGTCGGCATCGTGCTCAACTCCAAGGCCCAGCGGGTCAGCGTCTGCAACTCGGCGGAGACGCTGCTGGTCCACCAGGACGTCGCCGACGAGTTCCTGCCGCTCGTGCTGGCCGCCCTCGCCGACGCCGGGGTGACCGTGCACGGCGACGAGGCGGTGCTGAAGGCGGCGGCCGGCGGGCCCGCCACCGCGGTGCCGGCCACCGACGAGGACTGGGCGGCCGAGTACCTCTCGCTGGACCTGGCGGCGGCGGTGGTGCCCTCGCTGGACGCCGCCGTCGAGCACATCCGGCGCTGGTCCTCCGGTCACACCGAGGCGATCGTGACCACCTCGCAGCCGGCCGCCCGCCGGTTCACCCAGTTGGTGGACGCCGCCGCGGTCGCGGTCAACGCCTCCACCCGGTTCACCGACGGGGGTGAGTTCGGTTTCGGCGCCGAAATCGGCATCTCGACCCAGAAGCTGCACGCCCGCGGCCCGATGGGCCTGCCGGAACTGACCTCCACCAAGTACATCGTCACTGGTGACGGACACGTCCGGGGTGAGCGGGAGCAGACCGTCGGAGGGTGACACGGGTAGCGCCGTTCGGCTCCAAGTACCGGGAGCCACAGACAAATCGCGCGCCCGGTAATACGCTGATCCCCGTGGCTGAGGATGTGGGGGGCTCGCCGTACTCCGACGGCGCCGACCACGGTGATGCGGACGACGAGTTCGCCACCGTGGTCCTTGACGAGGCTTTCGTCCGCTCGGCCGCCGTGCACGAGCCCAGTGCCAGGGAACGCCGGCTCGCCGCGGCCGAGGCCCGGCTGGAACCGGAGCCGGGCGCGCCCGGCCGGCGCCAGGACCTGGGCGCGGACCGGTACGACGGGCTGCCGCTGGAGCTGCGCCCGCACCCGCTCGGGCTGGACGACGACCGGATCTACACCGACCCCTGGGTCGGCGCGGGCCGGATCGGCCGTCGCCGCGCGGTCCGCTGGCCGGGTACGGCCGCCCGCGGGCCGGCCGGCCGTGGCCAGGTCGCACAGCAGCGCTGGCACCGGCCGCTGGCCTGGGTGCTGGTGATCGTGATGGGCGTGAGCCTGGTCGCGGTCGCCGTCGCGGCGGTCTACCGGGGCTCCGGCAACGCACCGGGACGGCGCCCCGACACCCGCACCAGCAGCCCGGCGACCCCGCAGTCCCCGGCGCCCCAAGCGGTCTCGGCGGGCCTGGTCGGTCCGCCCGCGGTCCCGCAGCCCGCGGGGTGAGCCCGGCGCCGGCCGCCGGCCGCGGAAGTTGCGTCACGGGCCTCGTACCGGGCGGCTGCCCGGCTCTACTCTTGATTCATGGGTGACCCGGGTGAGCCTCCGGAGGGTGTGCCCGAGGGCGGTTCCGGAAGCGATGACGAGTACCGATCCGTCGTCTTCGACGAATCCTTCGTGCGGGCTGCCCGGATCACCGAGCTCTCGGCGATGGAGCGGCTCGGCGGTGCCCCGGACGGCATCCGGCACCGCAGCGGCCTGGGCCAGCTGGCCTCGCTGCCGCGCCAGGCGCTCACTCTGCTGCTGCTGATCGTGCTGGCTTTCGGCGCCGCCGTGTACTTCGGCGTCACCGCGCCGCAGCGCGAGACCGGCCAGGGCGGCGGCACCGAGCTGACCACCGAGCTGACCGCGCTGGCCCCGGCGACCGGCGGCGTCCAGCCGGTGGATCCCAAGGCCCCGTTCGCCTCGCTCCCCGCGAGCGCCGGCTACGCCGACGGCAGCGCCGGGCTCGGGCTGCCCGCCCGGACGGCCACCAGCCACTTCAGCCAGGCCCAGGTGAGCGAGGCGCTGGACACCGTGCAACGCTACCTGGCCGCCTCCTCGCTGGCCCCGGCGGTGCTCGGGGACGGCGACACCGCGCCGGTGCGCGGGCTGCTCTCGCCGGTCGAGCAGACCCAGTTCGACCAGAGCCTGACCGCGCCCGGCGACGACCAGATCCACGCGGTGACCGGCTGGATGGTCCGCTTCGACCCGCAGAAGGTGGCGCTGGCCAGTGACACCGTGAAGGTCGCCGGCAGCGTCAAGGTCGCCGAGTTCGACCCGTCCACGCTGGAGATCACCACCGACCACACGCTGGTCTACGCGCTGCGCCCGGCGGGCCTGTCCACCAACGGCCCGGTCACGCTCTACACCGTGCGCCGCGAGCTGCGCTTCGACCTGGACCGCGGCGACATCCTGGCCGCCCAGGTCCGGCTGGTGGACGCCGTCGAGCAGGCCGGCCCGACCGCCTGCGGCAGCAACCAGGCCGAGTACCTCCAGCCGCTCCCGCCCGGCGTCAGCGGGCCGCCGGCCGGTCAGCCGGGTGTCGTCAACCCGGCCGACCGCTCGCAGCCGGCCTGGCAGCAGTGCGCGGTGCTGGCAGCTCCCAAGAGCTAGCTCTGCTCTTGATCGCCGAAGAGCCAGGGCTGCGGCTCGGGCTGCGGCTCGGTCGCGAGCGGCAGCCGGACCACGAGGTGCGCGCCGGTTCCGCTCGGCGGGTCCCCGGCGGCCACGGCGCCGCCGATCGAGCCGGCGATCGTGCGGACCAGGGCCAGGCCCAGCCCGGCCCCGCCGGCCGCCCGGTCACGGGCGCCGTCCAGCCGGACGAACCGGTCGAAGACCCGCTCGCGGTCCTCGGCGGGGATGCCGGGGCCGTCGTCGTCCACGCTGAGCTCGGCCCAGCCGTCGGCGGTGCGCAGCCGGACGGTGACGGCGCCGGCGGCGTGCTGGGCCGCGTTGTCCAGCAGGTTGCGCACCAGCCGTCCGACCAGCACCTCCCGCCCCGGCACGGTGGCCTCGGCCAGCTCCTCGTGGAAGACCGGCAGTGGGTCGGCGTGCCGCCGCTCGGCGAGCTGCTCGGCGATCAGGTCGTGCAGCTCGACGGTGCCGGTCTGCGCGGCCTGCTCGGTGCGGGCGAGCAGCAGCAGGTCGTCGGCCAGCTCCTGGAGCCGCTCGGTGTCGGTCAGCGCGCCGGCCACCACCGCGGGCCAGTCGGCCTGCTCGGGGTGGGCCAGCGGGACCTCCAGCGAGCTGCGCAGCGCGGCCAGCGGGCTGCGCAGCTCGTGCGAGGCGTCCGCGACCAGGCGGCTCTGCTCGGACAGCGCCCGCTCCAGCCTGCCGAGCGTGACGTTGGTGGTGGTCGCCAGCCGGGCGATCGCGTCGCGCGCCTTGGGCACCGGGACCCGCTCGTGGAACGCGCCGTCGCCGATCTCGGCCATCCGCCGCCGGATCGACTCCACCGGGCGCAGCGCCAGGCCGGTGACCACCCAGGCGGTGAGCGCGACGAAGAGCGCGGCGGCCGGGGCCAGGTACTCGCCGAGCATCCGGGTGACGGTGGCGGCGGCCGAGTCGGCCTCCTGCGGGTCGATCATCACGTATTCGGTCAGCTCCTGGTCGGGCAGCCCGGTGACGCCGGAGTACTGCGCGATCTGCGCGCTGGTCAGCTTCTCGGTGGTGCTGCGGTAGAACTGGACCGACCGGCCCTTGAGCGACGAGGACTCCGGACCCGGCGCCAGGTTGTGCGGCGGGGTGAAGGTGACCGGGGCCCACTCCGGGTCGGGCTGGTCCGGGTGGGCCACCAGCTGTTCGGCCAGCTTCTGCTCCTGCTCCGGGGTGAACGGCACCAGGGCCGAGCGGTACTGCGGGTTCTGGTAGACGTCGAGCAGCTTGTCGGATCGCAGCCAGCGCCCGTCCTGGGCCATCACCACGTAGGTGGCGTCCTGGTAGGCCTCCTGCGGGCTGTTCGGGATCTTGGTGCCGATGTTCTCCAGCTCGGTGAAGGCCCGGTTGCGCGCCTTGTCCATCAGGGTGTCGTGCACGGCGCCGCCGACCCAGACCGACGCGACCGCGAAGGCCAGCAGCGAGGCCACCAGCGCCGCGAGCGCGGCCCGCATCCGCACGCCGGGTCGCAGCGAGCGGCGCGGCGGCTTCTGCTGTGACGGTCCGCCCTGTGACGGCTCGTTCTGCGAGGTGTCGTCAGTTCGCATCGGGCACCACCCGGTAGCCGACGCCGCGGACGGTCTCGATCGCGCACTGCGCGCCGGCCTCGTGCAACTTGCGGCGCAGCGCGGCTATGTAGACCTCGACGATGTTGACGTCGCCGCGGAACGCCGCGTCCCAGACCGCGTCCAGGATCTCGGTCTTCGGCACCGACTGCTGCGGGCGCCGGGCCAGGCACTCCAGCACGCCGAACTCCTTCACGGTGAGCCGCAGCGCCTTTCCGGCGACCGTGCAGCGCCGGGCCGTCAGGTCGATCCGCAGATCGGCGACGGTCAGGACGGACGGGCGGGACGCCGCGCCACGGCGCAGCAGGGCGCGCAGCCGGGCGGTCAGCACCAGGTACGAGAACGGCTTGCCGAGAAAGTCGTCCGCGCCGCAGTCGAGCGCTTCGGTCTCGTCGCATTCGCCGTTCTTGGCGGTCAGCATCAGGATCGGCACCGCGTTCTCCTCGCGGCGCAGTTCCCGGCAGACCTGGTACCCGTTGAGACCGGGCAGCATCAGGTCGAGCACGATCGCCGCGTAGTCGCCGGTGCGGGCCCGGTCCAGGCCGAGCAGGCCGTCGCCGACCACGTCGACCGCGTATCCGTCGGCCCGTAGGCCCTGGCTGAGCGACTGTGCCAGCCGCTCCTCGTCTTCCACCATGAGTAGGCGCATTGGGCCAGCGTAATTATATTTCGGTAAAGGTAAAGCCGGTTGACCGATGTGCCGGTAAGGTCCGTGCTGAAATTTTCCTCAGGGACAATGCCGGGGGGCAAAGAAATGCCGGGCATTTCCTTTCTGAGGTTTTTTCAGAAAGGAAATGCCCGGCAGTGCGCCGCTGCTCCCGGCCTACTCCTCGCCGCTGTCGCTGCCGCCGCCGTTGGTGCCACCGCTGCGGCTCCCGGTGAAGGTGTCGCGCAGCTTGCCGCCGACCGTGCCGGCGCCGTCCGCGATGTCCTTCAGCAGACCGAAGAGCGGGTCCTTGCTCTCCTTGATCGACTTGCTGTAGGAGTCCGCCGCCGCCCGCCACTGGTCGGACACCTTGGCGTCCTGGTCGTCCGAGCGGCGCGGGTAGGCGCCGGCCATGATCGAGCGGTACTCCTCGCTCTCCGACCACTGCTTGAGCTTGGCCACCCGCACCACCGCGAACGGGTGGGTCTGCGGCAGCAGCTGAAGCAGCTTCAGCACGCTGTCGCGCAGGTCGCCGGCCTTCTCGTACTCCTCGGCCTGCTCCAGGAACGCGTCGACGTTCATCTCGCCGAGGTTGTGGCCACCGGCCAGCTTCATCAGGCCGCGCATCGAGGCCTGCGGGTCCTGCCCGGCCAGCAGGCCGGCCCGGTCGCAGGAGAGCTCGGCCTTGCGGAACCACTCCTTGAGCGCGGTGACCAGGGCCATCACCGCCATGTTGCCCAGCGGGATCCAGCCGACCTTGCTGGCCAGGTTGGTGAGGATCAGCAGCATCGTGCGGTAGACCGCGTGGCCGGACATCGCGTGGCCGACCTCGTGGCCGATCACCGCGCGCAGCTCCTCCTCGTCGAGCAGCTCGACCAGGCCGGTGGTCACCACGATCACCGGGGTGTCCATCCCGATGCACATCGCGTTGACGTTCGGGTCCTGGGTGACGAACAGGTCCGGGACCTGCTCCAGGTCGAGGACGTACGCCGCGTCGCGGACCATGTCGAAGAGCTCGGGGTACTGCCGCTCGGACGTCTTCACGGCGGTGGCCAGGAACATCAGCCGCACGCTGCGCTCGGAGACCAGACCGGCCAGCTTCTTCAGGATGTCGTCGAAACCGCTCAGCTTGCGCAGCGCGACCAGCGCCGAGCGGTCGGCGGGGTGCTCCCAGGCGCGGGTGGAGATGTCCGGGAAGCGCCGACGGCGACGGCTCGGCGTGCCGGGCGTGCCGGACTTTCCGAGCGACGGGCCCCACTGGTGGGAATCGGTCATTCTGCTGAGTACCTCCTGCTCGACGCCGGTCCCGGCACTGTGCCGGCCCCCGCATGGTTCGAACTCTTCAACGCCCGCCTGCGTGTACTCGTCCCCGGGCTCAGCGTACGGGCGCCCGGCGCGGCCGCCGGCGGGGGTGGTGCGCGCTGCCCGGGGCGCCCGGGCTTACGCTGGCTGCCCGAGCGAACACCACACCTGTAGGAGCCTGCCGATGTCCCCCGTCAGCCTGGTGAACCTGGCCACCCCGATCTCCAGCGGTCCCGGCCCGGGCCTCTTCCTGCGTCTGATCGTCGGCGGTTCGATCATCGGCGTCTTCCTGCTGGCGTGGATCATGGTGCGCGCCCACCGTGACAACTGAGCTGTGCGACAACTGAGCCGTGCGACAACCGACCGGCGCGACAACTGACCGGTGTCACAGCCGACGCAGTAAACTTGGGGAAGTTGCGACCCACTCCTCACCTGCAGTCAGACGCGGGGAGCCGCCGCGCGGTTGCGCGTAAGCGACCCGTACGATGAGCGCGCGGGCCGCCCCGGTCGCCGGGACCCGCGTCCTGGCACCCACCGAGTCGAGAAGGCCTGCCGACCATGACGAACGCCCTGCCCGCCCTGAGCACCCTTGCCGAGGGCAGCAACCACTCCAGCCTGAACCCCCTGCTGACCGGTGGCAGCGCGCTGTTCATCCTGCTGCTGCTGCTCTTCATCGTCACCCGCTTCAACCGGGACCGCTGAGCCCGCTCGGCCGGTCAGGGAGCGCCTCGCGGTCGCGGGTCGCTCCCTTCGGCGTACCCGGTGACCGGCGGCGGGCCGCCGCCCCCGGAAGGGCCCACATCCGGGTCGCGTAAGGTGTGGCGGCATGGGAGAGAGCAGGCCGGTGGTGGCCGGGCAGCGACGCAAGCGCCTCGGCGTGATGGGTGGGACCTTCGATCCGATCCACCACGGCCACCTGGTGGCCGCCAGTGAGGTGGCCAGCGCCTTCAACCTCGACGAAGTGATCTTCGTGCCGACCGGTCAGCCCTGGCAGAAGAGCGAGAGCACCGTCTCGCCGGCCGAGGACCGCTACCTGATGACGGTGATCGCCACCGCCGAGAACCCGCAGTTCTCGGTCAGCCGGATCGACATCGACCGCGGTGGCGCGACGTACACCGTGGACACCCTGCGCGACCTGCGGGCACTGCACCCGGACGCCGACCTTTTCTTCATCACCGGCGCCGACGCCCTCTCGCAGATCCTGACCTGGCGCGACGCGGAGGAGCTCTTCTCACTCGCCCACTTCATCGGATGCACCCGGCCGGGGCACACCCTGTCGGACGCGGGCCTGCCGGCCGGCGGGGTCTCGCTGGTCGAGGTGCCGGCCCTGGCCATCTCCTCCACGGACTGCCGGATCCGGGTCGCCAAGGGCGAGCCGGTCTGGTACCTGGTCCCGGACGGGGTGGTGCGCTACATCGACAAGCGCGCGCTCTACGTGGCAGCCGGCTGAGCCGGTCGCCGACTACGTACGACGGCGGGGCGAGTGCCCGGCCCACACGGAAGACCTTGAGGCACGGCGTGACCGGAACTGCAGACGGCAGCAGGGGACCCGAGGACGGCGACTGGTCCGCCGGGCAGTATCCGCACGCGTACCAGCCACAGCCCGGTTACGAGCAGCAGCAGCCACCGCAGCAGCAGCCGTACGGTCAGTACGAGCAGCAGCAGCCGTACCCCGCGCCCGCGCAGTACCAGGACCAGCAGTACGCGCAGCCGTACCAGGACGAGTACGGCCGGGTGTACCAGCCGCAGCAGGCACAGCAGCCGTATCCGCAGGCGCCACACGCACCGCAGCCGCCCCAGCAGCAGCCGCAGTACGGGCAGCCGTACGAGTCGTACAGCCCGTACCAGGAGCAGCCGTACCAGCCGTACGACCCGTACCAGCAGCAGGCGCCCGTCCCACCGGCCCCGGCGGTCCCGCAGCAGGCCGTCTACCAGGCGCCGCCCGTCGCTCCGCCCGCCCCGCAGGCCGCGCCGCCCGCGCCCGCCGAGTCCCCGGTGCGCCCGCCGCGCCCGCGCCGGCCGGCGGCCGAGCCGGCGCCGGCCGCCGCCAAGCCGGACGAGCCGTCCGAGCAGGTCGGCGGCCGCAAGGCCCCGGCCAGGGCCGGGCGCGCCGACCAGGACCCGTACCAGACGGGCGAGTTCACCTTCGTCGACGAGGAGGCGGAGGAGACCGAGGACGTCATCGACTGGCTGAAGTTCGCCGAGTCGCGCACCGAGCGCCGCGACGAGCGCCGGCGCAAGCTGCGCACCCGGCTGGTCGGCGGCGCGGTCGCGCTGGCGCTGGTGGCCGGCGGCGGCGTCGGCTACCTCTGGTTCACCGGTCGCCTGGGCAACTCGCAGTCGGCGGCCGCCGCGGCCGGTCCGCGCAACGTGGTCGTGGTGCACCTGCGCGACCTTCAGGGCAAGGTCAGCACGGCGCTGCTGGTCAACGACGCGTCCGGCCACAAGGGCTCGATCCTGCTGCTGCCGGACACGCTCTCGCTGCCGGCCTCCGGTGACACGCCGGCCACCCCGCTCGGCAGTGCGATGGACTCGCTCGGCGCGGCCCCGACCCGGGACGCGCTGAACGCGCTGCTCGGCGCGCCGGTGGCCGGCACCTGGCGGCTGGACACCCCGTACCTGAAGCTGCTGGTCGCCCAGCTCGGCGGCGTCAAGGTGGACACCGACGCGCAGATCGCCGGGCCGGACGGCAAGACGCTGGTCGAGAAGGGCTCGCAGCGCACCCTGACCGGCGACGCCGCGGTGGCCTACGCGACGTACCAGGCGCCGGGCGAGAGCCGGGACGCGCAGCTCAAGCGGTTCGGCCAGGTGCTCTCCGCGGTGATCGCGACGATGCCCACCACGCTCTCCGACGCGACCGACGACGTGCACCGGATGAACGCCGTGCTGGACCCCTCGCTGCCCGAGAAGGCGCTGGCCGGCCTGCTCGCGCAGCTGGCCCAGCAGGCCAAGAACGGCCACTTCGGCACCAGCGAGCTGCCGGTCAAGCCGGACGGCACGCTCGACCAGGCCACCGCTGGACCGCTGGTCAAGGACGTGCTCGGCGGCACCGTGCACACCGCGCAGGCGGTCGCCGCGACCGCCCGGGTCAGCATCGTGGACGCGAGCGGCAACCCGGCGGGCGCGAACGCGGCCGGCATCCAGGTGGTCGACGGCGGGCTCAACCTGGTGCCCGGTGGCGGTACCGCCCCCGTGCAGCCGACCACCGAGATCCGCTACACCGACGACGCCCGGCAGGCGGCCGCGACCTCGCTGGCCACCAGCCTCGGTCTGCCGGCCACCGTGGTGAAGAAGGTCACCGACGCGCAGACCGCCGACATCGTGGTGGTGCTCGGCAAGGATTACCAGCCGCCCGCGCAGTAGCGGCCGGACGGCGATCCGTCCGGCACCGGTGGGCGGCGTGAGATCCTTGATGGGAAACCCATGTCACCAAGCCGGAAGAACACCGTGACCGCTACAGAACGCTCGCAGGAACTGATCACCGTCGCCGCTCAGGCGGCGGCGGACAAGCTTGCGCACAACGTGATCGCCTTCGACGTCAGCGACGTGCTGTCGATCACCGACGCCTTCCTGATCGCCTCGGCGGCCAACGACCGCCAGGTGAAGGCGATCGCCGAGGCCATCGAGGAGCAGCTGCGCGAGCAGCTCGACGTCAAGCCGGTGCGCCGCGAGGGCGAGCGCGAGGGCCGCTGGATCCTGCTCGACTACCTGGACATCGTCGTGCACGTCCAGCACTCCGAGGAGCGCTCCTTCTACTCGCTGGACCGGCTCTGGAAGGACTGCCCCGAGCTGCCCGTCCCGGCCGACGCGATGGCCACCCGCAACCGTCCCGAGGACGCCGCTTCGGACGAGGCCGGCAACGTCGTCGGCTACATCGAGGACTTCAGCTGATGAGCCGCGCGGGGGGACCGCGGATCGTCTTCTGGCGGCACGGCCAGACCTCCTGGAACCTGGAGTCCCGGTTCCAGGGCAGTACCGACATTCCGCTCACCGAGACCGGCCTGGGCCAGGCCCGGCGGGCCGCCCGGCTGCTCGCGGGGCTGCACCCGGACCTGCTGATCTCCTCCGACCTCCAGCGGGCCGCCGACACCGCTGCGGAGCTGGCCAGGCTCACCGGCTTGGACGTGCAGCACCACGAGGGCCTGCGGGAGACGTACGCGGGCACCTGGCAGGGCCTCACCCACGACGAGATCCGGGCCCGCCACCCGGAGGAGTACGCGGCCTTCGGACGCGGCGAGCCGGTCCGGCGCGGCGGCGGGGAGCTGGTCACCGAGGTCGCCGACCGGTCCGTCCCGGTGGTGCTGGACGCCTTCGAGAAGCTGCCCGAGGACGGCACGCTCGTGGTGGTCAGCCATGGCGGGACGATCCGCACCATGCTCGGCCGGCTGCTCGACCTGGACCCCACGCAGTGGGAGTGCTTCGGCGGCCTGTCGAACTGCTGCTGGTCGGTGCTCGGCCGCGGCGCCCGTGGCTGGCGCCTGCTGGAGCACAACGCGGGCACCCTGCCCGAGCCGGTGATCGGCGACGACACCTGAGGACGGCGACGCGGACCGGCTCCCGGGAGCCGGTCGGGCGGGGCCCCGGAGGCCGGGATTTCGTAGTTCCGGCCCTGACCAGCTAGAGTCTTCCTCGTTCGCAGGAAAGAACGCGGCCCGCAAGGGCGGCGGGAGATCCTCCGAGTGCGGGGCTGTAGCTCAGTTGGTAGAGCGCTTGCATGGCATGCAAGAGGTCCGGGGTTCAATTCCCCGTAGCTCCACTCCGCACCCGAGGTCCATCAGGACCGCGTGTGTCGCGGGGCTGTAGCTCAGTTGGTAGAGCGCTTGCATGGCATGCAAGAGGTCCGGGGTTCAATTCCCCGTAGCTCCACAGAACGGCCGAGGCCGGTACTCCACGAGTACCGGCCTCTCGGCGTTTCCGGGCCCGGCCGGAGTAGGTCCGAGTCGGGGTGGGTCTGAGTCGGGGTGGGTCCGAGCCGGGACGATCCCGGCGTCAGTCGTCCTCGTGCGTGTGGGCCGGCGCCAGGGTGCGCGGCTGCGCGGCGAGCCACTCCAGCCGCTCCCGGTCGTGCGGGGTGTCCGGCGTGTAGACCGCCATGTACAGCTCCGGAGCGCCCGGCATGGTCAGGTGCGAGACCTTCAGCCGCAGGTCGCCCACGGCCTGGTGCCGGAACACCTTCAGCACCGTCCCGGCCGGGGCCACCTGCTGACGCCCCCAGAGCTGCCGGAACTGCGGGCTGGCCGCGGACAGCGCCCGGATGTACTCCTCCCACACCGGCTCGCCGACGTGCCGGCCGTAGGCGGCCCGCAGCACCCCGACCATCCGCGGCAGCTCGGCCGCCCGGTTCACGAACGGGTTGCAGCAGTCCGGGATGGTGAACGCGCACCAGAGCGCGTTGCGCCGCCCGTTCGGCGCGGTGCCGCGGATCGCGCCGGGGAAGAGGTGGCGGTACGCGGGGTTGAAGCCGAGCACGTCGAAGCGGGTGTTGAAGATCGCGGCGGGCAGCGGGGCCAGGCTGTCCAGGATCACCTGCATCGCCGGGTCCACGGTCGGGCAGAGCGTCCCGTCCAGCTCCTCGGCGGGCAGGCCCGCGAGGCGCAGCAGGTGCCCGCGCTCGAAGTCGTCCAGCAGCAGCGCGCGGGCGACGGAGCTCATCACCTGCTCGCTGGCGTTGATCGGCCGGCCCTGTTCGAGCCAGGTGTACCAAGTCACCCCGACGTTGGCGAGCTGCGCCACCTCCTCGCGGCGCAGGCCGGGGGTGCGTCGCCGCAGGCCCGGCGGCAGGCCGACGTCCTGCGGGGTGACCCGGGCCCGGCAGGCCTTCAGGAAGGCCGCCAGCTCGGTGCGGCGCACCCGGGCCGAGTCGGCTCCCAGGGGCTGCGGCTGCGGCTGCGGCTCGCGACGGGCGGGGGTGATGGGCGGTCTCTCCAGCACGGTCATCCCCCCATGGTGACGCAGCCCGGCACGCCGAGGCAGGTACTGCCGGTACCAGGATCAGCAGGCTCTAACCACCAGTATCCGCGGCGGCGCAAGCTGGTTTCATGACGGACCTTCAGATCGCACGGCCACTCGCCGCAGACCGGCCCCCGATACCCGAGCAGGCTCCCTCGGGACGCCCCGGGCTGTTCCTGCTGCTCATCCTGACCGGCCAGTTCATGGCCATCCTCGACGTCTCGATCGTCAATGTCGCGGTGCCGACCATCCGCACCGACCTGCACGCCTCCGGCGCCGCGCTGCAACTGGTGATCGCCGGCTACACCATCGCGTACGCCGTGCTGCTGATCACCGGCGCCCGGCTCGGCGCCCGGTTCGGTCACCGGCAGCTCTTCCAGCTCGGCCTGGCCGTCTTCACCGGCGCCTCGCTGGCCTGCGGGCTGGCGCCGGGGACCGCCAGCCTGATCGGCTTCCGGCTGCTCCAGGGGCTGGGCGCGGCGCTGATGGTGCCTCAGGTGATGAGCCTGATCCAGCGCACCTACACCGGCCAGGCCCGGACCAGGGCGCTCGGCATCTACACCGCGGTGATCGCCGGTGGCAGCGTGGTCGGCCAGGTGGTCGGCGGGGTGCTGGTCAGCGCGGACCTGTTCGGCTCCGGCTGGCGGCCGGTCTTCCTGGTCAACGTGCCGATCGGCCTGTTGCTGCTGGCGGCCGGCCACCGGTTGCTGCCGCACCTGCCGGTGGACCGGGAGCGCCGCTTCGACGTGGTCGGGCTGCTGGTGCTGGCGGCCGCGATCGGCCTGCTGGTGGTCCCGCTGGTGCTCGGGCACGAGCTGCACTGGCCGGTCTGGGGCTGGCTGATGCTGGCCGGCTCGGCGGCGGCCTTCGTCGCCTTCGTGCTGGTCGAGCGCGGCATCGCGGCGCGCGGCGGCCAGCCGCTGATCCACCACCGGGTGCTGCGCTCGCCGGGCCTGGCGCCGGCCGCGGTGGCGATGTTCCTGATCATGTTCAGCTTCTCCGGCTTCATGTTCGCGTTCGCGCTGCACCTTCAGGCCGGCCTGGGCAACAGCGCGCTGAAGGCGGGTCTGATGTTCGGCCCGATCGCGGTCGGCTTCGGCGTCTCGGGCCTGCACTGGCACCGGCTGCCGAAGCGGCTGCACCTGCCGCTGCCGGTGCTGGGCCTGCTGGTGGCCGCGCCGGGCTACCTCTCGCTCGGTCTGCTGCTGCACGGCGGTGGCGAGCCGGGCCTGGGCACCGAGCTGCTGCTGGTGCTGCTGGGCCTGGCGGCCGGCTGCGCGTACAGCCCGCTCTTCGCCCGCGCGCTCAGCCGGGTCGACCCGAAGGACGCGGCGGACGCGAGCGGCGTCATGGTGACCGTGGTGCAGCTCGGCCAGGTGGTCGGCGTGGCGCTGCTCGGCACGGTCTTCCTCAGCTCGGTGGACTACCCGGCGAAGGCCGCCGCGTCCGGCCACGCGCTGGTGGTCACCATGACGGCGGTCGGGATCGGGTTCCTGGTGAGCGCGGTCTTCGCGTTCCGCACCCGGCGGGCGGCGGTCCTCGGGTAGCCGGCCGACGGGTCCGTTGTCGCCCGGCGCCGCCCCTCGGGGGGCGGCGCCGGGAACGGATTCGTGAAGCACCCTGCAGACCGTGTAAAGTAAGACATGTCGCCGCGGGAAACCGGGGGCGGCAAAAAAATGCATCTTGGGGCTGTAGCTCAGTTGGTAGAGCGCTTGCATGGCATGCAAGAGGTCCGGGGTTCAATTCCCCGTAGCTCCACAGTGACGAAGGGCACCTACGAAATTTCGTAGGTGCCCTTCTGCCATGCCGGGCCTATGCCGCGTTGTGCAGCGGCTTCGGACGGGACGTCAGGCGCGGCAGCGCCGCCGCCATCAGGGTGGCCGAGCCGAGCACCAGGAACGCCGTCCCGTACGAGGAGTCGGCCGCGAGCCGGGCGACCAGCAGCGGGCCGAGGATCCCGGCCAGGCTCCAGCCGATCAGCATCAGCCCGTAGACCGCGCCGGCGTGCGCCAGCCCGAAGAACTCCGAGGCGACCGCGGGCATGGTCGCGAAGCCGCCGCCGAACGACAGGCAGACCAGCGCCGCCAGCGGCAGGAACAGCACCGGCGAGCCGACCCGGGAGAGCGCGATCAGGCCGAGCCCCTGGGTGGTGAGCATCAGGACGAACGCGTTCATCAGCCCGGTCCGGCCCGACAGCCAGCCCCAGAGCGGGCGGCCCACCGTGTTGAAGACGCCGAGCACGCCGGTCAGCAGCGCCGCGCTGGTCGCGCTCAGCCCGGTCAGGCCGGTCGCCGCCGGCGCCACCACCGAGAGCATGCTGATCCCGGCCGCGGTGTTGCAGAACAGGATCAGCGTCAGCAGGTACCACTGCCAGGTGCGCAGCGCCTGGGCCGGACGGTAGCCGCGCACCGCGCCCTGTGCGGGCACCGTGGAGAGCCGCGGCGGATTGCGGAAGAACGCCGCGCCGGTCAGCGTGGTGACCAGGAAGAGCCCGCCGAGCACCAGCAGCGCGCGGGCCGGGTCGGCCGGGAAGTGCGCCACCAGCAGCCGGGTCAGCGGCGCGCTGAGCACCGAGCCGAGCCCGAAGCCGCCGGTCGCCACTCCGGCCGCGAGCGCCCGGTGCGAGGGGAACCAGCGCTGCAGCATGGTGGTCGGGATGATGTAGCCCAGGCCCAGGCCGATCCCGCTGACCCCGCCGTAGCCGAGCAGTACCAGCCAGAAGTCGCCGCGCCCGTCCGCGCAGCCGGCCAGCAGGAACCCGCCGGCGTACAGCAGGCCGGCCAGCATCGCGATCCCGCGCGGCGGCCGCCGGCTCAGCAGCATGCCGCCCAGCACGGTGCCGAGGAAGACCAGCGCGTGCGCGGCGGCGAACGGCCAGCCGGCCTCGTCCCGGCCGAGCGCCCACCGGCTGTGCGGCGACTGGAGTCCGGCCGACAGGATGCTCCACGAGTACACCGAGCCGTACGCGAGCTGGTTCAGCACCACGGCCGCGGCCACCAGGCCGCGGCGGCGCCCGATCCGCCGGCGCAGCCCGGGCCGGGACAGGCCCGGCGGCGCGGCGCTGGGACGGGAGAGCAGGGGGACTGACAGCAAGAGGAGTCACCGCTTCCAAGGTCGGAGGATTGCGGGCTGTCCTACGCTCGGTGACCACCTCGGGTTACGGCCAAAGAGGGGTTACGGCCCCAAACCTGGTGATCGCGCTGGTCCGATCGGCCCTGCCGGTGACGGAAAGTGACTGGCCGAGGCGCTGCTGTCGGTACCGTCCGGTAGCCAGCTACGGTCGGGCTCATGGCGGACCTGGCACGCAAGCGCAACGAAGAGCTGGCCCGGATACTCCATCAGCTCGCCTGGAGTCCCGAGCGGCTGGCGCGGGAGGTCAACCTGCTGTTGCCCGAGGGGCTGGCGATCAGTCAGACCGCGCCGTACAAGTGGCGCGACCGGGGCATGGTGCCCCGGGCCCCGCACGATCAGGCGGTCTGCGAGGTGCTCAGCCGGGCGGTCGGGATCGCGGTGACGTACCAGCAGCTCTGGAGCCGGATGGGCCGCGGCCGGGGCGCCAAGGTGCTCTCGGCCCGGCTGCTCACCGACCCCTGGACCGCCGACACCGCGCTGACCGCGCTGCACGAGGCCGGGGCGGACGCCGCGCCGGTGCGGCTGACCGACCTGTTCCGCGGCGACGAGCTGACGCTGGCCGCCCGGCACTGGGCCTCGCCGCCGCCCCCGGTCACCGGCGGCGAGGGCTCGATGCGGATCTCGCCGTGGCAGCTGACGGACCTTCGGATCGGGCACGACAGCAAGCGTCGGCTGGAGCGGGCCTTCGGCGGCGGGCTGGTGCTGGAGCCGGCCCGGGCCGAGCTGGCGATGGCGGGCAAGCTGCTGGAGCTCGGCGGCTACGCCGGGGACGAGCCGCTGGGCCGTGGGCTGTACGGCGCGGCCGGGCGGCTGGCCCGGCTGGTCGGCTGGGCCAACCACGACATGGGCCACGAGGCGGCGGCCCAGCGGGCCTTCGTCGCGGCGCTGCGGGCGGCGCACGTCTCGGGCGATCCGCGGCTCGGGGCGAGCGTGGTCGGCTGCCTGGCGGTGCAGGCGGTGCACTCGGCCGGGCGCGGGCTGGACGCCGTCGAGCTGCTCGGCACCGCGCTGGACGCGGCGGGCGGGCGGCTGGGGCCGAGCGAGCGGGTGCGTCACCTCGGGCGGATCGCGATGGCGCACGGGCGCAAGGGGGAGGGCGCGGCCACCGAGGCGGCGGCGACCCGGGCGCGTGCGGCGCTGGCGGAGCGGGCACCGTGCGGGGAGGGGCTGTCTGCACCGGGGCCGTCCGGGCAGGTGGGGGCGGAGGACGCGGCCGAGCTGGCCGGGTTGCTCGGGCAGGCGTACCTGTTCCTCGACGACCACCGGCGGGCCCGTCCGCTGCTGGCCGAGGCGGTCCAGGGCCTGACCGTCATACGGGCCCGCGGCTCCGCGCTGTTGCTGGTCCGGCTCGCCGACTCCTACCGCCGGACCGGGGAGCGGGAGCAGGCGGTGCGCACCGCCGACCAGGCCCGCCGGCTGGCCGCCGGCATGCAGTCGGGCCGGGTGGCCCGGGCGCTGCGGGACATCGACGCCGCGCTGCGCGACGGTGGCTGAGCGACGGTGGGGTTGCGGCTGAGCTGGGACTGGGCTGGGACTGAGCCGGGACTGGGCCGTTCGGGTGCTCTCCGCGCCGAGGCGCTGGGCTACGCTGCCTGCGGCACATCGGACGAACGGGAAGGCCCACGCAGCTCATGAAGGTACTGATCTCCGGCGGTGCCGGTTTCATCGGCAGCACCGTGGGCTCCGCCTGCCTGGACGCCGGCATCACCCCGGTGATCCTGGACAGCCTGGTGACGGGCCGGCGGGAGTTCACCGAGGGTCGCGCGTTCTACGAGGGCGACATCGCGGACGGCGAGCTGGTGGACCGGATCTTCGCCGAGCACCCGGAGATCGAGGCCGTCGTGCACTGCGCCGCGCTGATCGTGGTGCCCGACTCGGTCGGCGACCCGATCGGCTACTACCGGGCGAACGTGTCCAAGAGCCTGGACTTCGTCGGCCACCTGATCCGCAACGGCTGCGAGAAGATGATCTTCTCCTCCTCCGGCTCGATCTACGAGCCCGGCGAGGACTTCAGCGTGGACGAGGACTCGGCCATCGCGCCGCAGAGCCCGTACGCGCGCACCAAGGCGGTCTGCGAGGGGATGTTCGCCGACATCGCCGCGACCCAGCCGATCCGAATCCTCTCGCTGCGCTACTTCAACCCGATCGGCGCCGACCCCGAGCTGCGCACCGGCCTGCAGGTGCGCCGGCCCAGCCACGCGCTCGGCAAGCTGATCGAGGCGCAGGACGAGGGCAGGGTCTTCCAGATCACCGGCACCCACTGGCCGACCCGGGACGGCTCCGGCATCCGCGACTACGTGCACGTCTGGGACCTGGCCGCCGCGCACGTCGCCGCGCTGCGCCAGTTCGAGCAGGCGCTGGGCGAGGGAGTCCGCTCCTCGGTGATCAACCTCGGCACCGGCACCGGCACCACCGTGAACGAGCTGGTCGCGGCGTTCAACAGCGTGGTCACCCCGCCGGTCGCGGTGGCCGAGACCGAGACGCGGCCGGGCGACGTGGCCGGCGCGTACACCCGCAGCGACCGGGCCAAGCGGCTGCTCGGCTGGGAGCCGCAGCTGACCCTCGCCGAGGGCATCCGCGACTCGCTGCGCTGGGTGGAGGTCCGCGACCAGCGGCTCGGACTGTAGTCGGCGCACGGGGCGCGGCCGGGACTCACCCGAGGCCCGGCCACGCCCTTTGGTACCCTGAGCCCATGCGAACCGTGCGCCTGCTCCTTAGCCGGCCGCGCTGACCAGGACCGGCCGAGCCCGAGCGGGCCACGCCGGAGTCAGCGTGGCGTCCCCTCCTGCGAGGGGCTTTTTTGTTTCCGGAGCTCCGCACGTCACGGAGCCTGCCGGGCTCAGAGCCCTGACGCTGCCCGCGCGACCGCCCTGTTGACGCTTCGCAATCTGACCAGATGGAGCAGAAGAGACCATGAGCGAGACGACCCCAGCCCCCGAGGCCGCCACGGAGCCGTTCCGGTACACGGCCGTGCTGGCCGCTGACATCGAGTCACGCTGGCAGGACACCTGGGAGAAGGAGGGGACGTTCAACGCCCCCAACCCGGCCGGGCCACTGGCCGACCCGATGGCCGGCGAGGTGTCGGCCAAGCCGCACAGCTTCATCATGGACATGTTCCCGTACCCGTCCGGCGCCGGCCTGCACGTCGGCCACCCGCTGGGGTACATCGCCACCGACGTCTACGCCCGCTACCAGCGGATGACCGGCCACAACGTGCTGCACACGCTGGGCTACGACGCCTTCGGCCTGCCGGCCGAGCAGCACGCGGTGGCCACCGGCGTGCACCCGCGGGTCTCCACCGAGGCCGCGATCACGAACATGCGCGGCCAGCTGCGCCGGCTGGGCCTGGGCCACGACTCCCGCCGGTCGATCTCCACGATCGACCCGGAGTACTACCGCTGGACCCAGTGGATCTTCCTGCAGATCTTCAACTCCTGGTACGACCCGGCGGCGAACGCGGCCCGCCCGATCGCCGAGCTGATCGCGCAGTTCGCCGACGGCACCCGCCCGACCCCGGACGGCCGCGCCTGGGCCGAGCTGTCCGGCGCCGAGCGGGACGAGCTGCTGGGCGAGTACCGGCTGGCGTACAGCAAGGAGGTGCCGGTCAACTGGTGCCCCGGCCTGGGCACCGTGCTGGCCAACGAGGAGGTCACCTCCGACGGCCGCTCCGAGCGCGGCAACTTCCCGGTCTTCAAGTCCAAGCTGCGCCAGTGGATGATGCGGATCACCGCGTACGGCGACCGGCTGATCGCCGACCTGGACTCGCTGGACTGGCCGGACGCGATCAAGCAGCAGCAGCGCAACTGGATCGGCCGCTCCGAGGGTGCCCGGGTCGACTTCAAGGTCGCGGGCGATGAGGCGATCACCGTCTTCACCACCCGTCCCGACACGCTGTTCGGCGCCACCTACATGGTGCTGGCCCCCGAGCACGCGCTGGTCGACTCGATCGTGCCGGACGCCTGGCCGGCCGAGACGCACGCGGACTGGACCGGTGGCGCCGCCACCCCGGCGCAGGCGGTCGCCGCCTACCGCGCCGAGGCCGCGGCCAAGTCGGACGTCGAGCGCCAGGTCGACGCGAAGGTCAAGACCGGCGTCTTCACCGGCGCCTACGCGACCAACCCGGTCAGCGGCGCCCAGGTCCCGGTCTTCATCGCCGACTACGTGCTGATGGGCTACGGCACCGGCGCGATCATGGCCGTGCCGGCGCACGACCACCGCGACTTCGCGTTCGCCCGCGCCTTCGACCTGCCGATGCGCTGCGTGGTCGAGCCGACCGACGGCCGTGGCGAGGACCCGCACGGCTGGGACGACGCGTTCGACACCTACGACTCGGTGATCGTCAACTCGGCGAACGACGGCCTGTCGCTGAACGGCCTGGGCGTGGCCGAGGCCAAGGCCGCGGCCACCGCCTGGCTGACCGAGCGCGGGATCGGCGAGGGAACGGTCAACTTCCGCCTGCGCGACTGGCTGTTCAGCCGTCAGCGGTACTGGGGCGAGCCGTTCCCGATCGTCTACGACGAGGACGGCGTGATGCACGCGCTGCCCGAGTCGATGCTGCCGGTCGAGGTCCCCGAGGTGGAGGACTACTCGCCGCACACCTACGACCCGAACGACGCCACCAGCACCCCGAAGACCCCGCTGTCGCGCAACGAGGACTGGGTCAACGTCGAGCTGGACCTGGGCGAGGGCGTCAAGCGCTACCGCCGCGAGACCAACACCATGCCCAACTGGGCCGGCTCCTGCTGGTACGAGCTGCGCTACGTGGACCCGGAGAACTCCGCCAAGGTGGTCGACCCGACCAACGAGGCGTACTGGATGGGCCCGACGGCCGGGAAGCCGGCCGGCGGCGTCGACCTGTACGTCGGCGGTGCCGAGCACGCGGTGCTGCACCTGCTGTACGCGCGCTTCTGGCACAAGGTGCTGCACGACCTGGGCCACGTCTCCTCGGTCGAGCCGTTCCACAAGCTGTTCAACCAGGGCATGATCACCGCCGACGTCTACCGCGACGACCGCGGCTTCCCGGTCCCCGCGGTCGAGGTCGAGGAGCGCGACGGCGGCTACTTCTGGCAGGGCGAGGCGGTCACCCGCGAGGCCGGCAAGATGGGCAAGTCGCTGAAGAACGCGGTCGCGCCCGACACCATCTGCGCGGAGTACGGCGCCGACACGCTGCGCCTGTACGAGATGTCGATGGGCCCGCTGGACGTCTCCCGCCCGTGGGACCCGCGTGCCGTGGTCGGCTCGTACCGCTTCCTGCAGCGGCTGTGGCGCAACGTCGTCTCGGAGGACACCGGCGAGCTGGTGGTCACCGAGGAGCCGGCCGACGAGCCGATGCTGCGCGCGCTGCACAAGGCGATCGACGGCATCCGCGGCGACATGGCCGGGCTGCGCTTCAACACCGCCGTCGCCAAGGCCATCGAGCTGAACAACTACCTGGTCAAGCGCGGTTCGACGCCGCGCGAGGTGGCCGAGCAGCTGGTGCTGCTGGTCGCCCCGCTGGCGCCGCACGTCGCCGAGGAGCTGTGGCGCAAGCTGGGCCACCGTGACTCGCTGGCCTTCGCCGACTACCCGGTGGCCGACCCGGCCTACGTGGTCGACGAGAGCGTGACCTGCGTCGTGCAGATCAAGGGCAAGGTGAAGGCGCGGCTGGAGGTGGCGCCGTCGATCTCGGACGCCGAGCTGGAGGCGCTGGCGCTGGCCGACCCCGCGGTGGTCGCGGCGATCGGCGACGCGCCGGTGCGCAAGGTGATCGCCCGGGCGCCGAAGCTGGTGAACATCGTCACGGGCTGACGCTTCGTCAACTCGTCTGGCCGGCCGTCCCGTTCGCGGGGCGGCCGGCCGCATTCGGGGGGTGTGCGGTGGTGGCGGCACCGGGCGGGCTCTGGACGGCCACTGGACGGCTCCAGAAGGCGCCGGGTGGCGCCGGGTGGCTCCGATCGTTCCGGCTCAGCGGCTCCGATCCGGCCGGCCCGGGTTCGTCAGGGACATCCCTGAGCTGCCCCTGATCCATCCCTGTTTCGGGCCTTCGAGGGGCGGTTCGGGCGCTACCGTTGAATTCACACGGAGCCCGGCCCGGTCCACGGAAGGTGGCAACCCCTTATGGAAGCGATCGGCGTATTCGTCGCCTTGCTGGCGCTCTTCGGTGTCGCCGTGACCGTGATGCTGGTGATCGGCGCGGTCAAGGCGGGCCGTGCGGTGGCCGCCAAGGTCGAGCAGACCGAGGTGCAGGCCCGCCGGGCGGTGGAGAACGTCGCGCTGAAGGCCAGGACGTACACCAAGCCGGGGGCGCCGGGCCAGATCGCCGCGCTCCGGCTCGGACTGCGGACTTCGCTGGCCGGTACCCGCGAGGTGCTGGAGGGCGGCCTGGCGGCCGACGGCTCGCTGGCCGAGTCGCTCGGGCTGCTGACCAGGCTGGACGCGCACGCCGCCGAACTCGATGCCGAGCTGCGAATGCTGGAGCGCGAGCCGGCCGGCGCCCGGGTCGCCGCGAAGCTGCCCGAGCTGCGCGAGCGGGCCGAGCGGATCACGCACTCCGCGGAGTCGATGCGCTGGGCGGCGCAGGACCGGATGCACCGCTTCGCGGCGGACGAGCTGAGCCGGCTGAGCGCGGAGTGCGAGAGCGAGGCGGGCGCGCTGCGGCACTGGGACACGACGGACGCGCCGGGTGCGACGGACGCGCCGGGCGCGGCTGCTGGTGCGGCTACCGGTGCCACGGCCGAGCAGCCGTCGCGGCCGGGGCTCGGCTCGTCGGCCGGGCGGATCAGCGCGGAGGACGTGCTCGGGCGGTTCGCCGACCGGCTGCGCAAGCCGGCCACGGGTGCGTCGAACTCCTCGGCAGGCTGACGACCTGCCGCAGCTCTCCGGCGTGCTCTCCCCTCCCGGGTCGCTCGCCGTGCTCCTCACAGCCGTGGTGGGCTCGATGGTCGTGGTGGGCTCGGATGTGCCCGGTGACCTCGGGAGGAGTAACCTCCGGCTCATGTCCGCCCAGCTCGCGATCGTCACCGACTCCACGGCCTACCTGCCCGAGGACGCCGTCGACCGGCACCGGATCTCGGTGGTCCCGCTGAGCGTGGCGGTCGGCGACCAGGTGCTGATCGAGGGCGTGGAGGTCTCTCCCAAGGACGTCGGCGAGGCGCTGCGGGCCAAGCAACGGCTGACCACCTCCCGTCCCAACCCCGAGACCTTCGCTGCCGCCTACCGGGCCGCCGCCGAGGCGGGTGCGCGGGAGATCGTCTCGGTGCACCTCTCGGCCGAGCTCTCCGGCACCTGCGAGGCGGCCCGGCTGGCCGCCGCCGAGGCGCCGGTGCCGGTGCGGGTGGTGGACAGCCGGCTGGTCGGCATGGCGCTCGGCTACCCGGTGCTGGCCGCCGTGGCGGCGCGGGACGCCGGGCTCGGGCCGGCGGAGGTGGTGGCGGCCGTCGAGCGGCGGGCCGAGGCGACCCGCGGCTTCTTCTACGTCGACACGCTGGAGCACCTGCGGCGCGGCGGCCGGATCGGTACCGCACGCGCGCTGCTCGGGTCGGCGCTCGCGGTGAAGCCGCTGCTCCACCTGACCGGCGGGCGGATCGAACCGCTGGAGAAGGTCCGGACGGCCTCACGGGCGATCGCGCGGCTGGAGGAGATCGCCGTCGAGCAGGCGGGGGAGGGCGCGGTGGACATCACGGTGCACCATCTCGCCGCCGCCGAGCGCGCGGAGCCGCTGGCCGAGCGGCTGCGCGAGCGGGTGCCGGGACTGCGTGAGCTGTACGTCGGCGAGGTCGGCGCGGTGATCGGGGCGCACGTGGGGCCGGGGCTGCTGGCGGTTGTCGTATCACCTTGCGAGTAGCCCGTCAGGGTTCAGAAATGGGCTGTCAATTGTCCACAGGCGCAGGGTTATCCACAGGATTCCGACTGAGTCGGCCGGCTGGGTGCGGGGGCTCGTACCTTCGGCCGCATGACGAACCTGAGCACCCTGAACCCGGTCGCGGCCCGTCGCCGGGAGACCACCGACCTCGTCCGGCACCGGATGACGCACCTCTTCGCCGTGGCGGACGATGCGGGAGCCGCGCTGCCCGACGGCTGGCCCGCAGGGTACGGGCAGCGGCGCGGCAGCGGCACGGTCACCGCCGTCCCCGGACCGGCTGACCTGCCCGATCCGTCCGACCTGGCAGGCCTGTACGACTCTCTGGATCCGCCGGACCCACCTGCCGCAGCCGCTGCCTCTCCCGCTCCTGCCGCCGCCCACGATCCCGAGTCCGATTCCGAGTCCGATTCCGCTGAGCCTGTCCCCGTGCTGCCTGTGCACGCTTCCCGGCCCGGCGGACTCAAATCCGCGTTGCAGCCACTGCTCTGGGCCGACCGCAAGGCCGTGCTCGGTCTGGCGGTGCTGCTCCTGCTCGCGCTGGCCTACGCGGTCCAGCATTTCTGGCTCGGTCGCCCGCAGGCGGTCGCCGTGCCGGTGGCGTCCGCCCGTCCGGCAGCCGCCGAGAGCGCCTCCGGCACCTGGCTCTCCGCTGGGTCCGCATCCTCGGCTTCCTCCACTTCCTCCCTCTCCTCCACCTCCGCTGCTTCGTCCGCAGCCGAACCCACCGAGTCGGCAGGCAGCCCGCTCGCCACCGTGGTGGTGGACGTCGCGGGCCGGGTGCCCAGTCCGGGCCTGCGTACGCTCCGCGGCGGCTCCCGGGTCGCCGACGCCGTGCAGGCCGCCGGCGGACCGCTGCCGGGGACCGACACCGACCCGCTCAATCTCGCCAGGGTGCTCGTCGATGGCGAGCAGATCCTGGTCGGCGTACCCGCCGCGGTGGCTGCGGCGACCACCCCGGGGCCGAAGGCTCCGATCAGTCTCAACCGCGCGAGCCTGGAGCAGTTGGACACGCTGCCGGGTGTCGGGCCATCGCTCGCCCAGCACATCCTCGACTACCGGAACAACCACGGCGGGTTCCGCGCCCTCGACCAGCTCCGCCAGATCAGCGGCATCGGCGATCGCAAGTACGCCGAGCTGAAGCCGATGCTCACGCTCTGAGGGGACGACCCGCATGACGTCGCCTCGCCCGGCGCACAGCGGTACCGGCGGACCTTCGGTTCAGCCACAGGCCACGGCAGACCTGCGCCTCCTGCTGCCGACCGTCACCGCCTGGTGCACCGCTGCCGTCCTGCTGGATGCCGACTCCGGCCGCGCGCCGTTGCTGCTCCTGGGCGCGGGCCTGATCGCGCTGCTCGCCGCTGGCCTGTTGCTCGCCGGCAGCCGCCGGCCGCTACGCACGGGCGGCGCGCTGGTGGCGGCCACATTGCTGACCGGCGCGGCCGCCACCGCCTGCACCGTCCTGCACACCGCAGACCTGCATCGCGGCCCGCTGCCGGTCCTCGCCCGGCAGGCCGCGCTCACCAGCACCCCCGACGGGCCCCGACCCGTCGGCCCCGCACAACCGGCGCACCGCACCATCGGCGTCGAGCTGACGATCACCGGCGACCCGCACACCCGCACCTCCCGCGCTCGTGGATCAGCCCCCGGCCGCCCGATCCTGACCATCGATGCCACCGCCGACCAGATCACCCTCCCGCCCGCCCCTGCCACCGCCCCTGCCTTCGCGCCCGACCCCGCCCCTGCCCCCTCGCCATCCCGCCCGGCGCCTCCCTCCCGCACCCACATCCGCACCCACACACCCGTCACCGTGCTCGTCCAGTCCCCCGACTCCGCCGAGTGGGAACCCCTCCTGCCCTCCGTCCGCGTGGCCGCCGAGGTCCGGGTGCTCCCCGCCTCGGGCCACAGCTCCGACACCGGGGCCGTGCTGCTGGCACAGAGTCCACCGCGCGAGCTGGCCCCGGCGGGTTGGGGTCAACGGCTGGCCGGTCGGCTGCGCCAGGGCCTCCGGCGGGCCTGCGCGGGCCTCGCGCCGGACGTCCGGGCGCTGCTGCCCGGCCTGGTGGTCGGCGACACCTCGGCCATGCCGGAGGACTTGGAGGAGGCGTTCCACACCACCGACCTGATCCACCTGACCGCCGTCAGTGGAGCCAACCTCTCGATCATCCTGGCCGTCCTGCTCGGCGCGCCCGCCCGGTCCGGCACGGCCGAGCGCGGTGGTCTGGCGGCGCTGGTCGGCGTCCCGCTGCGGGCCGCGGCGATCGGTGGGGCGGTGCTCACACTCGCCTTCGTCACGCTCTGCCGCCCCGATCCGAGCGTCCTGCGTGCGGCCGCGACGGGCCTGGTCGGCCTGCTGGCACTCGCGACCGGGCGGCCGAGACAGGCCGTCCCGGCGCTGGCCGGGGGAGTGCTGGTGCTGCTCCTGGTGGATCCCTACCTGGCCCGGTCCTACGGGTTCCTGCTCTCGGTGCTCGCCACCGCCGGCGTGCTGACCGTGGGCCGGCGCTGGTCGGCAGCCCTGCACGACCGGGGCTGGCCGCACCACCTCGCCGACGCGCTGGCGACCGCAGCGGCCGCCCAGGCGCTCTGCGCACCGGCCACTGTGCTGCTGGCGCCGCGGGTCAGCCTGGTGGGCATCCCGTGCAACCTGCTCGCCGAGTTCGCGGTCGCGCCCACCACGTTGCTCGGCTTCGCCGCCCTCGTGGCGGCCCCGCTCTCCGCCTCGGCGGCGCAGTTCTTCGCCGGGCTGGCCGCGCTGCCGACCGAGTGGCTCGCCGCCGTCGCCCGGTACGGTGCGGCGCTGCCCGGCGCCGAGATCGCCTGGACCCCCGGCTGGCCGGGCACGGTCGCGCTCGCGGTCGCCGTCCTGGCCGTCTGCCAGGCCGCGCCGCTGCTCCTCGCCCGACACCCTGCACCTGGTCCCGAGTCCGCCGCCGGGCCCGCCTCGCTGCTGCAACCGCCCGACTCGCGCGGCCACCGCCGACGCGGCCGGCGCCGCCGGGTCCTCGTCCCGGGTCTGTTGCTACTCGGGCTCCTGGTGCTGCTGCTCCGCCCGGTGACGCTGGTCAGGATCGCCACCGGGTGGCCACCGACCGGCTGGCGCCTCGTCATGTGCTCGGTGGGCCAGGGCGATCTGCTGGTGCTGCCCGCAGCGAGCGGCACGCCGGACAGTGCCGTGGTCGTCGACACCGGCCCCGACCCGGCGGCCGCCGACCACTGCCTTCGTGACCTGGGGATCACCAAGGTGCCGCTGGTGATCCTGACGCACTTCCACGCGGATCACAGCGAGGGCCTGCCCGGCGTGCTGCGCGATCGCTCGGTCGGCGCGATCGAGACGACCACGCTGGACGTCCCGGCGGGGGAGGAGGCGAAGGTGCGGGGCTGGGCCGCCGAGGCGCGGGTGCCGATGCTCCGGGTGTCGCCGGGGGAGCACCGCACGGCAGGGCCGGAGCTGTCCTGGGACGTGCTGTGGCCGGCCGGCCCGCTCGGACCGCGCACCCCGGGGCCGAACAACGCGAGCGTCTCCCTGCTGGTCACCGCCGCCGGCCTGCACCTCGCCCTGCTCGGCGACCTGGAGCCGCCGGCCCAGGAGGAGTTGCTCACCCACTCCCACCCCGGACCGGTGGACGTCCTCAAGGTGGCCCACCACGGCTCGGCCAACCAGGACTGGTCGCTCGCCGAGGCACTGCACCCCCGCCTGGCCCTGATCTCGGTCGGCGCCGGCAACCCCTACGGCCACCCGTCCCCCCGCACCGTCGCCCACCTGCGCACCCTCGGCGCCACCGTGCTGCGCACCGACCGCTCCGGCGACGTCGCCGTCCTCGGCACCGGCCCGGCCGACCTGCACGCCCTGGTCCACCCCCACCCCGAAACGGAGACCGCGCCTGACAACCCACCCGGCGGCCAACTCACCTCCGCCCCAAGGGAGACCCCCGCAGCGCTCACGGTCGCACCGCTCGCAGCTGGGCCGCTCACCGCAGTCCGGCGGAACCGGCGACCACCACGTCCGCACCGCACGACGGCTCGTGCGTCGCCTCAGCTCGACTTGGCCTGGGCCTCCTTGGCGGACGCCTCCAGCCTGTTCCGGTACTCCTGGTACCAGGCCTCGTCGCCGCCGTACACATTGCTGTTGGTCTCCCGCAGGCCGGCCCTGCCGTCGACCAGCTCGCGGACGATGTCGGCGTGACCCGCGTGACGGTTCGTCTCGGCCGTCACATGCAGCATGATGCGCTGAAGCGTCACGTCGCCGGTGTCGCCCCACCACGCGACGTGGCCCATCGCATCGGGCGGCAGCGTCTCGATCGTCGCGTCCGCGTGCGCCCAGGCGCGGCGGTAGAGGCCGAGGATGGACTCGCGCGACTCGTCGGCGGTTGCCCACATGTCCGCGTTGGGCTCGGCGTCCTCGTCGTGCCAGGGGAGCGACTCGGTGTGCGGGCGGCCGAAGGTCGGGCCGAAGTACTCGAGCTCGACACTGGCGAGGTGCTTGACGAGGCCGAGGAGATTGGTGCCGGTCGGCGTCAGGGGGCGCCGGCTGTCGTACTCGGAGAGTCCGTCCAGCTTCCAGACGACGGCCTCGCGGGCCGCCTTGAGGTAGCTGTGCAGGTCGCCTTTGGGGTCATTGGGCTTCATGGGGCCGAGTCTGGCACCGCATGCCGACAGCGGTCGCGTGGCTTTCCCGGTGGCTCGGAAGGCATTCCTCGGACCGCCCCGCCCGTGCGTCGCCCCCACCGGCGCGTGGGCGGGGGCGGCTCGCGGCTCAGTCCTCTTCGCGCCAGCCGTCGTACTCGGTGGCCACCGCGTCGATGTCGGCCAGGAGTTCGGGCGTCCAGCCGTCCTCGGGGGCCTCCAGGATCACCAGCCACTGGGCGTCCTCGGCGTCGTCCTCACCGGCCAGCGAGTCGCGGACGAACTCGAACGGGCCGAGGTCCGGCTGTCGTTCGGCCAGTTCGTCGGCGGCCTCCCCGGCGGTGTCGCGGTCGGCGAAGACGAGCAGCAGGCGGTCGGCGTCCACGGGGCGTGCACTCATTCCGTTCGGTTCGTTGATGACGTGATCGTTCACCGCACCATTCTGCCCAATGCCGTCCGGCGCTGTTCACGGTGTCCCCTCACGGTCTCCCCGACTGACGGCGGAGGTGTCGGCGGGGCGTGGGATGCTGGTAGGCGATGGCCAGGAAGAGTGCACCCGACGACCTGCTCGCCCCGCTGACCCTCGCGGTCGGTCAGGAGGAGCTGCTGCTCGACCGTGCCGTCGCCCAGGTGGTGGCGGCGGCCAGGGCGGCCGACCCCGACACGGACGTGCGGGACGTCGCTCCCGGTGGTCTCCAGGCCGGTGGGCTGGCCGAGTTGACCACGCCCTCGCTCTTCGCCGAGCGCAAGGTGATCGTGGTACGGGCGGCCCAGGACCTCGCGGCCGACTCGGTCAAGGAGGTCAAGGCCTACCTGGAGTCGCCGGCCGAGGAAGTGATCATCGTGCTGGTGCACGCGGGCGGCGTCAAGGGCAAGGGGCTGCTGGACGCGGCCCGCAAGGCCGGCGCGCGCGAGGTGCTCTGCCCCAAGCTCACCAAGGCGAGCGAGCGGATCGCGTTCGTTCGGGGCGAGTTCAAGACCCTCGGCCGGTCCGCCAGCCCCGAGGCCTGCCAGGCGCTGCTGGACTCGCTCGGCGGGGACCTGCGCGAGCTGGCGGCCGCCTGCAGCCAGTTGACCTCCGACGTGGAGGGCACCATCGACGAGCGCGTGGTGGCCCGCTACTACAGCGGCCGGGCCGAGGCGACCGGCTTCGAGGTGGCCGACCTCGCGGTCACCGGCCGGGCCGCCGACGCGCTGGAGCGGCTGCGCTGGGCGCTCGCCGTCGGCCAGCCGCCGACCGGCATCACCTTCGCGCTGGCCTCCGGCGTGCGCAGCATCGGCCGGCTGGCCACCGCCGACCGCTCGATGCGCCCGGCCGACCTGGCCCGGGAGCTGGGCATGCCGCCGTGGAAGGTGGACCGGGTCCGCCAGCAGATGCGCGGCTGGACCGGCGACGCCGTCGCCACCGCGCTGACCGCGATCGCCCAGGCCGACGCCGCCGTCAAGGGCGGCTCGGACGACCCGGCCTACGCGCTGGAGCGCGCCGTCGTGACGGTGGCCCGCGCAGCCCGGGCCGGCAGCCGCTCGTACTGAAGCAACCGCGAACGTCCTGAGACACCGGCCCTGAGACACCAGAAGCGCCGGAAGCACCGGAAACGCCGACAGGCGCCGCGGCCGTCCCGAAGGACTGCCACGGCGCCTGCCGTTCAAAGCTGTGCACCGCACCCGCGTGGCGAACGCAGGCCGCGTGCGGTACGTGTCGTGCACCCTCGGGGCTCCGGGTAGAGGGCCGGGGACACCCGAGGGGTCAAGCGAAGTACTGGTGTACTGCAGATACTGCGTACTACCGGTTACTGCGAAGAGCCGGAGAAGCTCAGGCCTGGGTGGCCACGACCTGCTTGGTGATCGCGGACTTCTTGTTGGCGGCCTGGTTCTTGTGGATGACGCCCTTGCTCACGGCCTTGTCGAGAGCCTTGGCGGCCTCGCGGGCCAGCACGCCGGCCTTCTCGACGTCACCGGCGGCAGAGGCCTCGCGGGCCTTGCGCAGGGCGGTCTTCAGCGAGGACTTGACGGCCTTGTTACGCAGGCGCGCCTTCTCGTTGGTCTTGTTGCGCTTGATCTGGGACTTGATGTTCGCCACGAAAGTGCCTCAGTGTCTTATCAGGTGAATAGTCTGACAGTGCGCCGTCGCTCCGGTCCTGCTGAGAGGGCATGACGGAGTGAGGTGCAGCGCCCCACGCTACCAGGGCCGTCCCCGGCACCCAAACCGGCTCGGGCGTGACCGGCCAGCCACCGGTCGGGCCGCCGGTCGGCCATCAGGCCGTGAGCAGCGCCTCGCCGTAGTGCTCGACCTCGGGGAACGGGGAGTAGAACCGGTGCAGCAGCTCGCGCCACTGCTGGTAGTCGGCCGAGCCGCGGAAGCCCTCGGTGTGGTCGGTCAGCTGCTCCCACTCCACCCGCAGCAGGAACCGCGAACCGCGCCCCTCGTCCAGGCAGCGGCGCAGCTCCAGCGCGCGGAACCCGCGCTGCCGCGCGATCAGCGGCTTGGCCTGCGCGAAGGCGGCGAGGAACTCGTCCTCGTGCCCGGACAGCACGTCCAGAAGTGCGTTCTCCACGATCATGCAGGGCATCGTACGAAGCGCGCGCGGCCGGCGGACCCGCTGACCACCGAGCGGGACGGCGAGGCGCGGGCGGGCTCGTGGGAGAATGGTAGAAGCCCTGTTCTCAGGGCTCCTCGATCGGACGACAGCGTCCGGCCCCCGGACCAACGGAGAATCGGACCAAGGTGCCCGCGACCCCTACGAACGTGCCAGAGCCCAGCCGTACCGACCCGGCGCTGATCCGCAACTTCTGCATCATCGCCCACATCGACCACGGCAAGTCGACCCTCGCCGACCGGATGCTGCAGATCACCGGTGTCGTCGACCCCCGGCAGATGCGTGCCCAGTACCTCGACCGGATGGACATCGAGCGCGAGCGCGGCATCACCATCAAGTCGCAGGCGGTCCGCCTCCCCTGGGCGCCGAGGACCGGTGAGGACCAGGGCACGACCCACATCCTCAACATGATCGACACCCCCGGCCACGTGGACTTCACGTACGAGGTGTCCCGCTCGCTGGCCGCCTGTGAGGGCACCATCCTGGTGGTCGACGCGGCCCAGGGCATCGAGGCGCAGACCCTCGCCAACCTGTACCTGGCGCTGGAGAACGACCTCACGATCATCCCGGTCCTCAACAAGATCGACCTGCCGGCCGCGCAGCCCGAGAAGTACGCGGCCGAGCTCGCGCACATCATCGGCTGCGACCCGGAGGACGTGCTGAAGGTCAGCGCGAAGACCGGCCTCGGTGTCGAGGACCTGCTCGACCACGTGGTCGCGAAGATCCCCGCGCCGGTCGGCGTCAAGGACGCCCCGGCCCGCGCGATGATCTTCGACTCGGTCTACGACTCCTACCGCGGCGTGGTCACCTACGTCCGAGTGGTCGACGGCCAGCTCACCAAGCGTGAGCGGATCGCGATGATGTCCACCGGCGCGACCCACGAGCTGCTGGAGATCGGCGTCATCTCGCCCGAGCCGAAGGTCGCCGACGGCCTCGGCGTCGGCGAGGTCGGCTACATCATCACCGGTGTGAAGGACGTCCGGCAGTCCAAGGTCGGTGACACCATCACCTCGATGCACAAGGGTGCGACCGAGGCGCTGGGCGGCTACAAGGACCCGCGCCCGATGGTCTTCTCCGGCCTCTACCCGCTGGACGGCTCGGACTACCCGCTGCTGCGCGACGCGCTCGACAAGCTGCGGCTGAACGACGCCGCGCTGGTCTACGAGCCGGAGACCTCGGTCGCGCTCGGCTTCGGCTACCGCTGTGGCTTCCTCGGCCTGCTGCACCTGGAGATCATCCGGGAGCGGCTGGAGCGCGAGTTCAACCTCGACCTGATCTCCACCGCCCCGAACGTGATCTACCGGGTGGTCATGGAGGACGGCACCGAGCACACCGTCACCAACCCGAGCGAGTTCCCGACCGGCAAGATCGCCGAGGTCTACGAGCCGGTGGTGCGCGGCACCATCCTGGCGCCGAACGACTTCGTCGGCGCGATCATGGAGCTCTGCCAGGCCCGCCGCGGCAACCTGCAGGGCATGGACTACCTCTCCGAGGACCGGGTCGAGCTGCGCTACACGCTGCCGCTCGCGGAGATCGTCTTCGACTTCTTCGACCAGCTGAAGTCCAAGACCCGCGGCTACGGCTCCTTCGACTACGAGCCGATCGGCGAGCAGAGCGCCGACCTGGTCAAGGTCGACATCCTGCTGCACGGCGACGCGGTGGACGCCTTCTCCGCGATCGTGCACAAGGACAAGGCCTACAACTACGGCGTCATGATGGCCGGCAAGCTGCAGAAGCTGATCCCGCGCCAGCAGTTCGAGGTGCCGATCCAGGCCGCCATCGGCTCCCGGGTGATCGCCCGTGAGACGGTCCGCGCGATCCGCAAGGACGTCCTCGCCAAGTGCTACGGCGGTGACATCTCGCGTAAGCGCAAGCTGCTCGAGAAGCAGAAGGAGGGCAAGAAGCGGATGAAGATGGTCGGCCGCGTGGAGGTCCCGCAGGAGGCCTTCATCGCCGCGCTGTCCACCGACGCGGACGCCCCGAAGGACGCCAAGAAGTAGTCACGGCACAGTAAGCACGGCGTGCAGTGCGTGGAGGCCGCCACCCGGATCGGGTGGCGGCCTCCGGGCGTTCCCGGGCGTTCCCGGACTCACCGCAGCACGGCCGCCACACCGCGGACGATCGCCGCCTTCCCCAGCCGTCCGGCCAGTCCGGTGAAGGCGGTCGGCCGCATCGAGTCGTCCCCGTGGATCAGCTGGAGCAGCCCGTCGCGCCGGCCCAGGCTCAGGCACTGCACCCCGTACCGGTAGGCGAACGGCTTGTCGGTCTTCCCGGCGAGCAGCTTGCCGAGGTACTGGCCCATCGGCAGGGCGGTCGCACAGCCCATCCGCAGCGTGCCGGTGCCGGGGACGGTCACGTGCGCCGCGTCGCCGATCACGTGCACCTCGGGGTGCGAGACGGACCGCAGCCGCTCGTCCACGATGGCCCGCCCGTCGGCCGCGACGGTCAGCCCGGCCTCGGCGGCCAGCGGGTGCGCCGCCATCGAGGCGGCCCAGACGACCACGTCCGCCTCGATCGGGCCGCGCGAGGTCTGCAGGCCCTGGGCCGTCACCTCGGTCACCTCGGCCTGCTCCTCGACCCGCACGCCGAGCCGCTCCATCACCCGCAGCACATGGGCCCGGCCCTTCACCGAGAACCAGCCGCCGACCTGCCCGGCCGCCACCAGGCGGACCTGCCAGGCCGGGTACGCCTCGGCCAGCTCGGTGGCCAGCTCGATCCCGGTCGAGCCGCCGCCGACCACCGCCACCGTCCCCGGACGGGCGGCCCCGCGCAGCCGCTCGCGCAGCTCGGCGGCCCGCTCGACCGGGTAGGCCAGCTCGGCGGCGCCGGGCACGCCGTGCCAGGCGGTCCGGCTGCCGAGCGCGTAGACCAGGGTGTCGTAGCCGACCGCCGCTCCGTCGGAGAGGAAGACCTTGCGGCCCGCCAGGTCGATCGAGGTGGCGGCGGCCTGGCAGTGCGTCACCTGCCGGCCGCGGATCAGCTCGGCCAGCGGCGGCCGGTGCTCGGGGTGGCCGGCCGCCGTCTCGTGCTGGCGGATCCGCTGCAGGAACCTGGCCTCGGGCGCCACCAGCGTCACCCGGTGGCGCCGGCCCGCCCGGGTCGCCGCCGCGATGCCGGCGTATCCGGCGCCCACCACGACGATGTGCTGCTGCTCGTTCATCTCGTTCCTCCACCGCTGCGGGATTTCGCTTTCGCGTTCGCTTTTCGCAGAGGAGACAGCGAGGCCGGCCGGAGTGTGACAGTGATGCCCGTCACACCCCGGCCGGCCTCGAAGCGCGGCTGTGGGACCGCTAGTCCATCTCGGCCACGGCCTGCGCGAACTGCGCCTGGTAGAGGCGGGCGTACGCGCCGTGCGCCGCTATCAGCTGGTCGTGCGAGCCCTGCTCGACGATCGAGCCGTTCTCCATCACCAGGATCACGTCGGCGTCGCGGATGGTGGAGAGCCGGTGCGCGATCACGAAGCTGGTCCGGCCGCTGCGCAGCCGGGCCATCGCGCGCTGGATCAGCACCTCGGTGCGGGTGTCGACCGAGCTGGTCGCCTCGTCCAGCACCAGGATGCTGGGCTGGGCGAGGAACGCCCGGGCGATCGTGATCAGTTGCTTCTCGCCCGCGCTGACCCCGGTGCCCTCGTCGTCGATCACCGTGTCGTAGCCGTCCGGCAGCGTGCGCACGAAGCGGTCCACGTGCGCCGCCTTGGCCGCCTCGATCACCTGCTCGCGGGTCGCCCCGGTCGAGCCGTACGCGATGTTGTCGGCGATGGTGCCGCCGAACAGCCAGGTGTCCTGGAGCACCATGCCGATGCCGGAGCGCAGCTCCTCGCGGGACATCGCGGCGATGTCCACGCCGTCCAGCGTGATCCGCCCGCCGCTCACCTCGTAGAACCGCATCAGCAGGTTGACCAGCGTGGTCTTGCCGGCGCCGGTCGGGCCGACGATGGCGACCGTGTTGCCGGGCTCGACCTTGAGCGAGAGCTCCTCGATCAGCGGCTTCTCGGGGTCGTAGCGGAACGCCACGTCCTCGAACGCGACGAGCCCGCGCAGCTCGGCCGGCCGCTCGGGGTGCAGCGGCTCGGGCGACTGCTCGTCGGCGTCGAGCAGCTCGAAGACCCGCTCGGCCGAGGCCACGCCGGACTGCACCAGGTTCGCCATGCTGGCCACCTGGGTGAGCGGCTGGCTGAACTGGCGCGAGTACTGGATGAACGCCTGCACGTCACCGATCGACAGCGAGCCGCTGGCCACCCGCAGGCCACCGACCACCGCGACCGCGACGTAGTTCAGGTTGCCGATGAACATCATCGCGGGCTGGATGATGCCGGAGATGAACTGCGCCTTGAAGCTGGACGCGAAGAGCGCCTCGTTCTCCTGGCGGAAGGTCTCGGCGGCCTCCTTCTGCCGGCCGAAGACCTTCACCAGCGCGTGGCCGGTGAACATCTCCTCGATGTGCGAGTTCAGCTGCCCGGTGGTCTTCCACTGGGCGACGAACTGCGGCTGCGCCTTCTTGCCGACCCGGGTGGCGACCACGACCGAGAGCGGCACCGAGACCAGCGCGATCAGCGCGAGGATCCAGGAGATCCAGAACATCATCGCCAGCACACCGACGATGGTGAGCAGCGAGTTCACCACCTGGCCCATGGTCTGCTGCATGGACTGGCCGATGTTGTCGATGTCGTTGGTGACCCGGCTGAGCACCTCGCCGCGCGGCTGGCGGTCGAAGTAGCTCAGCGGCAGCCGGGACAGCTTGGTGTCCACCTGGGTGCGCAGCCGGTTCACGGCCCGGTTGATCGCGAGCGCGGCCAGCCGGCCCTGCACGACGCCGAAGACGGTCGAGGCGACGTAGATCAGCAGCACCCAGAGCAGCACGTTGCCGATCGCGCCGAAGTCCATCCCGTGGCCGGGGGTGAACGCGACGCCGTTGAGCACGTCGGCGATGCCGCCCTTGCCCTGCGCGCGCAGGCCGTCGATCACCTGCTGGTGGGTCGCGCCGGCCGGGGACTGGCGGCCGATCACGCCGGCGAAGATCAGGTCGGTCGCGTGGCCGAGCACCTTCGGCCCGATCACCGCGCAGCCCACGCTGAGCGCGCCGAGCAGCAGCACGCCGCCGATCAGCGCCCGCTCCGGGCGCAGCAGCCCGAGCACCCGGCGGCCCGAGCCCTTGAAGTCCATCGACTTCTCGGCGCCCTGCCCGCCCATGAACCGGCCGGGGCCGGCCGGCCCGCGTCGGGCGGCCGCCTCCTGCGAACCGCCGGCCTTGGCACCAGCCGGTGCGTCACCGGCCGGTGCGCCATCAGCCGGTCCGCCGCCGGCGGGTCCGCCGCCGGGCCGCGGCCCGGCGGTCTTCTCTGGGGTGGTCACGCCGCCTCCTGCTCGGTGAGCTGGGAGAGCACGATCTCCCGGTACGTCGGGTTGTCGGCCATCAGCTCCTGGTGCGTCCCGGTGCCGACCACGGCGCCCTCGTCGAGCACCACGATCCGGTCGGCGTCCCGGATGGTGCTGACCCGCTGGGCGACGATGACCACGGTGGCCTCGGCGGTCTCGTCGGCCAGGGCCGCGCGCAGCCGCGCGTCGGTGGCGTAGTCGAGCGCCGAGAAGGAGTCGTCGAAGAGGTAGATCTCCGGCTTGCGGACCAGCGCGCGGGCGATCGCGAGCCGCTGGCGCTGGCCACCGGAGACGTTGCCGCCGCCCTGGGCGATCGTCGCCTCCAGGCCGCCGTCCATCCGCTCGACGAAGTCGCGGGCCTGTGCCGTCTCCAGCGCCCGCCACAGGTCCTCGTCGGTCGCGTCCGGCCGGCCGTAGCGCAGGTTGCTGGCGACCGTGCCGCTGAACAGGTACGGCTTCTGCGGCACCAGGCCGACCTTCTCGGCGAGCAACTCGGGAGCGATCTCGCGCACGTTCACGCCGTTGACCAGGACCTGGCCCTCGCTCGCGTCGATCAGCCGGGGGATCAGGCCCAGCAGCGTGCTCTTGCCGCTGCCGGTGCTGCCGATCACGGCGGTGGTCTCGCCGGGACGGGCGGTGATGTCGATCCCGCGCAGCACGGACGCCTCGGCGCCCGGGTAGCGGAAGTCCACCCCGCGCAGCTCCAGGTGCCCGTGCGAGCGCAGCTCGTGGACCGGCGCGCTCGGCGCCACCACGCTGGACTCGGTGTCGAGCACCTCGACGATGCGCTCCGCGCAGACCTCGGCGCGCGGCACCATCATGAACATGAACGTCGCCATCATGACGCTCATCAGAATCTGCATCAGATACGACAGGAATGCCGTCAGAGCGCCGATCTGCATGCCGCCGTTCTCGATCCGGTGCGCGCCGAACCACATCACGGCGACGCTGGAGACGTTCACGACCAGCATCACGGCGGGGAACATGAAGGCCATCAGCCGGCCGGTGCGCAGCGAGAACTCGGTGAGTTCGTCGTTCGCGGTGCCGAACCGGGCCTGCTCGTGACCGTCCTTGACGAACGCGCGGATCACCCGGATACCGGTGATCTGCTCACGCAGGATCCGGTTCACCGCGTCGATCCGGGTCTGCATGCCGCGGAACGCCGGGCGCAGCCGGCGCACCAGCAGCGTGACGATGGCGCCCAGCAGCGGGACCACCACGACCAGCAGGCCGGAGAGCGGGACGTCCTGGTTGAGCGCCATCACGATGCCGCCGACGCACATGATCGGCGCGGCGACCATCAGCGTGAACGACATCAGCACCAGCATCTGGACCTGCTGGACGTCGTTGGTGTTGCGGGTGATCAGCGAAGGTGCACCGAACTGGCCCAGCTCACGGGCGGAGAACAGCTGCACCCGGTCGAAGACCGAGGCGCGGATGTCCCGGCCGACCGACATCGCGGTGCGGGCGCCGAAGTACACGGCCGCAATCGAACAGATCAGCTGCACGAAGGTGACGGCGATCATCACCCCGCCGACCCGCATGATGTAAGCGGTGTCGCCCTTGACCACGCCGCTGTCGATGATGTCCGCGTTCAGCGTCGGCAGGTAGAGCGTGGCGATGGTGGAGACGAGTTGGAGCAGGACCAGCAGGGTAATCGGTTTGGAGTAGGGCCCCAGATGGGCCCTGAGAAGTCTGATCAGCACTCGGACACTCTCGTTGTCGACAGGAGGATTCGCATCCCCATTTTCGGTCTTCCCCCGTTTGCCGCACGGGTCTACCGTGATCCGTCCATGCGACTTGTACTGTCCTTTGCACTGTCCCGGGGGTGGTGTGCCAGACACCGCTTGCCTCTTACATCCGCGCCCGCTTGCCCCTAGGCTGTCGAATGCCTTGTTACTTGCCGGTTAACAAGCCCGTCTTTGACAAGCCCGCCGTGCGGCCCTCCCCCCACCCCCGCCCGGCGTCCACCCTCGGCCACCTGGTTCCCCGGAGGTCTCGTTGAGTTCAGCGCAGTCCGTCATCGGCTCCGACAAGATCGCCGGGCGCCCAGCCTCAGTGGCACACCTCTTCCTTAGCAGGGTAGAGGCCACACCCGACGGCGAGGCATACAGGTTCCCCGTTCCGGTCGACGAGCATGCGGCCGATGGCGCGCCCGGGGCCGAGCAGTGGCGCTCGCTGACCTGGGCGCAGACCTCGGTGCGGGTCAAGAACGTGGCGGCCGGCCTGATGGCGCTCGGCGTCCGGTCCGAGGACCGGGTGGCGATCGCCGCCTCGACCCGGATCGAGTGGATCCTGGCCGACCTGGGCAACATGTGCGCCGGTGCGGCCACCACCACGGTCTACCCGAGCACCAATGCCGACGAGACGGCGTTCATCCTGGGCAACTCCGGCAGCCGCGCGCTCTTCGCCGAGAACGCCAAGCAGCTGGCCAAGGCCGTCGAGCAGCGGGACAAGCTGCCCGAGCTGACCACGGTGATCCTCTTCGACGCCCCGGAGCAGCGCCCCGAGGCGCCCGGCCTGGAGGTGATCACGCTGGCCGAGCTGGAGGAGCGCGGTGCAGCGTACCTCAAGGAGCACCCGGACGCGGTCGAGCAGGCGGTCGCCGCCCTGGACCGCGAGCAGCTCGCGACCCTGATCTACACCTCCGGCACCACCGGCCGCCCCAAGGGCGTCAGACTCGTGCACGACTGCTGGGCCTACGAGGGCCTGGCGCAGCAGGAGAGCGGTCTGCTGCGCTCCGACGACGTGCAGTTCATGTGGCTGCCGCTGTCCCACGTCTTCGGCAAGACGCTGATCTCGGGCCAGATCGCCACCGGCCACGTGATGGCGGTGGACGGCCGGGTCGACCGGATCATCCACAACCTGCCGGTGATCCGGCCGACCCTGATGGCCTCCGCGCCGCGGATCTTCGAGAAGGTCTACAACGGCATCGCGGGCAAGGCCCGGGCCGAGGGCGGCGCCAAGTACAAGATCTTCATGTGGGCGGCGAAGGTCGCCCGCACCCACGCGCAGGTCACCCAGGCGAACCGGATCGCGACCGGGCAGGACAGCGCGCCGCTCGCGCTCTCGATCCAGCACTCGATCGCCGACAAGCTCGTCTACGCCAAGATCCGCGCGGCGTTCGGCGGCCGGCTGCGCGGCTCGGTCTCCGGCGCCTCCGCGCTGGCGCCCGAGATCGGCTACTTCTTCATGGGCGCCGGCGTGCCGATCCTGGAGGGCTACGGGCTCACCGAGACCAGCGCCGGCTCCGCGGTCAACCGGGCCGAGGACGTGCGGATCGGCACCGTCGGCCGCGCGCTGCCCGGTACCGAGGTGCGGATCGCCGAGGACGGCGAGATCCTGCTGCGCGGCCCCGGCGTGATGCGCGGCTACCACGACCTGCCCGAGCAGACCGAGGAGGTGCTGGAGTCGGACGGCTGGTTCCACACCGGCGACATCGGCGAGCTCGACAAGGACGGCTACCTGCGGATCACCGACCGCAAGAAGGACATGTTCAAGACCTCGGGCGGCAAGTACGTCGCGCCCACCGAGGTGGAGGGCAAGTTCAAGGCGCTCTGCCCGTTCGTCAGCAACGTCCTGGTGATCGGCAACGGGCGCAACTTCTGCTCCGCGCTGATCGCGCTGGACGAGACGGCGATCATGCCGTGGGCGGCCGAGCGCTCGGTCGGCGGCAAGACGTACGCCGAGGTGGTCGGCTCGCCTGAGGTGCGCAAGCTGATCGAGGGCTACGTGCAGAAGGTCAACGCCGAGCTGCAGCGCTGGCAGACGATCAAGAAGTTCACCATCCTGCCGCGCGACCTGGACGTCGAGCACGGCGAGCTCACCCCGAGCCTGAAGATCAAGCGCCCGGTGGTCGAGCGGATCTACGCCGACGCGGTGACCGAGATGTACGCGGGCTCGAACGAGGCCTGACGCCCGCTGCTCCGGTACGGCCGTCGGGATCACCGCGGCCGTACCGGACAATGGACGCATGCCCTCCGCACTCCCCGACGGCGAACCCGTGCCGTCCGACGGCTCGCTGCCCGCCCACGCGCTGACCGGCCTCGGCGAGCGTCCGTTCGGTTTCTACCTGCACGTGCCCTACTGCGCCAGCCGCTGCGGCTACTGCGACTTCAACACCTACACCGCCACCGAGCTGCGCTCGGCGGGCACGGTGGCCTCGCAGGAGACCTACGCGGCCAACCTGATCGGTGAGATCCGCCACGCCCGCACGGTGCTGGGCGAGGCCGAGCTGCCGGTGCGCACGGTCTTCCTGGGCGGCGGCACGCCCACCCTGCTGCCGGCCGCCGACCTGGTCGCGATGCTGGCCGCGATCCGCTCCGAGTTCGGGCTCGCCGCGGACGCCGAGATCACCACCGAGGCCAACCCGGAGTCGGTCACCCCGGCGTACCTGGCCGAACTGCGCGAGGGCGGCTTCAACCGGATCTCCTTCGGCATGCAGAGCGCGCGCAAGCACGTGCTGCAGGTGCTGGACCGCCACCACACCCCCGGCCGCCCCGAGGCCTGCGTCGCCGAGGCCCGCGCGGCCGGCTTCGAGCACGTCAACCTGGACCTGATCTACGGCACCCCGGGCGAGACCGACGACGACTGGCGGGCCTCGCTGGACGCCGCGATCGGCGCCGGGCCCGACCACGTCTCGGCGTACTCGCTGATCGTCGAGGACGGTACCCGCCTCGCCGCCCGGATCAAGCGCGGCGAACTGCCGATGGTCGATGACGACGTGCACGCCGACCGGTACCTGATCGCCGAGCAGGCGCTGGCCGCCGCCGGCTACAGCTGGTACGAGGTCTCCAACTGGGCCACCAGCGAGGCCGGGCGCTGCCGGCACAACGAGCTGTACTGGACCGGCGCCGACTGGTGGGGCGCCGGTCCTGGCGCGCACAGCCACGTGGGCGGCGTGCGCTGGTGGAACGCCAAGCACCCGGCCGCCTACGCGCAGGCGATCGCCGAGGGCCGCACCCCGGCCCAGGGCCGCGAGGTGCTGCCGGCCGAGGACCAGCGGGTCGAGCGGATCCTGCTCGAACTGCGCCTGGTCGACGGCTGCCCGCTCGACCTGCTCGCCCCGGCCGGTCTGCGCGCCGCGGAGCAGGCCCTCGCGGACGGCCTGCTGCGCCCGCAGGAGTTCGCCGCCGGACGGGCGGCGCTGACCCTGCGCGGCCGGCTGCTGGCGGACGCGGTGGTCCGGGACCTGGTGGACTGACCAGGGCCCCACTGACCGGGCCCTGGTGGGCCTCAGTGCCCCGGCTGGGTGACGAAGTCGATCAGTTCTTCGACCCGTCCCAACAGGCTCGGCTCCAGGTCGCGGAAGGAGTTCACCGAGGCCAGGATCCGCTTCCAGGCGGCCGGCGGGTCCACCGGCCAGCCGAGGCGGCGGCAGATGCCCTCCTTCCACACCTCGCCGCGCGGCACGTCCGGCCAGCCGGGGATGCCGACGGAGGCCGGCTTGACCGCCTGCCAGACGTCGATGAACGGGTGGCCCACCACCAGGACCGCCTCGCCGGTGACGGCGGAGGCGATCCGGTGCTCCTTGGTGCCGGGCAGCAGGTGGTCCACCAGCACGCCGAGCCGCCGGCCGCCGCCCGGGGCGAAGTCGGCGACGATCGAGGGCAGGTCGTCGATGCCCTCCAGGTACTCCACCACGACGCCCTCGATCCGCAGGTCGTCGCCCCAGACCCGCTCGACGAGCTCGGCGTCGTGCCGGCCCTCCACGTAGATCCGCGACTCCCTGGCCACCCGGGCCCGGGCGCCGGGCAGCGCCACCGAGCCGGAGGCGGTGCGCGCGGGCGCCTTCGCCGGGGCCGCCGCGGTCGGGCGGACCAGCGTGACCACCTTGCCGTCCAGCAGGAACCCGCGCGGCTCCAGCGGGAAGACCCGGTGTTTGCCGAACCGGTCCTCCAGCGTGACGGTCGGCCCCTCGGCGGTCTTCTCGCAGCGCACCACGGCCCCGCAGAAGCCGGTGCCGACCTCCTCCACCACCAGGTCGCGCTCGGCGGCCACTTCGGGAGCCGGCTGCTGCCGCTTCCAGGGGGGAGTGAGGTCGGGACCGTACTGAGTGCTGCGCATGGGAGGAACTATAGGAAAAATCGACGGCCCGTCAGAGAGCCGCCGACCCGTCCTACAGCCCCGAGCCGTCCTACAGCCCCGGCGCGCCCCAGACCGGGAACCAGCGGCTCAGGTCCGACTCCACCCGCAGGTCGTTGCCGAGCATCGCCTTCACCTGGAGCTCCAGCGGGCTGTTGCGCCGCTCGCCGCCGCCGGGCATCGGGGCGAACGGGTAGAACGTGCCGCGCTTGTACAGGTAGACCAGCGCCAGCGACTGCCCGGCCTCGTTCCGGAAGCCGACCAGCGAGCAGAGCAGCTGCGGCCCGAAGCCGTTCGCCTCCAGCTCGCTGTTGACCGCGTGCAGGTCGTTGACCAGGTCCGGCAGTTCCTCCGGAGTGTGCCGGGCGAGCAGCCAGGAGTAGCCGTAGCCGTCCCGGCTGGCCTCCACCGGCACCCCGCCGTTCGGCGTGTCGGCGTCCAGCAGCGCGCGAACCTGCCGCTCCACCTCGCCGAACGCCCCGCCCTCGACGGCGGCGAAGCAGACCGAGCCGACGCCGGTGGGCGTGAAGCCCGCGGCGGCCTCCAGGGTGAGGGCGGCCGAGGGCACACCGAAGAGCTGGTCGAGGTCCGGCCGGACCGGCTTGCTCCGGCCCAGCAGCGCGTCCAGGAATCCCACGTGTCGTTCCTTTCGTTCCGGCGCCGGCCCGTGCGGCTCGGGCCGACCGTCAGCGTCCCAGCTCGGCGGAGATCTTGCCCAGCTGCTCCAGCCGCTGCTCCAGCGACGGGTGGGTGGAGAGCAGCTGGGAGGCGGTCTCCTTGGCGCTCAGCGCGGGGGCGAAGTAGAAGGCGTTGTACGGCTGGGCCTGGCGCAGGTCCTTGGTCGGGATCGCGCCGATCTGGCCGGTGACCTTGGTCAGCGCCGAGGCGAGCGCGCTCGGCCGGCCGGTCAGCTGGGCCGCGGCCCGGTCGGCCGCCAGCTCGCGGTAGCGCGAGAGCAGCCGGGTGAGCAGGAAGCTGATGGCGTACACGACCATGCTGACCAGCGGGATGACCAGCATCGCGATCGCGGCGTTCTGGTCGTTGTTGTTGCGGTTGTTGCCGCCCATCATGCCGCTGTAGAGCGCGATCCGGGTGATCGCACCGGCGAGCACGCCGAGGAAGCCGGCGACCGTCATCACCGCGACGTCGCGGTGCGCCACGTGCGAGAGCTCGTGGGCGAGCACGCCCTCCAGCTCCTCCGGCTCCAGCCGGCGCAGCAGGCCGGTGGTCACGCAGACCACCGCGTTCTCCGGGTTGCGGCCGGTGGCGAAGGCGTTCGGCATGTCGTTCTCGGCGACCGCGACGCGCGGCTTGGGCATGTCGGCCAGTGCGCAGAGCCGGTCGATGGTCCCGTGCAGCTGCGGGTACTGCTCGGGGGTGACCGCGCGGGCGCCCATCGCGCGCTCGGTGATCTTGTCGCTGAACCAGAACTGCGCGATGAAGAGGCCGCCGGCGAGCAGCACGATCAGCGGCCAGGCCCCCTTCAGCAGCACGATGAGCACACCGGTGAACCCGACGTACAGCAGCCCGATCAGGAACATCGTGGTGACCATCCGCACGGACAGACCACGGTCGGGTGCGAAGCGGGTCTGGTGGCCTGACGCCGACATGGCTGCTCCTAAGTACGTCGGTAGGACCGATCAGTCTCGGTCGATATCGATGCTGCCACTTCGTCCGACCGCGGGCACTACCCCGGCCGGATGCGGTTGCCGGGGGCGTGTCGTGCACCCACCGCACCCGGCCGGCCGGGGAGGGGGCAAAACGTGATCCGTGCGGCATCCCGAGCCAGGGCGTTCCTGCTGTCGGACCCGGGCCTTACACTGGCAGGTACGGTTTTGGCACTCTGGAGACCAGAGTGCCAAGCCGATCAACGGACACCGCAAGACCTGGTACCCAGGACAACGCGCGAAGAGGGAGGTGCGTGCCATGTTCGACGAACCGGATTCCGATCCGCGCCCGACCGGCCGCGAGCCGGCGGCCGCGCCCGCCCCCGCGCCCGGGGCCGAAGCGGCCGACACCCCCACGCCCGCTGCGCCGCAGGCAGGCCCGGTCAAGGCCGCCTCCAGGAAGCCCGCCGCCGCGGGGCCCACCGCCCGGGGCGGGCGTCCCGCGGTCGCCCGTCCGGCGACGGTGCGGGCCGCCACCGCGGCCGAGGTGAGCCGGCTGGAGGTCCGTCAGTTGGACGAACGCAAACTCTCCGTGCTGCGCGCGATCGTGCAGGACTACGTCGGCACCGAGGAGCCGGTCGGTTCCAAGGCGCTGGTCGAACGGCACAACCTCGGCGTCTCGCCGGCCACCGTGCGCAACGACATGGCGACGCTGGAGGAGGACGGCTACATCCACCAGCCGCACACCAGCGCCGGCCGGATCCCGACCGACAAGGGCTACCGCCTCTTCGTCGACCGGCTGGCCGAGGTCAAGCCGATGAGCGCCCCCGAGCGCCGCGCGATCCGGCACTTCCTGGACGGCGCGGTCGACCTGGACGACGTGGTGGCCCGTACCGTTCGGCTGCTCGCGCAGCTGACCCGGCAGGTCGCCGTCGTCCAGTACCCGTCGCTGACCAGATCCACCGTGCGGCACATCGAGCTGGTCGCGCTGGCCCCGACCAAGGTCATGCTGGTGCTGATCACCAACACCGGCCGGGTCGAGCAGCGGATGGTCGACTGCCCGAGCCCGGCGGGCGAGAACACGCTGGCCGACCTGCGTGCCCGGTTGAACGCCCGGGCCGGCGGCCGCCGGTTCCCGGACGTGCCGGCCCTGGTGGAGGACCTGCCCGCCTCCTTCGACCCGGCCGAGCGGCCGATGGTGACCACCGTCCTGTCCACCCTGTTCGAGTCGCTGGTGGAGCAGAACGAGGAGCGGATCATGCTGGCCGGCACGGCCAACCTGACCCGCTTCGGCCATGACTTCCCGCTGACCATCCAGCCGGTGCTGGAGGCCCTCGAGGAGCAGGTGGTGCTGCTGCGCCTGCTCGGCGAGACGGCGGAGGCGGGGATGACCGTCCGGATCGGCCGGGAGAACGAGTACGAGGGCCTGAATTCCACGTCCGTCGTCTCGGTCGGTTACGGTTCGGGCGATGAGAGCGTGGCCAAACTCGGGGTGATCGGCCCGACCCGGATGGACTATCCGGGCACGATGGGAGCAGTGCGGGCGGTGGCAAGGTACGTGGGTCAGATCCTGGCCGAGTCGTAAGAGAAGCACCCGCCGACACCGGCGGGTGATCCAGTCGCAGCACTTCTAGAGGCGGAACAAGCGGAGCATTTGGTGGCCACGGACTACTACGCGGTACTCGGCGTCCGACGGGATGCGGGGCAGGACGAGATCAAGAAGGCGTTCCGGCGCCTGGCGCGTGAACTGCACCCGGACGTCAACCCGGACCCGAAGACTCAGGAGCGGTTCAAGGAGATCAACGCCGCCTACGAGGTGCTCTCCGACCCCGCGAAGCGGCAGGTCTACGACCTCGGCGGCGACCCGTTGTCGCCGAACGGCGGCGGTGGCGCGGGCGGCTTCGGCGCGGGCGCGGCGGGCTTCGGCTTCTCCGACATCATGGACGCGTTCTTCGGCGCGGCCTCCGGCCAGCGCGGCCCGCGGTCGCGGACCCGGCGCGGTCAGGACGCGATGATCCGGCTGGAGATCACCCTGGAGGAGGCCGCTTTCGGCACCACCAAGGAACTCCAGGTGGACACCGCCGTCACCTGCACCACCTGCAACGGCGAGGGCGCCGCTCCCGGCACCTCCGCGCAGACCTGTGACATGTGCCGCGGCAAGGGCGAGGTCTCCCAGGTCACCCGGTCCTTCCTGGGCCAGGTCATGACCTCGCGTCCCTGCCCGCAGTGCCAGGGCTTCGGCACCGTGGTCCCGACCCCGTGCCCGGAGTGCGCGGGCGACGGCCGGGTCCGCGCCCGCCGCACGCTCACCGTCAAGATCCCGGCCGGTGTCGACAACGGCACCCGGATCCAGCTGGCGGGCGAGGGCGAGGTCGGCCCCGGCGGCGGCCCGGCCGGCGACCTCTACGTGGAGATCGCCGAGACCAGCCACCCGACCTTCCAGCGCCGCGGCGACGACCTGCACTGCACGGTCACCATCCCGATGACGGCCGCCTCGCTCGGCACCCAGGTGCCGCTGCAGACGCTGGACGGCCTCGAGGAGGTGGACATCCGGCCCGGCACCCAGTCCGGCCAGTCCATCCCGCTGCACGGCCGCGGTGTCACGCACCTGCGCGGCGGCGGCCGGGGCGACCTGATAGTGCATGTCGAGGTGCAGACGCCGACCAAGCTCGACCCCGAGCAGGAGGATCTGCTGCGCCGGCTGGCCGTGCTGCGCGGCGAGGAGCGGCCTTCCGGCCACTTCGCGCCGGGCCAGCAGGGCCTCTTCTCCCGGCTGAAGGACGCGTTCAACGGCCGCTGAGCCGTCCGCAGTCCCGGGCGGGTGGGGAGCCGAGGAAGTCCTCGGCTCCCCACCCGCCTTTTCACCACCCTCCCAGGAAGCCGCACCAGGAGCCCGCACCATGACCGCACCCGTCTTCGTCGTCGATACCGCCCGGCTGAGCGCCGCCGCGCCCGGTTCCGTGGTCCGCCTCGACGGGCCCGAGGGCCGGCACGCCGCGGCCGTCAAGCGACTCGAGGTCGGCGAGGCGGTGACCCTCACCGACGGCGAGGGCCTGGGCGGTCACGGCACGGTGAGCGCCGTGCACGGCAAGGACGCGCTCGACGTGACGCTGGCCGAGCTGCGCGCCGAGCCCGCGCCGAGCCCGCGGATCACCGTGGTCCAGGCGCTGCCCAAGGGCGACCGCGGCGAGCTCGCGGTCGAGACCATGACCGAGGTCGGCGTGGACGCCGTGATCCCGTGGTCCGCGTCCCGCTGCATCACGCAGTGGAAGGGCGATCGCGGCGCCAAGGCGCTGGCCAAGTGGCGGGCCACCGCGCGCGAGGCGGGCAAGCAGTCGCGTCGGTTGCGGTTCCCCGAGGTGCGCGAGCCGATGACGACCCGCCAGCTGGTGCCGCTGCTCGCCGCCGCCGCGTTCGCCGCCGTGCTGCACGAGGAGGGCGCCGAGCCGCTCGCCACAGCCGAGCTGCCGGCGAGCGGTGAGCTGCTGCTGATCGTCGGGCCGGAGGGCGGAGTGAGCCCGGAGGAGCTCGCGGCCTTCGCCGAGGCCGGCGCGAAGCCGTACCGGCTGGGCCCGTCCGTGCTGCGCACCTCCACCGCGGGGGTGGCGGCCGGCGCGCTGCTGCTCGGCCGCACCGGCCGCTGGTCCTGAGCACCGACTGAGCGTTCCAGGGCCCGCCGGCGCCCGCCCGGCGCCGTTCCCCGGAGGGGCCGGAAGCACGCCTGGCAGCAGGCGCCCCACCCGTCCGCGTGCCCCCGGCTGACACTGGCCTCACCGGCTGACGCTGCGTAACCTGACGCAGTGACGGAACCCGACAACATCCCCGCCGGCGCGTATCTGCGCCACCCGCACGTCCACGGCGACCTGGTGACCTTCATCGCCGAGGACGACGTCTGGCTCGCCCCGCTGGCCGGCGGCAGGGCCTGGCGGCTGAGCGCCGACCGCACCCCGGTCTCGTACCCGCGGTTCTCCCCGGACGGGCAGCTGATCGCCTGGACCTCCACCCGGGAGGGCGCCCCCGAGGTGTTCGTCGCCGCGGCCGACGGCGGCGAGGCCCGCCGGCTGACCCACTTCGGCCGCGCCGGCCGTGCCCAGCTGCGCGGCTGGACCCCGCAGGGCGAGCCGGTCGTGGTCACCAACGCGGGTCAGTCCACCGCCCGGCACACCTGGGCCTTCGCGGTCCCGCTGGACGGCGGCCGGCCGCGCCGGCTGCCGTTCGGCCCGGTCGGCGGCCTGGCCTTCGAGCCGGACGGCGAGCGCACGCTGCTGGTCTCCGACTACAGCACCGAGCCGGCCCGCTGGAAGCGGTACCGCGGCGGCACCGCCGGCAAGCTCTGGATCGGCGCCGAGGGCGGAGAGTTCCACCGGCTGCACGAGCAGCTCGACGGGCACATCGAGTCCCCGATGTGGCTGGCCGGCGGCGAGCCGGGCGGCCACGTCGCCTTCCTCAGTGACCACGAGGGCACCGGCCGGCTCTACGCGAGCCGCCCGGACGGCTCCGAGCTGCGCGCGATCAGCCCGGCCGGCCTGCCCTTCTACGCCCGCAACGCCGCCACCGACGGCCGGCGGATCGTCTGGCACGCGGGCGGCGACCTCTGGCTGCTCGACGCCGTGACCGGGGACGCCGCGCCGCGCCGGCTGGACGTCCGCCCGGCCGGCCCGCGCACCGGCCGCCGACCGTTCCCGGCCCCGGTGGCCGGCTGGCTGGAGACCGCCGCGCCGGACGCCACCGCCCGCGCCGCCGCCGTCGCGGTGCGCGGCACCGTGCACTGGCTGACCAACCGGGAGGGTCCGGCCCGGGTGCTGGACGAGACCCCGGGCGTGCGCGGCCGGCTGCCCCGGGTGGTCCCGCCGGCCACCGAGGACGCGGCGCAGGGCGCGCTCTGGGTGACCGACGCCGAGGGTGACGACGCGCTGGAGTACGCCCCGGACGCGCTCGGCGCCGAGCGCCGGCGCCTCGCCGCCGGGCAGCTGGGCCGGGTCCTCGGCCTGCTGGTCTCGCCGGACGGCAAGCGGGCCGCCGTCGCCGCGCACGACGGCCGGGTGCTGCTGGTGACGCTCGCCGACGGCAGCGTGCGCGAGCTGGCCCGCAGCGCGGACGGCGAGGTGACCGGCCTGGCCTTCGCGCCGGACTCGGCCTGGCTGGCCTGGTCGCAGCCGACGCTCGGCCCCTGGTCGCTGCGCCAGATCATGCTCGCCGACCTGGCCGGCGGCACGGTCAGCGAGGCGACCCCGCAGCGGTTCGTCGACAGCTCGCCCGCGTTCACCGCGGACGGCAAGCACCTGGCGTTCCTGTCCCAGCGCAACTTCGACCCGGTCTACGACGCGCACTCGTTCGACCTCGGGTTCCCCACCGGCAGCCGGCCGTACCTGCTGACGCTGGCCGCCGACACGCCGTCCCCGTTCGGTCCGCAGCGGGCCGGGCGCTCGTTCGACGGCGCCGAGGAGAAGGCCGCCGACGGCGGCGAGAAGGCTGCCGAGGCCGATGCGACCCCGACGACCGTGATCGACCTGGAGGGGCTGGCCGACCGGATCGTCGCCTTCCCGGTCGAGGGCGGCCGGTTCGGCGCGCTGCGCACCGCCGGCGGCGGCGTGCTCTGGACCAGGTACCCGCAGGTCGGCGAGCTGGGCGACGACGCGGCCACGCCCGAGGACCAGCGCCCCGGGCCGGTGCTGGAGCGCTTCGACCTGCGCAAGCTGCGGGCCGAGCAGCTGGTGGACAGCCTGGACTCGTTCTCGGTCTGCGGCGACGGCAGCCGGCTCGCGGTGCTGGACGGCGGCGAGCTGCGGATCGTCCCGGCCGACCACAAGGCCGGCGAGGACGAGGAGATCCGGGTCGACCTGGAGCGGCTGCGGGTCACCGTGGACCCGGCGGCCGAGTGGCGGCAGATGTTCGAGGAGAACGGCCGCCTGATGCGCGACAACTACTGGCTGGCCGACCTCGGCGGCTTCGACTGGGACGGCGCGCTGGAGCGCTACCGCCCGCTGGTCGAGCGGCTCGGCTCGCACGACGACCTGGTGGACCTGCTCTGGGAGGTGGTCGGCGAGCTCGGCACCTCGCACGCCTACGTGGTGCCGCCCGGCCGTCCGACCGCGGCGGCCCGCCGCCAGGGCCTGCTCGGCGCCGACCTGGAGCGCGACGGCGACGTCTGGCGGATCGCCCGGATCCTGCCCGGCGAGTCCTCCGACCCGCGGGCCCGCTCGCCGCTGGCCGCCCCGGGCGTGGCGATCCGCCCCGGCGACGCGCTGCTCGCGGTGAACGGACGGCCGGTCGACCCGGTCACCGGTCCGGCGCCGCTGCTGGCCGGCACCGCCGGGCAGCCGGTCGAGCTGACGGTCCGGCACGCCGACGGCAGCACCCGCCACCCGGTCGCCGTCCCGCTGGCCGACGAGGAGCCGCTGCGCTACCACGACTGGGTGGCCGGGCGCCGGGCGGCCGTGCGCGAGCTCTCCGACGGACGACTCGGCTACCTGCACGTGCCGGACATGCTGAGCGCCGGCTGGGCCCAGCTCCACCGCGACCTGCGGGTGGAGATGGCCAGGGAGGGCCTGCTGGTGGACCTGCGGGAGAACCGCGGCGGGCACACCTCGCAGCTGATCCTGGAGAAGCTCGGCCGCCGGATCGTCGGCTGGGGCCGCGGCCGCGACCTGGCCACCGCCGACCCGTACCCGGGCGACGCCCCGCGCGGCCCGGTGGTCGCGCTGGCCGACGAGCACTCGGGTTCGGACGGCGACATCATCAACGCCGCGATCCAGGCGCTCGGCATCGGCCCGGTGGTCGGCACCCGCACCTGGGGTGGCGTGATCGGCATCGACAGCAACTACCGCCTGGTCGACGGCACGCTGGTCACCCAGCCGAAGTACGCGACCTGGCTGGAGGGCTACGGCTGGGGGGTGGAGAACCGCGGCGTCACGCCGGACGTGGAGGTGGTGATCGCCCCGCACCAGTGGGCGGCGGGGGAGGACCCGCAGCTCGCCGAGGCCGTCCGGATCGCCCTGGCGCGGCTGGCCGAGACCCCGGCCCGGACGGCGCCGCCGCTGCCGACCACTCCGCAGCGGTAAAGACGCGTCCGGTAGGTTGGCGGGGCGTCAGATCACCCGACGGGATGATCCGACGCCCCGCCAGCCCCGCCGACCTTTTTTCGGAGTGCGCCCGATGGCCGACCAGACCAACCCCGACTGCCTCTTCTGCAAGATCGTGGCCGGCGAGATCCCGGCCACCGTGGTCCGCAAGACCGAGCGCACCCTGGCGTTCCGGGACATCCGTCCGCAGGCGCCGACGCACGTCCTGGTGATCCCGCACGTGCACTACCCGAACGCCGCCGAGCTGGCCGCCGCCGAGCCGCTGATCGCCGCCGAGCTGCTCACCGAGGCCGCCGCGGTCGCCGCCGACGAGGGCCTCGACGCCTACCGGCTGATCTTCAACACCGGGGCCGGGGCCGGCCAGACCGTCTTCCACGCGCACATCCACGTGCTCGGCGGCATGCCGCTGCGCGAGGGCATGGTCTGATCCGGTGACGCAGCGCGAACTCGTCGTCCTCGGCACGGCCAGCCAGGTGCCGACCCGGCACCGCAACCACAACGGCTACCTGCTGCGCTGGGACGGCGAGGGCCTGCTCTTCGATCCGGGCGAGGGCACCCAGCGCCAGATGCTGCACGCCGGCGTCTCGGCCACCGACCTGACCCGGATCTTCGTCACGCACTTCCACGGCGACCACAGCCTGGGCCTGGCCGGGGTGGTCCAGCGGATCAACCTGGACAAGGTCCCGCACCCGGTGCACACCTACTACCCGGGCTCCGGCCAGGTCTTCTACGACCGGCTGCGGCAGGCCACCGCGTTCCACCAGAGTGCCGAGCTGCGCCCGCACCCGATCACCGCGGACGGCCCGCTGGAGGCGCCGGGCGCGCCGTTCACGCTGGAGGCGGTGCGGCTCTCGCACCCGGTGGAGGCCTTCGGCTACCGCCTCACCGAGCCGGACGGCCGCCGGCTGCTGCCCGGGCGGCTGGCCGCGCTGGGCCTGCGCGGGCCCGCGGTCGGCGAGCTGCAGCGCACCGGTGCCGTCGAGCTGGCCGGGCGCCGGATCACGCTCGACGAGGTCAGCGAGCTGCGGCGCGGCCAGCGAGTCGCGTTCGTGATGGACACCCGGCTCTGCGCGGGCGTGCACGCGCTGGCCGAGGGCGCCGACCTGCTCGTGATCGAGGCGACCTTCCTGGACGCCGAGGCGGGCCTGGCGGAGGAGCACGGCCACCTGACCGCCGCGCAGGCCGCCCAGGTCGCCGCGAAGGCGGGGGTGCGGATGCTGGTGCTCACGCACTTCTCGCAGCGCTACCCGGACCTGTCCGGCCACCTCGCCGAGGCCCGGGCGCACTTCGACGGCGAGCTGGTGATCGCCGAGGACCTGGCCCGGATCCCGGTGCCGCCGCGACGGCCGTCCTGAGTCAGGCCCGTATCCCCGGCCCGGCAGGTGCGAAAAGGGCTGGCGTGACCCCCGGGGCGTGGCCCACCATCGATCGGGCCACGCCACGGCGAACACCTGCGCGGCGTACCCTGGTGACCCCGGAACCGACCGAGCGGCACCCCGAGACCACGGATGGGATGAGGCAGGCCCAGCGCCGACCCATGAGCGAACCGATGAGTGACACCGCACAGACCCGCGCCCAGGGCGGCGACGGCTTCAGCGCCCGGATCGTGATCCCCGAGAAGCACCCGATGGTCACCCTGCTCGGTGCCACCGACTCCCTCCTGCGGGTGATCGAGCGGTCCTTCCCGGACACCGACATCCACGTCCGGGGCAACGAGGTCACCGCGACCGGTGACCGCGCCGACATCGCCCTGGTCAAGCAGCTGTTCAGCGAGATGATGCTGGTGCTGCGCACCGGCCAGCCGCTGACCGAGGACGCCGTCGAGCGCTCGATCGCGATGCTGAAGAGCGCCGCCGAGAACCCGTCCGGCAGCGCCGACAGCCCGTCCGCGGTCTTCACCGCGAGCATCCTGTCGAACCGCGGCCGCACGATCCGGCCGAAGACGGTCAACCAGAAGAACTACGTCGACGCGATCGACCGGCACACGATCACCTTCGGGATCGGCCCGGCCGGCACCGGCAAGACCTACCTGGCGATGGCCAAGGCCGTGCAGGCGCTGCAGGCCAAGGAGGTCAACCGGATCATCCTGACCCGCCCGGCGGTCGAGGCCGGCGAGCGGCTGGGCTTCCTGCCCGGCACGCTCTACGAGAAGATCGACCCGTACCTGCGCCCGCTGTACGACGCGCTGCACGACATGATGGACCCGGACTCGATCCCCCGCCTGATGGCGGCCGGCACCATCGAGGTCGCGCCGCTCGCGTACATGCGCGGCCGCACCCTGAACGACGCCTTCATCATCCTCGACGAGGCGCAGAACACCTCGCCCGAGCAGATGAAGATGTTCCTGACCCGCCTCGGCTTCAACTCCCGGGTCGTGGTCACCGGCGACACCAGCCAGATCGACCTGCCGGGCGGCACCCGCAGCGGTCTCAAGGTGGTCCAGGAGATCCTCGCCGACGTCCCCGACATCCACTTCTCGATCCTGACCAGCACCGACGTGGTCCGCCACAAGCTGGTCGGCCGGATCGTGGACGCCTACGAGCGCTGGGACATCGAGAACGGCGAGGACACCGCCGTCGCCGCCCGCAAGTCCGCCCCCCGGGGTCCGCGCAGCCGCGCCCCCCGACAGCCCCATCGCACCGAAAGCTGAGCGCAGACCCCTTCATGTCCATCGACATCGCCAACGAGTCCGGCTGGGACGTCGACGAGGAGTCCATCCTCGACGTCGCCCGCTACGCCCTCGACCAGATGCGGATCCACCCGCAGTCCGAACTGTCCGTGATCCTCATCGACAGCGAGGCGATGGAGCAGCTGCACATCCAGTGGATGGACCTGCCCGGTCCCACCGACGTGATGTCCTTCCCGATGGACGAGCTGCGTCCGGGCAAGGAGGGCGAGGAGCTGCCGCAGGGTCTGCTCGGCGACATCGTGCTCTGCCCGGAGGTAGCAAAGGCACAGGGTGCCGCGGCGCCCTCCCAGCACTCGACGGACGAGGAGCTCCAGCTGCTCACCGTCCACGGCGTGCTGCACGTGCTCGGCTACGACCACGAGGAGCCGGAGGAGGAGCGCACCATGTTCGCGCTCCAGAAGCGGATCCTCGACGACTGGCGGGCCGGTCGGGGGCTGTCCGGGATCTCCCCGGCGCCCACCACCCACTGATCCGTCATGAGTGGTGATAGTACGAGCTTCCTGGTCGGCGCCTTCCTGCTGGTCATGCTCGGCTGGCTGGCTGCCTGCGCGGAGGCGGGCATCTCCCGGGTCTCCCGGTTCCGCGCCGAGGAGGCGGTCCGCAACGGCCGCCGCGGCGCGGACCGACTGCTGACGCTGGCCAGTGACCCGATCCGCTACCTCAACCTGGCCACCCTGATCAGGGTGGCCAGCGAGATGGCGGCGGCGGTGCTGGTCACCGTGGTCTGCGTGCGCAACCTGCACGAGACCTGGCAGGCGGTGCTGCTGGCGTTCGGCGTGATGGTGCTGGTCTCGTACGTGGCGGTCGGCGTCTCGCCGCGCACCATCGGCCGCCAGCACCCGCTCACCACCGCGACGGCCTCCTCCTACGTGCTGCTGCCGCTGGCCCGGGTGCTCGGGCCGATCCCGCGGCTGCTGATCCTGCTCGGCAACGCGCTCACCCCGGGCAAGGGCTACCGCGAGGGGCCGTTCGCCTCCGAGGCCGAGCTGCGCGCGCTGGTCGACCTGGCCGAGAAGGACGACCTGATCGAGGACGACGAGCGCCGCATGGTGCACTCGGTCTTCGAGCTGGGCGACACGATCGTGCGCGAGGTGATGGTGCCGCGCACCGACCTGGTGATGATCGAGCGCCACAAGACCGTCCGCCAGGCGCTCACGCTGGCGCTGCGGTCCGGCTTCTCGCGGATCCCGGTGGTCGGCGACAACGAGGACGACGTGGTCGGCATCGTCTACCTCAAGGACCTGGTCCGGCGCACCCACGTGAACCGGGAGGCGGAGGCCGAGCAGGTGGACGCCGTGATGCGGCCGGCGGTCTTCATCCCGGACAGCAAGCCGGCCGGCGACCTGCTGCGCGAGATGCAGCAGAAGCGCTCGCACGTGGCGATCGTGATCGACGAGTACGGCGGCACGGCCGGGCTGGTCACGATCGAGGACATCCTGGAGGAGATCGTCGGCGAGATCACCGACGAGTACGACCGGGAGATCGCGCCGGTCGAGGACCTCGGCGACGGCTCCTTCCGGATCACCGCCCGGCTACTGGTCGAGGACCTCGGCGACCTGTTCGGCCTGGAGCTGGTGGACGAGGACGTCGAGACGGTCGGCGGCCTGCTCGCCAAGCACCTGGGCCGGGTGCCGATCCCCGGTTCGGCGTGCGAGCTGCCGGTCCCCGAGGACGGCCAGGCGGCGGACTCGGCGATAACCGCGATCCGGCTGATCGCCGAGAGCTCGGCCGGCCGCCGCAACCGGATCGGGACCGTGGTGGTCACCCCGGTCCGCCGCGCCTCGGGAGCCGGCGCCGCCGAGGACTGAAGCTTTACCGAACTGAACCGAGCCGCCGTGGACGGACCCAGCTGGGCCCGTCCACGGCGGCTCGGCGGATTGGCGGCTCGGTCACCCCGTCCGCCGCCAGGCCCGCAGGCCGAGCGCCAGCAGCAGCGCGACCGCCGCTACCACCGCCGCGTCCGTGCCCAGCCCCAGCCGGACCCCATCGAGCGTGGCCTGCGCGAAGGAGGCGCCGGCCGACCGCAGGCCGTCGATCCGGCTCGAAGCCAGCGCGCTCAGCAGCGGGATGCCGACCGTGAGGCCGACCTGCTGGGTGCTCGTCACCAGACCGGTGGCCAGCCCCTGCTCCTCGTCCGGCAGGCCCGAGGTCGCGGTGATGCTGTAGCCGACGATCGCCCAGAGGTGACCGAAGCAGGCCACCGAGCCGGCCAGCACGACCAGCCAGGTGCCGCCGTGCGCGCCGATCAGCACCATCGCGGCGGTGAAGACGGCCTGGATCAGCAGGCCCGCGACCAGCGTGCGCGGTGCGCCGATCCGTCCGATCACCTTCGGCGCGACCGAGCCGCCGAACGCCGCGGCCAGGCCGAGCACCCCGAAGACCAGGCCGCTGGCGCCCGGGCTCAGGCCGAGCACCTGCTGGAGGTAGAGCGAGCTCAGGAAGATCACCGAGCTCATCATCGCGAAGGTGGCCAGCCCGCCGATGTTGCCCCAGGCCACCGTGCGCCGCCGCAGCACCCGCAGCGAGACCAGCGGCTGCTCGGTGCGCGACTCGATCACCGCGAACGCGGTCAGCAGCAGCAGACCGGCGGCCAGGCCGACGATCACATCGGGGTGGCCGAAGCCGCGCTGGGCAGCGGTGGAGAGCGCGTAGATCAGCGCCAGCAGGCCGCCGGTGATGGTCACCGCGCCGGGCACGTCGATCCGCGGGCGCTCGGGCAGCTTGCTCTCGGTCAGCAGCTTCGGCGCGCCGATCAGCACGGCCGCGCCCATCAGCACGTTCAGCGCCATGGTGGAGCGCCAGCCGAGCGTCTGGGTGAGCACGCCGCCGAGCAGCATGCCGACCGTGAAGCCGAGCGAGAGCACCATCCCGGAGACGCCGAGCGCGCGGTCGCGTTCCGGCCCCTCGTGGAACGTGGTGGTCAGCAGCGCCATGCCGGCCGGGACGATCATCGCGGCGCCGATGCCCTGGAGCACCCGGCCGGTCAGGAACGACGCCGGATCCCAGGCCAGCGTGGCGAGCGCGGAGGCCGCGCTGAACACGACCAGGCCGGTCAGGAAGAGCCGGCGCCGTCCGTGCAGGTCGGCGATCCGGCCGAAGAGCAGCAGGAACCCGCCGGACGGCAGCGCGAAGGCGGTGACACCCCACTGGAGGTTGGCCTGGCTCAGGTGCAGGTCGGCACCGAGCGCGGGCAGCGCGACGTTCAGGATCGAGAAGTCGAGTGCGACCGCGAACTGGGCCGCGCAGAGGACGAGGAGGACGAGTTTGGACCGGACGCTCAGCGCTGCCGGTGCGGAGGCCGCTTCCGCGGTGGTGACTGCCATGCGTCCATACTTCGGCGATCGCGGACACCGTGGAGAGTGTCTACTTATCCTGTTGGTATGACCACCAGTCAGCAACGCCAGGAGATATCGGCCGATCCGGTGGACCCGGACGCCCGTCGCCGCCGCGAACTGCGCGAGTTCCTGATGAACCGCCGGGCCCGGGTCAGCCCGACCGAGGCCGGCCTGCCGGACGGCGGCGCCCGGCGCCGCACCCCCGGGCTGCGCCGGGAGGAGGTCGCGGTGCTCGCCGGCGTCGGGGTCTCCTGGTACCAGTGGCTGGAGCAGGGCCGGGACATCACGGTCTCCCCGCAGGTGCTGGACGCGGTCTCCCGGGTGCTGCTGCTGACCGGCGCCGAGCGGCGCCACCTCTACCTGCTGGCCGGCCTCAACCCGCCGCTGCCGGAGGCCGTCCGCGCCCCGCTCCCGGACGGGCTGCGCCGGCTGATCGACGCCTGGATGCCGTTCCCGGCGCAGATGCTGGACCCGTACTGGACCACCGTTGCGTTCAACGACGCCGCCGGGCTGGTCTTCGGCTACGGCGAGGGGGAGAGCAACTGCCTGGCGAACTACTTCCTGAACCCGATCTACCGCTCCCGGGACGCCAACTGGCAGACGAACGCGGCCGCGGTGGTCGCGCAGTTCCGCTCCGCCGCCTCGGAGAAGCCCGGCGACCCGCGCTACCAGGAGATCGTCGACGAACTCGCCGAGCAGAGCCAGGAGTTCGCGCGGCTCTGGGCGCGTGGCGACGTGCGCCCCGGCGGCCAGCTGGGCAAGGAGATCAGCCACCCGGTGGTCGGCGTGCTGTCCTTCGAGTCCACCCAGCTGCGGGTGCCGGAGCGGCCCGACCTCACCATCGTGCTGCACAACCCGCTCCCGGGCACCGACACCGCCGAGAAGCTGGAGTGGCTGACCAGCCCCGAGGGCCGGCGCGGCACCATGCGACCGGCGGGCTGACCGCCGGCGCTAGACCTGGGGGAGGTCCGGGTACCGCGTCTTGGCGGCCTGCACGTAGGAGGCCGGCATCTTGGCCTTGATCGCAGGATTGCCCGCCAGGGTGACGGCCTGATCCTGGGTCAGCGCCGGGACGGCCGGCACGTTGCCGGCGAAGAGGCAGCTGGAGATCTGGATCTCCAGGTTGAGGCCGTCGCTGCGCTGCACCGTGACGACGGTGTCCTGGATGCAGTTGCCCGGTTCGTGCTGCACCTGTATCGGCTCGCCGGCCGAGTCGGTGTGGCAGGCGCCGCCGCCGCCCGAGCAGTTCAGCGGACCGTTGCTCGGGTACATGCTGACCCCGAGCTGTCCGGTGCCGCCGGGGGTGTGCACCTGGGCGAACACGCTGGGGTAGGGGTCGCCGGCGGACGGCTGGCGGGCCTCGAAGTGATCAGCCGTCAGCCCGGCGGGCAGCGCCTGCACCACGGCGGCCAGGAGCGCCGGCGCGGTGACCGGGACCAACGGGCCGTCGCTGGGCAGCGGGGTGGTGGGCGCGGTGGTGGTGGCGGCGGTGGGTATCGACGAGCTGGCCGCGGCGCTGCTGGTGGGGGAGGAGGGGCTGTCGGTCTGGCTCGGCTGGGCGGCGGTGCTCGGGCTGGCGGTCGGGCTCGGCTGGCTGCTGACCGTGGCGGCGCCGGCCGCCGCTGAGCTGCTCTGCTGCGCGCTGGTGTGCCCGGAGCAGGCGCTCAGCAGCGCGACCACGACCGCCGCGGCGCCGACCAACGTGAGCCGTCGACTCCGGCGGGCGGCCGTCCGGGCCGGGGCGCCGATCGGTGCCTCGCCGTTGAGGGACGACTCCTCGCTCAAGGCGTGCCTGGGCTCGTGGTTCATGCCGGATCTCTCTCTGCTGGTGTGGGGACGCACGCGGGCCATGCGGATCCGCCACGCGCGTTCTGTCGGTCAGGATGGTTCCAGTGCCCGCTTCGGTTGCAGGGGGCGGTGCTCTTCTGCGCGTGGATGTGGAGCCGGAATGAATCCCATCACGAAGGCTCCCCGGCCGGTGCTCGGGGGCTGATCCGACGTTCGCCGCCGACTCCAGCCACCGCGAAAATCGTGTGACCCTCTCGAAGCGGGACGCTGCCGTTGGTGGAGCGCGGCCACGCCGGCGGAGATCGCCGGGGAGCTCAACGGTCTGCTGCGCGATCCCGAGGTGCGCGCGATCGTCGCGAGTGACGGCGGTCAGACGGCGTTCGGCTACCTGGAGGCACAACCCGGCCCGGCTGTTCCACACAGTGGTCAAGCCGAAAGCAGCGCCTTGGAGCGACCTGTCAGCTCTTTGCAGCGGTGGCCACTGTCCCGCTGGCGGCCATCACGCTGGCCAGCGCCTGCTTGTTTGTGATCCATTCGGTGTCACCAGCACAGATCGAGCGCTGTACGGCTCTGAGAGCGGCCTCGGTGGCCTCGGCGGGTTTGAGCAAGTGTGCCCGCATGTAGTGCTTGAGAATCGCAGGGAGTTGGTCTGGCCGAGTTGCAGTCTTGGCTCCCAGGGAGAAGAGCGGGAGGAACCACGCTTCAAAACCGTCCTTGATCGCCTGGGTGGCTCGGTACGCCTCGTACAGCGGCTGAAGGCTCGTGATGTGGTTGTACGGGAGATGGCCGTGGAGAGCGTACTGGAGGCGGGTGCCGTCGGCTTCGCGGAAGTGTTGGCCGTGGGCGGCGATGTGGTTGGCGGCGTTCTGGGTGATGGTCATGACGGCCGTGTCTGCTTCGTGCCGGCGGGCTGCGGCGAGGACGGTGGCGTGGATGCCGACGCGCGGGTCGAGGACGAGGCCGTTGAGGCCGAGCGGCGAGAGGTCGATGCCGTAGTCGCGGGTTCGGGAGAGGATCAGCCGCTCGGCGACGTTGGCGGCGGTGTGCTGGAGGTGCTTGGGCTGCTGGCGGCGGCTGGCATGGATGTCCGAGCGGTCGAGGACGGGGCGGTCCTTCGCGAGTTCGGCAACGAGGTGGAGGCCCGTGCGGTCCTGGGTGTCGGTGCTGCCGCAGGCGTTGCAGGGGTGGCCGCCGGGGCCGGTCATGTGGCCGCAGGACCGGCAGGTGGGGACGGTCTCGCGGCTGATGGTGAGGGTGCCGGCGAGGAGGTTGTTCTCGATCATCTCCAGCGCGAGGTTGGCGACCTCCGCGTCGGTGTCGGTCAGGATGCCGCCCACCGGGGACTGTCCTGACGGGTACTTGTCGGCTATCAGGTCGGCCTCGAACCGCTGGCGGGGGATCATCGGGCCCTCGGCCTGGCGGTGGCGGAGGTCTCCGGCGAGGGTGACGGTGTTCCACAGGTGGGGTGCCGGCGGTAAGCCGAGGATGGCGTTGAGGGCGGCTGCGAGGCGAATGCCGACGGCCTTGCCTGGCCGGGTGGCGAAGGTGAAGGGTCCGTTCTGGACGGGCCCGTTGAGGAACAGGTGTCGCACGGGCTCCTCCTAGATCGGCGGGGTGGTGGTTCCTGTTCGGGTGAACCGGCCGTCGTGCAGTTGGTAGTGGAGGATCGCGGCGTTGGGCATCTTGCCCTTCCGTTCCTCGGCGAGGATCTCGAGCAGGCTGCGGAGTTCGAGCAGGGATCGAAGGGCCACCGCCGCGGTCTGGTGAGTGAAGGCAACGACGGTGCGCGATTCATGGAGTTCGGCCTGGGCGAGGGCGGCGAACTCGGCGGCCCGGTTGAGGACGCCCTCGGCGAGTGACTCGCCGCCGCCTGGCGCGGTCCAGATGTGCTTGCGCAGGCGGCGGTCCTCGGCGAGTGCGGGGTAGCTGTCGTAGAGCTCGCGCTTGGTCATGTAGGTGGCGTCGCCGTAGTGCTGCTCGTCCAGGAGCGCGGTCTGTCGGGGCCAGCCATCGGGGAGGGCCGGCAGGGCGATCGCGGCGGTGTCGATCGCCCTGCGGTAGGTCGAGGTGTAGACATGCGGTTCGGGGCCCGCGAGTTGCGGGAGGACCTCGGCGAGCCACTGGGCCTGCCGGAAGCCGCGCGGGGTCAGGCCGACGACGGTGCGGGAGATGGCATGGGCGGCGGCTCCGCTGTAAGGGCGGGGGTCCTGGTAGAACCCGTTGTACTTGTCGGCGTTCTCGACGGACTCGGCGTGTCGGATGACGAGCAGGGGCAAGACGAGGCTCCTATCCCGCGAGGTTGGCGACGTAGGAGCCGCTGACGGTCCAGGGGGTGAGTTCGATGCCGAAGCCGCTGTGTTCGCCGTCCTGGGTGTGGACGAGCTTGCCGGACAGGTGCACGTTGTCGCCGGACCGGAAGGCACCGGTGTAGGCGCCGAGGTACGAGCGCATGTGGGTGATCCGGCGGGCGAAGGAGTCGGCCTCGTCGATGGTCGAACTGAGGATGGTCTTGACCTTGATCCCGTAGACGGCCGGGGTGGTGAGGCCCTCGGCGTGGTCGGTGATCTTGGCGAGGAGCGAGATCTCGCCGATCTCCTTGGAGGAGATCCGGGCGAAGGTCTTGTCGCGGTCGGAGCGGATGGGTTCGCAGTTGATGTGCGCGCCGGCGTTGGCGGTGAGTCCTTGGAGCTTGCGGCGTTCCTGCTTGATGAGGGCGTCGAACGAGCTGCCCTCCATGTACTTGGCCCGGCGGATGTACAGCCGGGTGAGGTCGTCTCCGTCGTACGGCCGGATCAGCTCGGTCTGTTGGAAGAGCTCCTGTGCGGCCTGGTAGCCCTCGGGTCCGTAGCAGACGAGGTCGATGTCGGAGCGCTCGTTGAAGCAGCCGACGAGGAAGGAGCCGGTGACGCCGATCAGACCCTGGGCGTCGTTCGCGGTGATCCACTCGGTGATCGCCAGGAGGTCCTTGCCAGCCGGGTTGTCGGCGACCGCGCCGGGGTCCTCGTGGATGGTGGCGAGGGCCTGGCGGCAGGAGTAGTGGACGGCCACGTCCTCGCGCGGGATGCCGGTGATGACGCAGCCGAGGGTGTCGGAGTAGACGTAGCACTCCGGCCTGCCGGCCAGGATGCCGAAGGACTTCGACACGACGCTGTTCTGTCGGTAGGTCCGGTCGAAGAGCCACCGGTCGCCCTTCTCGTCAGGGTGGTACTTGACGTAGCCGAGGTAGTGGCTGCCGGGGTGGCTGTCGCCGATGACCTTGAAGACGACGCCGTGGTGGTCCATCAGGTAGTCGCGGTCGCGAACGGTGGGAACCGGCCTACCGGTGTTCAGCGGTGAACCGTTCCAGAGTGGGGAAGGTGCCGGTGTCGATCGTGTTGGCCGACTCATACTGATCAAGTCCCATCGTGAAGAGGGTGCGGCGGTACTGCCACTTGATGTGCTTGTCGTGCCGCGTGGGGTCGGTGGGCCGCATGAGGGCGAGGAAGAAGAAGCACTTGACGAGCAGGAAATCGCCCAGGTGCTCGCTCACCCGCTGCCCGATCAGGGATGCGGTGGTCTCGTCGAGTGCGCCGGTGTAGGCGGCGCGCTGTTCCGGGGTGATGCTGTAGCCCTTGCCACCGCCCTTGAACGCCACGATGTCGAGCGCGGGGTAGACGTCGTAGCCGAACGGGACCGGTCCGTGGTGCTGCCAGTCGATGACCCCGGCTGCAAGCACGTTGGGCAGGCCGTAGTCCAGATGTCCGTGGACGGTGGGCAGCTGTGCCATCCGGTCGAGCGCCTGCTTGACCGCCTTGCGGACTCGCGGGGTGTCGAAGTCCGGGTTCTCCTCGAAGACCTCCTTGGCGAAGGCGGCCTTTTCGAACCACGGAGAGGCGAGCAGCGGGTGCCTGGCCTGGGCCTGCAGGAGTTTGGAGGAGACGGCGGCTGCCATGCCGATGACCTGGTAGCTGACTTGTCCGTCCCGTTGGGCGTCAGCGAGTGCCTCCTCGTGCAGCGAGGTGTTGCCCAGGGAACGCTCGATGACGAAGTAGCCCTCGTTCTCGATCCCCGTGCCGACGATCTCCGGCACGGGGTAGCCGAGACCGGCGGCCAGCCGTTGGAACTCGCTCTCCTTCCACAGGTCCTCGCCGCCGGTCCGCTTGTAGAGCAGGCCGTCGGCGGACCTCCACACAGCTCCCTGCGTGGCCGTTCTGTCCTTCACGAACTCCCAGTTACTCATCCATCCATCCTTCTCCTGGAGCAGTGCATGCGAGAGACCGCGGACGGGTCTCGGTCATGCGGGAGCGGGGGACCGCAAGCTGCGAGGGTGGTCGAGCTGTTGACGACCAGACAACTCCTCTCGATCGCGCGCGGTTAGGGCATGGGCTCCGCGTGCATGATCCATGCAGATCGTGCATGACGGGTTGTCCTGATGCGGCTACGCCCGGTTCGCCAGGCAGGATCAGCGTTGGCAGGAGGAACCATGTCGCGGACGGCCAAGGGACACTCCGCTGCGGGTGGGATCGGAGAAGTGATCCGTCGCGCACGAGTGTTGAGCGGACGGTCGCAGGCGGACGTGGCTACCGAACTGGGCTACCACCAGTCGAAGATCAGCCGGTTGGAGAGCGGTAAGGGGACGCAGGACATCGACGTCCTGCGCGCTGTCGCAGCCGTGCTCGACATCCCACCGGGAAGCCTTGGCCTGTCCTCCTGTACCAGTGCGGACAGCAGGACGGACGACATGCACCGTCGCAACTTCCTGGCCGCGAGTGTCGTCGCGCTCGCGGCGCCGACACCTCCTCTCCGCGTGGGAGCAGAGCTGGTCCAGGCGCTGCTGCCTGGGGCCGTTCCAGCCGAGCACGCGCCACAACCCCAGGCCGCACTCGCGGCCCGGCTCTCCCGGGCCCGGAGGCTCTTCTACACCTGCCAGTACGCCGAACTCGAAGGCGCGCTACCGCCGCTGATCGCCGACCTCCGCCAGGCGCGGGAGGCTGCCCGCGGCGGGGATCAGCTCCTGTCCGGGCTCCTCGCGACGGCGTACCAGACCGCGGTCAGCCTGTTACTCAAGCTCGGCGACCACGGCAACGCCTGGCTCGCCGTCGGCCGTGCCATGGCCGAGGCCGAACGGAGCGCCGACCCCGTCGTGATGGCCTCCAGCGTCCGCGTCCAGGCGCACGTCCTCGCGCGCGACCGGCACACCGCGCCCGCCGTCACCCTCATCCGGCACACCGCCGACCAGCTCTCCGGCAGCTATGACCGGCGCCCACCCGAGTACCTCGCTGCACTGGGGCTCATGCTCCTTCGCGGGGTTACGGCCGCGAGCTCCGGCGGGGACCGCGCTACCACCGCCGAGTTCCTCGCAGAGGCCCAGGAGGTCGCGCGCTACGTCGACCTCGACGGTCCCGAAGCCTGGGCGAACTTCAGCCCGACCAACGTCGCGCTCCACTCGGTGAGCGCCTCGGTCGTCCTCGGCGACGCGGGAACGGCGCTGGAAGCCGCCCAGCCCCTGATGCGCAGGCGTATCCCGGTCCCCGAGCGTCGGGCAGCACTGTGGGTGGAGGCTGCACGGGCCTACAGCCAGCAGGGCAGACTGGCCGAGGGATACAAAGCGCTCAGGATCGCGGAGAGCTGTGCCTCGGAGGACATCCGCCGACGGCCCAGCGTGCTCGAGCTGGCCGGTGACATGGCCGCTCGCGACCGGCGCGGCGCCGTCCCGGAACTTCGCCGTTTCTGCCAGGAGCTGGGAGTCCAGGTTTGACCGAGCACCGCGAGCCGTTCCTGTACGTTGTCGTCTGCGCCTCAGGCATCGCTGACGGTGTGAGTGAGCTGATCACAGCAGCCCACGCCGAAGGCTGGAAGGTCGGCGTGATCGCCACCCCCAACGGGCTCGGTTTCATAGACCAGGAAGCCATCGAGGCTCAGACGGGCTACCCGATCCGTTCGGCTTGGCGCACGCCCAGCATCCCGCAGCCGTTCCCTCCGGCCGACGCCATTGCGGTCGCGCCCGCGACGTTCAACACGATCAACAAGTGGGCTGCCGGCATCTCTGACACGCTCGCGCTCGGCATCCTCTGCGAGGCGTACGGACTCGGCATCCCCGTGGCCATCCAGCCGTACGTCAACTCGGCCCAGGCGGCACACCCGGCGTACGGCGAGAGCCTGGCCAGGCTCCGGTCCATGGGCGTCCTGATCGGCGACTACGTGCCCCATAAGCCCAAGGCCGGCGGAGGGCGGGACAGCTACAGCTGGACCCACGTCCTCGACCTGCTTCGCCCGGCGGCGCAGTCAATCACAGAGACGGAGTAGTCCGTCCATGACGCGTTGATGCGTGCCTCGGCTTCCGATCAACGTTCCAACCTGGCCGATGAGTCCACGGGGGTGAATGTGGCGCCGTACGGCCAGCCGTTCGAAATCAGTGGACGGTGTGTCAGTTTCCTTGTATGCCTTGCTGCATGACCTCTCTCCCCACGCGTTCGCTCGGCTCCCTGACGACCTCGGCCATCGGGTTCGGGGCGATGGTGCTCTCGCCCGGCATGTATGGCGACATCGACGAGGAGCGCGGGCTGACCGCCCTTCACTCAGCGTTGGACGCCGGGGCGACGATGATCGACACCGCTGATGGCTACGGCGTCGATGGGCACAACGAGCAGTTGGTCGGCCGGGCGATCCGGGGGCGGCGGGACGACGTAGTGGTCGCTACCAAGTTCGGGTTCCGGATCCCGGACGGTGCCGAGGTGCACCGCTTCCCCGTGAATGCCGCGTTCGAGGAGCTCGGCGTCAACTGTGACCCGAAGTACGTCCGTGGGTATGCCGAGCAGTCGCTGCGCAACCTTGGTACCGATGTGATCGACCTCTACTACCCGCACTTCCCGGACCCCGTGGTCCCGTTCGAGGAGACCGTCGGCGCGGTCGCCGAGCTGGTCGAGGACGGGCTGGTCCGCCACCTCGGGCTCTCCAACGTCACCGCCGCGCAGCTGCGCCAGGCTCATGCCGTGCACCCGGTGGCGGCCGTGCAGACCGAGTGGTCGATGTGGCGGCCGGTTGACGCCGAGCTGCTGGACGCTGCCCGTGAGCTGGGCGTCGGCGTGGTGGCGTGGAGCCCGCTCGGCGGCGGCTTCCTCACCGGCACCGTCCAGGAGATCGGCGCAGACGACTTCCGCCGCAACCTGAACCGCTTCGACGACGCCAATCTGCGCACCAACAACGACCGCTACGCGCCGCTGCGCTCGATCGCGGCCGAGCTGGAGCTGGCGCCCGGCCAGCTGGCGCTCGCCTGGCTGCTGCACCAGTACGAGCGTGTGGTGCCGATCCCCGGCAGCCGCACGCCCGCGCACATCGCGGAGAACCTCGCCGCCGCGACCGTCGAGCTGAGCCCGCAGACGCTGGCCCGGGTCGCGGAGGCGCTCGCGGGCTTCGAGCCGGCGGGCGGCGCGATGTTCGGCGGCTGAGCGCGCGAGCGCGCGAGCGCGCGAGAAGGGTGTCCCGGCGCGCGGGCCCGCCCGCGCGCTCGGCCGGTGGCGGCCTATGCTCGGCGGCATGACTGACCTTGATCCCGAAGACCAGAAGATCCTCACGCTGGCCCGCTCGATCCGGGCCCGCAACGGTGTCGCCGAGGGTGCGGCCGTGCGGGACGAGACCGGCCGCACGTATGTCGCCGGCACGGTCGAGCTCGCCTCGCTGCGGCTGACCGCCGTGCAGACGGCGGTCGCAATGGCGGTGGCCAGCGGCGCCAAGGGCCTGGAGGCTGCGGCCGTGGTGTCCGCCGCCGAGAGCGCCGCGGATGCGGACCTGGCGGCCGTGCGGGACCTCGGTGGCGCCGGCACCCCGCTGCTGCTGGCCGGTCCGGATGGCACGCTGCGCCTGCGTGCGGAGGCCTGAGGCAAAAGGCGGGCTCAAGCCTGGAGATCCGAAAAGCCGATAATCTCACTCCCAAGGGGAGGGGGAAGCATGATCGGTGTTCTCGGGTTCTTCGGCTGCTTACTGCTGGTGGTGATGGGCTTCGGGCGCTGGCACGAGACCCACTCGCCGTACTGGCTGGGCGGCTCGCTGGCGCTGCTGGTGGTCACCCTGATCGGTGGTCTGACCTCGCGGAAGAAGTGACCGCAGAAGTCGCCGCAGAAGCGACCGTGGCCCGCGCCGGTGGCGGCGCGGGCGAGCGGACAGTGGTGATCAGGGAGAATGGTCCTCATGAGCGACACCTCCTCCGCCCCGGCAGTCCCCTACCGCTCGGGTTTCGCGTGCTTCGTCGGCCGCCCCAACGCGGGCAAGTCGACCCTGACCAACGCCCTGGTGGGAACGAAGGTCGCGATCACCTCCGACCGCCCGCAGACCACCCGGCACACCGTGCGCGGCATCGTGCACCGTCCCGAGGCACAGCTCGTGCTGGTGGACACCCCCGGCCTGCACAAGCCGCGCACCCTGCTCGGTGAGCGGCTCAACGATCTGGTCCGCAGCACCTGGGCCGAGGTCGACGTGATCGGCTTCTGCCTGCCCGCCGACCAGAAGCTCGGCCCCGGCGACAAGTTCATCGCCAAGGAACTGGCCGAGGTCAAGAAGACCCCCAAGGTGGCGATCGTCACCAAGACCGACCTGGTCGACTCCAAGCGCCTGGCCGAGCAGCTGATCGCGATCTCGCAGCTCGGCGCCGAGCTGGGCATCGAGTGGGCCGAGATCATCCCGGTCTCGGCCGTCGGCGACAAGCAGGTCGACCTGCTGGCCGACCTGCTCACCCCGCTGCTGCCGACCGGCCCGCCGCTCTACCCGGACGGCGACCTGACCGACGAGCCCGAGCAGATCATGGTCGCCGAGCTGATCCGCGAGGCGGCCCTGGAAGGCGTCCGGGACGAGCTGCCGCACTCGCTCGCCGTGGTGGTCGAGGAGATGATCCCGCGCGAGGGTCGCCCCGCCGACCGTCCGCTGCTGGACATCCACGCGAACGTCTACATCGAGCGGCAGAGCCAGAAGGCGATCGTGATCGGCGCCAAGGGCGCCCGGCTGAAGCACGTGGGCACCACCGCGCGCAAGCACATCGAGGCGCTGCTCGGCATGCCGGTCTACCTGGACCTGCACGTCAAGGTCGCCAAGGACTGGCAGCGCGACCCCAAGCAGCTGCGCAAGCTCGGTTTCTGACGCCGAGACAGTACGAAGAACAAGGGCCGTCAGTCCGGCGGGAGCGGGGTTCCCTGGTGCAGCACCAGGGAGACCAGCTCCCGCTGGGAGTCCGTCAGCCTCGGGTCGGCGCAGTGCACGGTGCGCCCGTCCACGGTGATCTCGTAGTGGTAGCCGTCCGGCACGCCGTACGCGGGTGAGCGGGACGCGCCCGCGACCGCCTCGCGCGCGAGCGCGTGCACGTGCGGCGCGTCGACCCGATCGCAGCTGTAGAGCTCGGCCCGCACGGCGAGCCCCGCGAAGCCGCCGGTCCTGGTCACCCGTATACGCATGGTCGTCAGTCTGCTACGCAAACGTGCCGGGCTGCCACACGCTACGGCGTGTCCCCGTGGCCTGTTCCGCGTGTGGGCCCGGCTGCCGGGCCCACACGCGTTCGGTCGGGCTCAGTGTCAGGGCTCAGTGTCAGGGCTCAGTCGGCCGGCAGGCCGACCTGCTTCCAGGCCCCCGCCACCGCCTCGGCGACCGGCCCGTCCCCGTACCGGGCGCGGGCGGCCGCGAGGGTGGCCCGGGCGAAGCCGGCGAAGTCGGTGTCCGGGCGCAGCTTCCCGCCGGTCAGCGTGTCGAACCAGATCTGCCCGGCCTTCTCCCAGGCGGCGCCGCCGAGTTCGCAGGCGAGCAGCTGGAACGCACGGTTCGGGATGCCGGAGTTGATGTGCACCCCGCCGTTGTCGTCCGCGGTCTCGACGTAGCCGTCCATCGAGCCGGGCTGCGGGTCGCGGCCGAGCCGGACGTCGTCGTACGCCGTGCCGGGCGCCTTCATCGAGCGCAGCGCGACCCCGTGCACGCCCGGCCCGAGCAGTCCGGCGCCGATCAGCCAGTCCGCGGCGTCCACCCGCTGGCCGAGCGCGTACTGCTTGACCAGGGTGCCGAAGACGTCCGCCACCGACTCGTTCAGCGCGCCGGCCTGCCCCTGGTACTCCAGCGCCGCCGTGTACTGCACCAGCCCGTGGGTCAGCTCGTGCCCGATCACCTCGGGGCAGGCGGTGAAGTCGCCGAAGGTCACGCCGTCGCCGTCGCCGAAGACCATCCGCCGGCCGTCCCAGAACGCGTTGTCGTACTCTCGCCCGTAGTGCACGCTCGCGTGCAGCGGCAGGCCCTCGCCGTCCACCGAGCGGCGGCCGTAGACCTCCAGCAGCAGTGCGAGGGTGGCGCCGAGGCCGTCGTAGGCCCGGTTGACGGCCGGGTCGGCGGTCGGCGGGCCGCCCTCGGTGCGCACCGTGCGGCCGGGTAGCTGCCGGCTGTGGCCGGCGTCCGCGATGGTCCGCCCGTGCCGGCCGGCGGGCAGCACCCGCAGCGTCTCGACGGCGGCCGCGCGGCCGGTGCGCACCAGGCGGTCGAGTTCGAGCGAGCGGCGGGCGCCCTCGTCGCCGCGCTCGGCGAGGCGGTCCAGCAGGTACGGCGGGATGATCGTGCAGAACTGCGTCATACGGTCCAGGGTCACCGATCGGTGACTCGCTGTCACGTGCGCGCACCGTCTCAAGGGGTGGAAAGGTCACCGGCATCACTTCGGCGGTGCCCGGTCCTGGGCTACGCTCGATCCCATGCGTTACGGGCTGCTTCTTCTTAGCTGCCGCGGCGAGGCCCTGTAGACCTTTCAGAGGCCGGCTCCCTCGCCGCGGGGTCTGTGCTGGGCGCATTCCAATGCTGTTGTGCGCCGCACCAGTCGGCCCGTCGGGTGATTCGCCCCCGACCCGCCCGCCTCCGAAGAGACGAGAGTCCCTCCCCATGACTGAGCAGTCCTCGATCGCTCGCGCGTTCATCGACCGTCCGACCCCGATCACCGCCGCCACCGTGCGCCAGCAGCCGTCCGGCATGCCGTTCGGCCGGTACGTACCGTTCGGCACCGTGGACCTGCCGGACCGCACCTGGCCGAGCAAGGTGATCACCAAGGCGCCGCGCTGGCTCTCCACCGACCTGCGGGACGGCAACCAGGCGCTGATCGACCCGATGTCGCCGGCCCGCAAGCGCAAGATGTTCGACCTGCTGGTCTCGATGGGCTACAAGGAGATCGAGGTCGGTTTCCCGTCCTCCGGCGCGACCGACTTCGAGTTCGTCCGCTCGCTGATCAACGAGGGCGCGATCCCCGAGGACGTCACGATCTCGGTGCTGACCCAGGCCCGCGAGGACCTGATCGAGCGCACCGTGGAGTCGCTGATCGGTGCGCCGCGCGCGACCGTGCACCTGTACAACGCGACCTCGCCGCTGTTCCGCCGGGTGGTCTTCCGCGGCAGCAAGGAGGACATCAAGGCGATCGCCGTGGACGGCACCCGCCTGGTGATGGAGTACGCCGAGAAGCTGCTGGGCGATGACACGGCCTTCGGCTACGAGTACTCGCCGGAGATCTTCATCGACACCGAGCTGGACTTCGCCCTGGAGGTCTGCGAGGGCGTGATGGACGTCTGGCAGCCCGGCGAGGGCCGCGAGATCATCCTGAACCTGCCCACCACGGTGGAGCGGTCCACGCCGAACGTCTACGCGGACAAGATCGAGTGGATGTCGCGCCACCTGTCGCGCCGCGAGTTCGTCTGCCTGTCCACCCACCCGCACAACGACCGTGGCACCGGCGTCGCCTCGGCCGAGCTGGCCGTGATGGCCGGCGCGGACCGGGTCGAGGGCTGCCTGTTCGGCCAGGGCGAGCGGACCGGCAACCTGGACCTGGTGAACGTCGGGATGAACCTGTTCTCGCAGGGCGTCGACCCGATGATCGACTTCTCGAACATCGACGAGATCCGCCGCACCTACGAGTACTGCAACCAGATGAACGTACCGGAGCGCCACCCCTACGCCGGTGACCTGGTCTACACCTCCTTCTCCGGCTCGCACCAGGACGCGATCAAGAAGGGCTTCGACGCGCTGGAGGCCGACGCGGCCGCGGCCGGCGTGCCGGTCGGCGCGTACACCTGGGGCGTGCCGTACCTGCCGATCGACCCGAAGGACGTCGGCCGCTCCTACGAGGCGGTCATCCGGGTCAACAGCCAGTCCGGCAAGGGCGGCATCGCCTACGTGCTGAAGAACGACCACAAGCTGGACCTGCCGCGCCGGATGCAGATCGAGTTCTCCCGGATCATCCAGGCGAAGACCGACGCCGAGGGCGGCGAGGTCACCCCGGCCGACATCTGGGCGGTCTTCCAGGACGAGTACCTGCCGACCCCGCAGAACCCGTGGGGCCGGATCGCGCTGGGCGAGCAGCAGAGCCTGACCACCGGGGACGGCCGGGACGCGCTGGCGGTGGCCGCGAGCGTGGACGGCGCCGCGGTCGAGCTGACCGGTTCCGGCAACGGCCCGGTCTCCGCCTTCGCCGACGCGCTGGCCGGCGTCGGGGTGGACGTGCGGGTGCTGGACTACGCCGAGCACGCGCTGAGCGAGGGTGGCGACGCCCAGGCCGCCGCGTACGTCGAGTGCGCGGTGGACGGCCGGGTGCTGTGGGGCGTCGGCATCGACGCCAACACCGTGCGCGCCTCGCTGAAGGCGATCATCAGCGCCGTCAACCGGGCGGCGCGCAACTAATTCGATCGGGTGGCCCAGGATCACGAAGTGTGTCCTGGGCCACATTTTTTGCCGTCCACAGCCGTTCGGGGTACTGACACGTGGCGGCAACCGTGGCAACATCGACGCACCGGAAACGGGGTCGGTGGGACGGCCTCCACTTCCGGTCGCGTGACCTGCCCGTAGTCGTGCAGGCCGCCTGCCAGGTCTGGGGAGTTGGCGCCGTGACACGGTTGTGGGGTGTTCGCCCTCGCTGGCGAACGGATGTACTCGGCGACTTCTTCTGCCCGGGCTGCGGTGGAGACCGCAACTACCGCCGGCAGCACGGCCGGCGGTGGCTGCGGTTGCTCGGCACCCCGCTGCTGCCGCTCGGGCCGGTGCTCGGCAGCGTGCAGTGCACCGCCTGCCTCGGCCGTTACGGCATCGAGAGCCTGGAACAGCCCACCTGCGTGCGGCTCACCGGCCTGCTCCGCGACGCGCAGTACACCGTCGCACTGACCCTGCTCGCGGCCGGCGGCACCGGTTCCGCACCGGCCAGGACCGAGGCCTGCGAGCTGATCCGCACGGCCGGCTTCGAGGACTGCGGCGAGGCCCAGGTGCTGGCCGCGCTCGCCGCGCTCTGCGGATACACCGCGGGCGAGCCGTTCGACCTGCACGGCCTCGGCAGCGGCCTGGCCGTCGAACTGCACGCCGCACTCGAACCCCTGGCGCCGCACCTGGCGCAGCAGGGCCGCGAACGGCTGCTGCTGCAGGGAGCCAGGATCGCGCTGGCCGACGGCCGCTACCTGCCGCAGGAACGCACGGCCCTGGCCACCGTCGGCGGCTGCCTGCGGCTGAGCACCGAGGCGGTGGACCGGCTGCTGGAGGCGGCCACCCGCACGCCGCACTGACGCGCTGCCCGCACGCCGCACTGACGGCTGCCCCGCCGCACCGACGGCTACCCCTTGAGCTGGGCCCGACCCCCCTCCGGGCCCGCCGCGTCCCGCACCGGCCCCCGTACAACTGGTGCGGGCTCTCGGCTGCCCCGAGCGGTCGCACGGGTAGGGGAGAATGGGCCCATGAGTCTGATCCGTGACGACGGCGTCGTGCTGCGCGCCCAGAAGCTCGGCGAGGCCGACCGGATCATCACGCTGCTCACCCGCCAGCACGGCAAGGTCCGCGCGGTGGCCCGGGGCGTGCGCAAGACCAAGTCGAAGTTCGGCGCCCGGCTGGAACCCTTCTCCCACGTTGACGTGCAGTTCTTCAGCCGGGGCAGCGAGCTGGTCGGCCGTTCGCTGCCGCTCTGCACCCAGGTCGAGACGATCGCCCCGTACGGCGGCGGGATCGTCACCGACTACGGCCGCTACACCGCCGGCACCGCCATGCTGGAGACGGCGGAACGTTTCGCCGAGAACGAGGGCGAGCCGGCCGTCCAGCAGTACCTGTTGCTGGTCGGCGGCCTGCGCACGCTCGCCGCCGGGCTGCACGAGTCGCACCTGGTGATGGACGCGTTCCTGCTGCGCTCACTGGCCGTCAACGGCTACGGCGCCAGCTTCACCGACTGCGCGAAGTGCGGCCTCGACGGACCCAACCGGTTCTTCTCGCTCCAGGCCGGCGGCGTGCTCTGCGCGGACTGCCGAGTGCCCGGTTGTGCCGTACCCTCCCCTGAGACACTGGTTCTGCTCGGCGCGCTGCTCTCCGGAGACTGGCAGACGGCGGACGCCTGTGAACCCAGGTACTGGCGGGAGGGCAGCGGTCTGGTCGCCGCCTACCTGCAGTGGCACCTTGAGCGGGGTATCCGCTCGATGAGATACGTGGAGAAGTGAGCATGGCAGCGCGACGGCTCTTCGGTGGCAGCAAGCAGCGGACGCACCGCGCCCCGGACCCGCACCCGAGCGGCGCCAAGCCGCCGAAGATCCCGGGCGAGCTGGTCCCGGAGCACGTCGCGATCGTGATGGACGGCAACGGCCGCTGGGCCAAGGAGCGCGGGCTGCCCCGCACCGAGGGCCACAAGGTCGGCGAGAGCGTCGTGCTGGACGTGCTGAAGGGCGCGATCGAGATCGGCGTCAAGAACGTCTCGCTCTACGCGTTCTCCACCGAGAACTGGAAGCGTTCGCCGGATGAGGTGAAGTTCCTGATGAACTTCAACCGCGACGTCATCCGCCGCCGTCGTGACGAGCTGGACGAGCTCGGCGTGCGGATCCGCTGGGCCGGCCGGATGCCCAAGCTCTGGAAGAGCGTGGTCCAGGAGCTCCAGGTGGCCGAGGAGCAGACCAAGGGCAACGACCTGGTCACCATGTACATGTGCGTCAACTACGGCGGCCGGGCCGAGGTCGCGGACGCCGCCGCGGCGATCGCCGCCGACGTCGCGGCCGGCAAGCTGGACCCGAAGAAGGTCAACGAGAAGACGTTGACCAAGTACATGTACCACCCGGACATGCCGGACGTGGACCTGTTCCTGCGCCCGAGCGGCGAGCAGCGCACCTCCAACTTCTGGCTCTGGCAGTCCGCCTACGCCGAGTTCGTGTTCCAGGACGTGCTCTGGCCGGACTTCGACCGGCGCGACCTGTGGCGCGCCTGCGAGCAGTACGCGATGCGCGACCGGCGGTTCGGCGGCGCACTGCCGAACGAGGTCGCCGCCGAGCTGCCCGCGCAGCGCTGACGGTGCGTGGGGGCGGACGGTGTTCGAGGTCCGCCGGAGCATCCGCCGCTACCGCCAGGACCCGGCCTGGGTCTACCGGCGGCGCGCGCTGATCGAGGAGGCCGGCTTCAACCCGCGCGGCTTCCCGTTCACGCTCGGCACCGGCCGCGGCGTGCTCGCCAACCTGCTGGACGGGACGGTCCGCGGCCACCCGGCCACGCTGGCCCACCTGGTGCTGCGGGCGGCCGGGCCGAACCGCGGCGGCAACCTGCTCGACTTCTCGCTGGCGGCGATCGAGTTGCCCCGGGCGCTGCCCGCGACCGCCGTCACCCCGCGCCGGCTGGCCGCACGCTGGCGCGGCGAGCGGGCCTGGCCGATCCCGCCGGGCCTGTGGCAACAGCACTTGCTGCCCGGCGGCGGGCCCGGCGCGCACGTCGAACGGGTGAGCGCCGACTTCGAGTTCGGCGAACTACTGGTCACCGACGAGCTCAAGCGGCTGACCGTCGAGGCGGACTGCGGCTGGCGGATCGATGCGAACCGGCTGCTCGGCTGGACCGACCGGCGCCGCGAGTACGGCGAACTCGTCGTACTCGCGGAGCGGTTGACCGAGTTCGTCGCGGCCTTCCCGCCGGCCGTCTGGCAGTGGCGGGACTGGTCCTGACGGCCGGGCTGGTGCTGCTACTGCGACTGCAACTGCTGCTGGGCCTGCTTGGCGGCGCAGTCCGCGCAGGTGCCGAAGATCTCCAGCGTGTGCGCGATGTCGCTGAAGCCGTTCTCCGCGGCCACCGCGTTCGCCCAGCGCTCGACCGCCGGCCCCTCGACCTCCACCGTGCTGCCGCAGTGCCGGCAGACCAGGTGGTGGTGGTGCCCGCTGCTGCACCGCCGGTAGACCGCCTCGCCGTCCGCGGTGCGCAGCACGTCCACCTCGCCGGCGTCGGCCAGCGACTGGAGCGTGCGGTAGACCGTGGTCAGCCCGACCGAGTCACCCCGGTGCTTGAGCATGTCGTGCAGTTCCTGCGCGCTGCGGAAGTCCTCGATCTCGTCCAGAGCCGCGGAGACGGCGGCGCGCTGGCGAGTGGAACGGGCGCGAGGCGACGGACCTGCGGTGGTCACCGGGACTCCTCCAGGGGTTCGGGGTGGGGCACACCTCATTGTGCCAGTCCCGTACTGCTGAGCGGGGCGTCCCGCTCGCCGGTACGTTGCGCGACCACCCCGGGCCGGTCCGCGCCCGGACCGGACCGCCGGTGCCGGCGTCGGGCCAGCGGCGCGGCGATGGCGCTGAACAGCGCGAAGACCGCGATGGCGAGCAGCACGATCGCCGAACCCGGCGGCACGTCGGCCTGGTAGGAGGTGACCACCCCACCGAGTGAGACCGCGATCCCGAGCCCGATCGCCAGCACCTGGGTGGCCAGGAACGACCGGGTCAGCAGCTGGGCTGCCGCGACCGGGACCACCATCAGCGCGCTGACCAGCAGCAGCCCGACCACCCGCATCGCGACCGTCACGGTCACCGCGGCCATCACCGCGAGCAGCAGGTTGAGCAGCCGCACCGGGATCCCGGTGACCTTGGCGAACTCCTCGTCCTGGCAGACCGCGAAGAGCTGGCGGCGCAGGCCCAGCGTCACCGCGATCACGACCGCGCCGAGCGCCGCGATGGTGGCCAGGTCGGAGGCGTCCACCGCGAGGATCGAGCCCCACAGGTAGCTGTCCAGGCTGCCGCCGGTGCCGCTGGCCGAGGGTGCCTTGCTGATCAGCAGCCGGCCGCAGGCCATCCCGCCGTAGAAGAGCATCGCGAGTGCGATGTCGCCGCGCTGGTTGCCGCGCGAGCGGACCAGCTCCATGATCACCGCGGCCGCGACGCAGACCAGCACGGCCATCCAGACCGGGCTGGTCTGGAAGACCAGCCCGAGCCCGACGCCGGTCAGTGCGACGTGCCCGATGCCGTCGCCCATCAGCGCCTGCCGCCGCTGGACCAGGTAGATCCCGACGGCGGGGGCGGTGATGCCGACCAGCAGGGCGGCGAGCAGCGCGCGCTGCATGAAGTCGTAGGAGAGCATCTCGGTCATGCCGGCAGCTCCAGTCGGTTCTCGGTGTGTGCGGCGTGGTGAGGGTGGGGGTCCGTCTCTGCGCCCTGGTGAGGTGCCACCCGGCCTTCGCGCAGCAGCACGGTGCGGTCGATCAGCGGCTCCAGCGGCCCGAGCTCGTGCAGCACCAGCAGCACGGCCGCGCCGCGCGCGACCTCGCGCCGCAGCGTGTCGGCGAGCACCTGCTGGCTGGCCAGGTCGACGCCGGCCATCGGCTCGTCCATGATCAGCAGCTCCGGCGAGCCGACCAGCGCGCGGGCGATCAGCACCCGCTGCTGCTGCCCGCCGGAGAGGTCGGCGACGCCGTCCGAGGCCCGCTCCAGCATGCCGACGGCGTCCAGCGCACGGTCCACCGCGTCCCGGTCGGTGCGCCGGAACGGGCGCATCCGGTGCTGGGCGAGCCGCCCGGTGGAGACCACCTCGCGGACGGTGGCCGGCACGCCGCCGGCCGCCGTGGTGCGCTGCGGGACGTAGCCGATCCGGTGCCAGGCGCGGAACTTCTGCCGCGGGGTGCCGAACAGCTCCAGCTCGCCGCGCTCCAGCGGCACCGAGCCGATCACCGTCTTGATCGTGGTGGACTTGCCGGAGCCGTTCGAGCCGAGCAGCGCGACCACCTCACCGCCGGCGACGCTGAGGTCCAGGCCGCGCAGCACCGGACGGCCGCCGAGCGAGGCGTGTGCGCCGCGCAGGCCGATGACGTCCGCACTGCCGGTTGTGCCGCTGGATATGCCCATGAGTCTGCTGATCTCCCGTCAGTTCGCGCAGGCCAGCGCTGACCGCAGGTTGGTCAGGTTCTGCTGCATGATCGAGAAGTAGTCGTCCTTCGACGGGTCCTTGACGCCCTCCAGCGGGTCCAGGACGGCGGTCTTCAGGTTCAGGTCCTTGGCGACGGAGTCGGCGAGCTTCGGGCTGACCAGCGTCTCGAAGAAGATCGTCGAGACGTTGTTCTGCTTGGCCGCCTTCTGGATGTCGGCGAGCCGGGCCGGGGTGGGCTCGGACTCCGGGTCCACGCCGTTGATCGCGATCTGCTCCAGGCCGTAGTGGTCGGCGAGGTAGCCGAAGGCGGCGTGGCTGGTCACGAAGGCCTTGTTCGGGCAGCTCTTCAGGCCACCCTGGAACTGCTGGTCCAGCGTGCCGAGCTTGCCGGCCAGCGCCTCGGCGTTCTGCTGGTACTCGGCGGCGTGCGCCGGGTCGGCCTTGCCCAGCTCGGCGCCGACCGCCTTGGCGACCGCCGCGTACCGGGTCGGGTCGAGCCAGATGTGCGGGTCGAGGGTGCTCGCCGAGCCGGCCGAGCCCTCGCTGCCCTCGTCGAGGTGGTGGTCGACGAGCGGGGCGGCCACGGTCGCGTCCACCACGTGCTTGCTGTCGGACTGCGCGACGGCCTTGTCCACCGTGGGCTGCAGGCCCTTGAGGTAGATCACGGCGCCGGCCTCCTTGACCGCGCCGACCTGCCTGGCGGTCAGCTCCAGGTCGTGCGGCTCGGTGCCGTTCGGGGTGAGGTCGGTCACCTTGAGATGGCTGCCGCCGATCTGCTCGGCCAGGTACTGCAGCGGATAGAACGAGGTGACCACGTCGAGCTTGCCGTCCGCGCTCTTCGCGCCGCCGCTGCCGCCACAGGCGGTGAGCAGCAGTGCGCCGGTCGCGGCGGTGGCCGCCAGGGCTATCGGGGTGCGGAAACGGCTGAGCATCATGACAATGATTCTCATATTAAGTGGAAATGATTGTCAACTTACCTCCGCTTTGCCGACCGCGTGCCGACCTCGCCGAACCTCCCCGCCCCCGGGCCCGGCGCGCTAATCGATTTGAATGGCCCTGCCACCTGCCCGGTAACCTGAGGTACTCGGGTGCGTGCAACCAGCCGCGCCTTGACCGTGCCGTCGCACCGAGTGCGACGTCGTCCTGAAGAGAGCACTGTGGCCGCCGACAAGATCGACACGATTGTCAGCCTGAGCAAGCGCCGTGGCTTCGTCTACCCCTGCAGCGAGATCTACGGTGGCACCCGCGCCGCCTGGGACTACGGGCCACTGGGCGTCGAGCTCAAGGAGAACATCAAGCGCCAGTGGTGGCGTGCGATGGTCACGGCTCGCGAGGACGTCGTCGGCCTCGACTCGTCGGTGATCCTGGCCCGCGAGGTCTGGGAGGCCTCCGGCCACGTCGCGACCTTCAACGACCCGCTGACCGAGTGCACCTCCTGTCACAAGCGGTTCCGCGCGGACCACCTTGAGGAGGCCTACGAGGCCAAGCACGGCCGGCTGCCCGCCAACGGCCTGGCCGACATCAACTGCCCGCACTGCGGCACCAAGGGCGCCTTCACGGAGCCCAAGGAGTTCTCGGGCATGCTGAAGACCCACCTGGGTGTCACCGAGGACGCGGGCGGCCTGGCCTACCTGCGCCCGGAGACCGCGCAGGGCATCTTCACCAACTTCAAGGCCGTGCAGACCACTTCGCGCAAGAAGCCGCCGTTCGGCATCGCCCAGGTCGGCAAGAGCTTCCGCAACGAGATCACGCCCGGCAACTTCATCTTCCGCACCCGCGAGTTCGAGCAGATGGAGATGGAGTTCTTCGTCAAGCCGGGCGAGGACGAGACCTGGCACGAGTACTGGCTCGAGCAGCGCTGGAACTGGTACACCGACCTGGGCCTGCGGACCGAGAACATGCGCTACTTCGAGCACCCGAAGGAGAAGCTCTCGCACTACGCCAAGCGCACGGTCGACATCGAGTACCGCTTCAACTTCGGTGGCAGCGAGTTCTCCGAGCTGGAGGGCGTGGCCAACCGGACCGACTACGATCTGGCGACCCACAGCGAGGCCTCCGGCCAGGACCTCAAGTACTTCGACCAGGAGTCCGGCGAGCGCTACTTCCCGTACGTCATCGAGCCGGCAGCGGGCCTCAACCGCGCGATGCTGGCCTTCCTGCTCGACGCCTACTTCGAGGACGAGGCGCCGAACGCGAAGGGCGTCATGGAGAAGCGCGTCGGCATGCGGCTCGACCCCCGGCTCGCCCCGGTCAAGGTCGCGGTGCTGCCGCTCTCGCGTAACGCCGACCTCTCGCCGAAGGCCCGCGGCCTCGCCGCCGACCTGCGCCAGGCGTGGAACGTCGAGTTCGACGACGCCGGTGCGATCGGCAAGCGCTACCGCCGCCAGGACGAGATCGGCACGCCGTTCTGCGTCACCGTCGACTTCGACACCCTCGAGGACAACGCGGTGACGATCCGCGAGCGCGACACCATGGCGCAGGAGCGGGTCTCGCTCGACCAGGTGAAGAGCTACCTCGGTGCCCGTCTGATCGGCTGCTGATCCGGCTGCGATGACGAACGCGAGGGCCCCGCTGCTCCGGCAGCGGGGCCCTCGCGTCATACATCTCAGGCTGCCAGTCGCTCCCGGGCCGCCATCAGCGCGAAGCCGAGCAGGTTCAGCCCGCGCCAGGTCGCGGGGTCGGCGGCGGCCGGATCGTCGGCGGCCAGGCCGATGCCCCAGACCCGGTCCACCGGACTCGCCTCCACCAGCACCCGGTTGGCCGTCCCGAGCAGATAGGCCCGCAGCGCCGGGTCCTGCCCGAACTTGGCGACGTTGCCCTCGACCACCAGCTCGAACCGGGCGGCGGCCCAGCGCTCCTCCTCGAAGCCCGGCACCAGCCTGCCCAGCTTCTTCGCCTCGGCCGGCGTGCGGGCGCCGAGAATGCGCGGCACCAGCTCCTCACCACCGAACAGCCGGGCCTTGCCGGCCATCATCCAGTGCTCGGCGCTCGGGTACGTCACGCCGTCGATCTCGAACGGGGCCGGCCACCACTGGCTGAGCGACCCGGTGCCGATCGAGCCGTCACGGGTGGGGCGGTGACCCCAGAAGAACAGGTACTTCGGCTCGGCGCCGGCGGCGACGAGGGCGGTGAGTTCTGCGCGGGTACGGGTGTCGGCGGGGTGGTTCATGGTCCGCATCATGGCAGCCGGGGCCGACACCCTGCCGCTGGATTTGCCTGTACCTCGTGCTCTTCCGTGGCGCCCTGGTCGAGGAAGTCCTCGTACACCGCCGCCTTGTACCGCACGATGTCCAGGCACCTGGTCAGCTCGGCGACCTGGCCCAGCACCCGCTGCTCGTGCTCGCGCAGCAGTGCGAGCCGCTCGCGCTCGTTGCCGTCGCCGGCCTGGGCCAGCTCGGTGTAGCGGCGGATCTCGGGCAGTGGCATGCCGGAGGCGCGCAGCACGACGCACAGGGTCAGCCAGGCCACGTCGTCCTCGCTGTACCGCCGCCGGCCGCCGGCCGCGCGCTGCACGGGGTTGGGCAGGATGGCCTCGCGCTCGTAGAAGCGCAGCGCGTGCACGCTCAGCCCGGTCCGTTCGGCGACCTGACCGATGCTCAGATTCGCTGCTGCTGTCTCCGATGCTGTCTCCATGGGCCCCATGGGCCCAGCCTAGAACTTGATCTAGAGCCGACTCCAGCTCATAGAGTGCGGCGCATCACCAGTGGGCGAGAAGGGGGAGACGACCATGCGCTACCGCGCTCTGGGTGGCACCGGCATCCAGGTCAGCACGCACTGCCTCGGGACCATGATGTTCGGCGCCGTGGGCAACGGGGACCACGACGACAGCGTCCGGATCATCCACGCCGCGCTCGACGCGGGCATCAACTTCGTGGACACCGCGGACATGTACTCGGCGGGGGAGTCCGAGGAGATCGTCGGGAAGGCGCTGGAAGGGCGGCGGGACGACGTCGTGCTGGCGACCAAGGTGCACTTCCCGATGGGGGAGGGCCCCAACCGGGGCGGCAACTCGCGGCGCTGGATCGTCAAGGAGGTGGAGGAGAGCCTGCGGCGGCTGCGCACCGACTGGATCGACCTTTACCAGATCCACCGGCCCGACCACACGACCGACATCGAGGAGACGCTGTCGGCGCTGGGTGACCTGGTGCGCCAGGGCAAGATCCGGGCCTTCGGCTGCTCGACCTTCCCGGCCGAGGAGCTCGTCGAGGCGCACTGGACCGCCGAGCGGCGCGCACTGCCGCGCTTTCGCACCGAGCAGCCGCCGTACTCGTTGCTCGCCCGTGGCATCGAGAACTCGGTGCTGCCGGTGGCCCAGCGGTACGGGATGGGCGTGCTCACCTGGGCGCCGCTCGCCTCCGGCTTCCTGAGCGGCCGGTACCGCAAGGGCAGCGCCATCGACCTGAGCGCCGGCCGGGCCGCGCTCACCCCGCACCGCTTCGACCCGAAGCTCGCGGAGAACGCCCGGAAGCTGGAGATCGTCGAGCAACTCGTCGAGCTCGCTGACGGCATCGGCTGCACGCTGCCCGAACTGGCCGTCGCGTTCCCGCTCGCGCACCCGGCCGTCACCTCGGTGATCATCGGCCCGCGCACCATGGACCAGCTCACCGGCCTGCTGGCCGGCGCGAGCCTGACCCTGGACGACGCGGCACTCGACCGGATCGACGAGATCATCCCGCCCGGCACCAACGCCTACCACCCCGACGGCGCCTGGACCGCCCCGGTGCTCGCCCAGCCCGCCCTGCGCCGCCGCCCGGTAGCCGAGCGGGCGGCGGCCTGACGCAGCGTCGGCGCGGCTAGCCTGAGACAGTGACCGAACCTTCGCAGCTGACCCGTGCCTCTGCCCGAGCCCTGCCCGCCGCGGTGCGTTGGCTGGGCCTGCCAGCCGGGTTGCTCGCCGGCGTGCTGCTGGTCGCCAACACCGGTGGTACCTGGCAGCCGCCGACCACCGCGCCCGCGCCGACCGGGACGGCGGCCGGCTACTGCCGCGCGCTGGCCGCCGCGCTGCCGCAGACGCTGCTCGGGCATGCCCGGGTGGCGCCGGCCGGCTCGCCGTACGTAGCGGTGTGGAGCAGTTCGCCGCGCACGGTGCTGCGCTGCGGGGTGGTGCGGCCGAAGTCGCTCGACGTGGGAGACAACAACAAGAGGGTCGGGCCGAACGTCGACAGCGTGCAGTGGTACGTGGAGCCGGACGGCCACGGCGGCTATCGGCAGACCGTCACGCAACGCGAGGTGTACATCGAGCTGGCCGTCCCGGCCGGCGCCTATCCGAACTACGCGGACCCGCTGGCCGTGCTGTCCGATCCGATCGTGCGGACCGTGCCCGATCAGTACGGCAAGCTCGGCGTGCAGGACTACTGACTCGCAACGCCGCAGGGCGGCACCCGGAAATCGGGTGCCGCCCTGGTGTTCCTCAGCGGTGACTGTGCCGGGTTACCCCATCGAGCGCGGCAGGCGGGTGCTCAGGTAGCCGACCGTTGCGGCGCCGACCAGCTGGAGGGCCAGCACCAGGGCCAGTGCGTGGCCGGTGCCCAGGCTCGGCTGGACGGCCAGGAAGAGGGTTCCGAAGGTGGCCACGCCCAGGGCGAGGCTTGACTGCTGGGTGGTGGCGAGGACGCCGCTGCCCACGCCGGCCCGCTCCAGCGGGACGGTGGAGAGGACCACCCGGAACAGCGGGGTGCCGATCAGGCCGTTGCCGAGGCCGGTCAGGGCCATGCCGGGGAGCAGGGTCAGCACGCTCAGGTGCTGGTAGTCGGTCAGCACCGTGGTGATCAGCACGATGGTGCCGATCGGCTGGATCACCGAGCCCGCCGTGATCACCCGGCTGCCGAACCGGCCGACCAGCCGTGGGCCGGCCAGCGAGGAGGTGAAGTAGCCGACCGCGAGCGGGACCAGCGCCCAGCCGGAGTCCACCGGGCTCAGGTGCAGGCCCTGCTGGAGCGTGATCGCGACGATGAACATGAAGGCGCCGAAGTTCCCGAAGTAGGGGATCGCGATGCCCAGGCCCCGGCGCATCTCGGGGATCCGCAGCAGCGAGAGCGGCACCAGCGGCATCCGGCCGGCCTGCTCGGTGCGCCGCTCGACCACGATGAACGCCCAGGCGGCGAACGGGAAGAGGGCGAGCATCAGCCAGGTCCAGAGCGGCCAGCCGACCGCCCGGCCCTCCATCAGCGGCACGAAGAGCGTGAGCAGCGCGGTGGTGAGCAGCAGCGTGCCGGGCAGGTCGACCCGGCTCGGCTGGTTCGAGCGGCTCTCCGGCACGTAGCGCAGCGCGAGCACGGCGGTGAGCAGGGCGAACGGCACGTTGAGCAGGAAGACCGCGCGCCAGCTGGTGCCGAACAGGTCCGCCTGCACCAGCATCCCGCCGAGCACCTGGCCGATCACCACCGAGATGCCGCCGACCGCGCCGTAGATGCTCAGCGCGCGGGCCCGGCGGGCGCCCTCGGTGGCGGCGGTGATGGTGGCCAGCACCTGCGGGATCAGCAGCGCGGCCGAGGCGCCCTGGGCCACCCGGGCGGCCACCAGCGTCCAGGCGGTCGGCGCGAGGCCGCAGGCCAGCGAGGTGACGGCGAACGCGGCGGCGCCGATGACGAAGAGCCTGCGCCGTCCGAGGCTGTCGCCGAGCCGTCCGCCCAGCACCAGCAGGACGGCGAAGGCGATGCCGTATCCGGCGGCGACCAGCTCCAGCACCGCCGGGCCGGCGGACAGGTTCTGGTCGATGGTGGGGAGCGCGACGTTGACGATGAAGAAGTCGAGCATCGGCAGGAAGGCACCGAGCAGCACGGTGACCAGGCCGGCCGTGGTCAGGGTGCGGGGGAGACCGGGGGCGCCGGGGGTGTGGGCGGCGTGGGCCGGGCGTCGGTGAGTTGAGCGGATGGACAGGGCCTGTGGGCGTTCCAGTTGCTGAGTCACGGGTACTACGATCCGCGCGCCGATACCCTGGTACCAGAGCTTGGTTATCCTGTTATAAGGACTACCTGGCACCTGTGTCGTCCAGGGCGCATGCTGAGGGCATGCGTACCGCGAACCCCACGACCACCGAAGCCCGCACCACGGCCACCGAAGCCGTGAAGGACGAGGCGCACCGGCAGGACGAGGTGCGCCGCCAGGAGCTGGCCGCGTTCCTGCGCAGCCGCCGGGAGCGGATCTCGCCCGAGCAGGTCGGCCTGCCCAGCAGCGGCCGCCGCCGTACGCCGGGCCTGCGCCGCGAGGAGGTCGCGCTGCTCGCCGCGGTCGGGGTGACCTGGTACACGTGGCTGGAGCAGGGCCGCGACATCCAGGTCTCCGGGCAGGTGCTGGAGGCGGTCTCCCGGGCGCTGCTGCTCGACCCCAACGAGCGCTCGCACCTCTTCATCCTGGCCGGCGCCGGCGACCCGTCGCCGAGCCTCGACTGCCCGACGGTCACGCCCGCCGTCCGGCTGATCCTGGACCAGCTGCTGCCGCTGCCGGCCTGCGTGCTCAACAGCAGGTACGACGTCCTCGCGTTCAACGCGACGTACGGCCGGCTGCTCGGCGACTTCGACCGGCTGCCGTTCGAGGAGCGCAACGTGCTGTGGCTGATGTTCACCGACGAGCGCTTCCAGGAGAACTGGGTCGAACCGGAGGACGCCCGCGCGATCCTCGTCGCCAGGTTCCGCTCGGCGATGGCCGACCACGTCGCGGACCCCGCCTGGAAGGCGCTGCTCTCCCGGCTGCGCCAGGCCTCGCCGGACTTCGAGCAGGCCTGGCAGCGGCACGACGTGGCCGGCCGAGAGAACGGGAACAAGCTCTTCCGCAACCGCGAGGTGGGCGAGCTGCGGATGGACTTCACGAACATGTGGCTCGGCCTGCGGCACGGCACCCGGGTCGTGGTGTACACCCCGGCGGACGCCGAGACCCGGCAGAAGCTGGAGCGGCTCGCCGCCCTGTGACGGCCGCGGCGCACGCGGTACGGGAGGCCGCCCCGGGAGGCCGATGCCTACCGGGGGCCGATGCCTACGGGAGGTCGGTGCGCCAGGGCTCGTCCACGATCAGGGAGAGCAGCCGGCCGAGCGTCTCGCGCTGCTCCCGGTCGAGCGCGCCGAGCGGGTCGGTGGCGAACGGCATCGCCGTGCGCAGCTCGGCGATCGCCTGCAGGCCGGCGTCGGTGGCGGCGACCAGCTTGACCCGGCGGTCCTCGACCCCCGGTCGCCGCTCGACCAGACCGCGCTCCTCCAGCCGGTCCACCAGCGCCGTGAGGTTGGACGGCTCGGCCTGCAGCCGGTCCGCCAGTGACCGCATCGGTACCGGCTCGCTGCTGTAGAGCAGCGCCTTGGCCTGGAGCGGGGTCAGGTCCTGCGCGGCGGCGGCGGCCTCGGACTCGCGCGCGTATCTGCGGTTGACGGCGGCGAACAGGCCGACCACCCGCGCGTCGAGCTCGTCTGCGGGGTAGGTCATGCCCCCACTGTAGCCAGGTGCTTGACAACGGCAAATATCCGGGCCCATAGTTATGGAGGCAAGTGGTTATGGCTCATAACTACATGGCTCCATAAGTACTTCGCTCCGGATGTACTCCTCGCGAGCACCACCAGCGCCACCAGCACCACACCTCCAGCACCACCCCAGAGAGGGGCTCTCCATGTCCACCAAGGTCGTCCTGATCACCGGCACCTCCTCCGGCATCGGCCTCGCCGCCGCCGTCTCCGCCGCCCGCGCGGGCTTCACCACGGTCGCCACGCTGCGTGACCCCGCCCGCGCCGACGCGCTGCGCAAGGCGGCCGAGGAGGCCGGCGTCGAGCTGGACATCCGCCGGCTGGACGTCACCGACGCCGCCTCGGTCGAGGAGTGCGTGGCCGGTGTGATCGCCGACCACGGCCGGTTGGACGCCGTGGTCAACAACGCGGGCGCGGGCCACGTCGGCACCATCGAGAACGAGTCGGTGGCGGAGGTCCGCAAGGTGATGGAGGTCAACTTCTTCGGCGTGGTCACCGTCACCAAGGCCGTCATGCCGCACCTGCGCGCCACCGGAGGGCGGCTGCTCACCGTCACCAGCGTCGGCGGCGTGGTCGGCCAGCCGTTCAACGAGGCGTACTGCGCGGCCAAGTTCGCGGCCGAGGGCTTCATGGAGAGCCTGGCGCCGGTCGCCGCCACGGTCGGTGTGACGGTCGCGGTGATCGAGCCCGGCGCGGTGGCCAGCGAGTTCGTCGCGAACGTGGGCATCGACGAGGGCGCGGCGGCCGAGGCCGGCGTCTACGGTCCGGCGCTGGCGAACTACCTCGGCCGCACCCGCGCCGCGTTCGCCGGTGCCCAGACCTCGCAGGCGGCGGCGGAGACGATCATCGAGGCGCTCACCGGCGACCGCCCGGCGTTCCGGGTGCAGACCTCGGAGGTGGCCCGCGGCTTCGTCGGCGCGAAGCTGGCGGACCTGGACGGCTCCCGGGTCCAGACGGCGACCACGGCCTGGGTGGCCTGAGCGGTCCGCCGCACGGCGGTCTCTCACCCGGCGGGTCGCAGCAGCGCGTGGTGCGGGCGCCGGGTCAGGCCGCCAGTGCGAGTGCCGGCGCCGGTCCGGCCCGCCGCAGCTCCGGCAGCCTCGGCTGGCTCGGCGGTCCCGACAGCGCCAGCCGCGCGCAGAGCGCGGCCAGCGGCAGCTCCACCAGCACCGCCATCGCCATTGCCACCAGCAGCGCGCTCCCCGCGCCGGCCGTCATGATGTCGCAGCAGGCGTCGCCGACCAGCAGCAGCGCCGCGCCGGCCGCGAATGGCTGGTGCCGGCCGCGGCCCGAGCGCAGTGCCAGGCCGGCGCCGAGCAGGCAGCCGGCCTCCGCGAGATCCAGCACGACCCACGGCGCCGCGTCGTGCTCGGTCATGGCCAGGACGATGATCCACGGCAGCAGCGCGAGGCCGGTGGCGAGCAGCAGCCGGGCGGCTGCGGCGTGCCTGGCCGTGGCGTGCGTGGCGATGGCGTTCATGACGTCCCCCCGTCGGACTTGTCGGACCTGTCGGTGCTGTCGGTGCTGTCGGACCCGTTGCAGAGCGGCGGCGCGTCGTCAGCGGGCCCGCGACGGCCGTAGCCGCTCGGCCCGCCCGTCGCCGTGGCGCAGCAGCACACCCGCGACCGGCTCCGGCGACCAGGCGAGCCAGAAGCCGTCGCCGACCGCGACCACCGAGGCGGGCCGGGACAGCGAGCGCCGCCGGCCGCTGGTGAACGCGATCGCCGGGACGCTGCCGTCGGCGCAGCTGCGGCCCCAGGCCAGGCTGGCCCGGCTGGTGCGGCGGGCACCGCGCAGCAGTTCGCCGGTCAGGGTGCTGGCCACCAGCACGTCCACCAGCTCCCCGTGCTCGTAGACCTCCAGTGCGCGACGCCCGGCGCGCCCGGGGCAGAGCCGTACCGACCAGGGCCCGTCGGCCGGTCCGACGCTGCTCCCGGCCGGCTGCACCACCGCGGCCGTCGTGCCGGCCGTCGTGCCCGCCACCGCCCCCGTCGTGCCCTCCGCCGGCCCGATGGCCCTCTCGGCAACCCCGCTCATCCCCGCCACCCCGTTCATCTCCGCCACCCCGATCGCTGAGGGCCCGTCCGGCCCGTCCCGCCGTTCCGCCCTGATGACCTCCAGCCTCCCGGGCCGGGCCCGCGAAGTCTCTGGCCCTCGCTGCCGTCTTGGGGGTGTAGGTAGGTACACCCCCAAGCGGGAACCCCACTCCAGTGCCCGGCCGACCGGCGGCGCCCTAAGCTGTCCGGCGTGATCAAGGAGAGCTGGCTGGGGGAACGGCTCCGGCGGGGTGCGGAGCATCCGGGCCTGGCCTGGCTGGTCGGGCACGGGATACCGGTGCAGTCGGCCCGGCTCGGCCCCGGCCGGGCGACGCTGCTGATGGCGGCGGGCGCGCTGCCCGCGCTGCCCGAGTACCTGGCGGCGACCGACAGCTCCACCCTCGTGCTGCTGCCGGTGAGCATCGTCTGCTTCCCGCTGCTGACCCGGCTCCAGCGCAGCCGGTTCCGCTCGCTCGGCGATCTGGAGATACCCCCGCCGCGGCCGCCTGCGCCCACCGGGACGCCGCTGCTGCTGCGTCCGCTGCTCGGGCTGGGCAACGAGGCGACCTGGCGTCAGCTCGGCTACCACCTGCTGGTCGGGCCACTGCTGGCCTGCCTGGGCCTGCTCGCGATCGCCGGTTTCGGCGTCGGCGCGCTGCTGGCCGGCTCACCGCTGTGGCGCCTGCTGATGCCGGTGCACACCGCGCCGCCCATCAAGGTCTGGTACCTGGTCGCCGGAGTGGCGCTGCTGGTGCTGACGCCCTGGCTGCTGGTCCGGCTCGGACGGCTGGACGGCCGTGCGGCGCGCGGACTGCTCGGGCCGAACCGGGCCCGCGAGCTGGAGCGCCGGGTCGAGGACCTCGCGGAGAGCCGGGCCGGCGTGGTGGACGCCGCCGACGCCGAGCGCCGCCGGATCGAACGCGACCTGCACGACGGCGCCCAGCAGCGGCTGGTGTCGCTGGCGATGAACCTCGGCCTGGCCCGCAAGACGCTCAAGGACGTCCCGCCCGAGGCGATGCAGGTGATCGTCGACGCGCACGAGGAGGCCCAGGCGGCCATCGTCGAGCTGCGCGACCTGGTCCGCGGCCTGCACCCGGTGGTGCTGGAGGACCGCGGGCTGGACGCAGCGCTCTCCGGCATCGCCGCCCGCGCGCCGCTGCCGGTCCGGCTCGACGTCAGCCTGCCGGAGCGGGTGGCGCCGACCGTCGAGGCGGTCGCCTACTTCGTGGTCTCCGAGGCGCTGGCCAATGTGGCCAAGCACGCCCGGGCCTCCCGGGCCGACCTGTCGGTCCGCCAGGTCCCGGCGCAGTCGCGCGCCGCGGGCGGCCCCAGGCTGCGGATCGTGCTCACCGACGACGGCGTCGGCGGCGCCGACCCCGCCAAGGGCACCGGCCTGATCGGGCTGCGCAAGCGCGCCGCCTCGGTGGACGGCACCCTGGCCATCGACAGCCCCCTCGGGGGTCCCACCACCATCACTGTGGAGTTGCCGTGCGAGCTGTGATCGCCGAGGACTCGGTCCTGCTGCGGGTCGGGCTGGTCAAGGTCCTGGAGGCGGTGGGCTTCGAGGTGGCCGCCGCGGTCGGCGACGCCGAGGCGCTGCTGGTGGCCGTCGAGGAGCACCGCCCGCGGGTGGTCGTGGTGGACGTGCGGATGCCGCCGGGCTTCACCGACGAGGGGGTGCGGGCCGCGCTGATGATCCGCCGGCAGTGGCCCGAGGTCGCCGTGCTGCTGCTCTCCCAGTACGTCGAGGAGCGGTACGCCGCCGACCTGCTCTCCACCAACACCAGCGGGGTGGGCTACCTGCTCAAGGAGCGGGTCGCCAACGTCGACGACTTCGTCGAGGCGCTGCAGCGGGTGGCCGCCGGCGGCACCGCGCTGGACCCGGAGGTGGTCGCCCAGCTGCTGGTGCGCCGGCACAGGGACCCGCTGGAGCGGCTGACCCCGCGCGAGCGCGACGTGCTCGGCCTGATGGCGGAGGGCCGCTCGAACGCCGCGATCGCCGAGTCACTGGTGGTCAGCGACAGCGCGGTGGCCAAACACATCAGCAGCATCTTCGGCAAGCTCGACCTCCCGAACGCCGACGACACGCACCGCCGGGTGCTCGCGGTGCTGCGCTACCTGGGAGAGGGGTAGCCGGCATGGCGCGCAGACTGTGGCGCGCGGTGGCCGCGCTGGTGGCGCTCGCGGCGGTGGTGATCGGTGCCGGCGAGGCCTGGGCGACGGTGGTCGAGCAGCGCGGTGCCAGCGGTCCGTACCGCTACCACGAGCCGATCAACAGCGTCGAGCTCGACCTGCAGAACACCGCGGCGACGGTCAGCGCCGGCGCGGACGGTGAGGTGACGGTCCAGCAGCTCACCCGCTGGCTGCTGCGCCGGCCGACGATCTCCCGGGTGCTGACCGGGCAGACGCTGAAGATCACGGTGCGCTGCCCGGCGCTGGCGCTGGGCATCGGTGAGCCGGGCTGCTCCGCCGATCTGGACGTCAGGGTGCCGAGCGCCACCAGCCTCAAGGTCAAGACCACCTCGGGCTACGTGAAGGTCTCCGATCTGAGCGGGCCGCTCGCGCTGCGCAGCAACTCCGGATCCGTCCTGCTGGACGGCGACTCCGGGCGGATCACCGCGGAGGTCGGCAGCGGGACGGTCAACGGGAAGAACCTGGCCTCCTCGAACGTCCAGGCCAAGGCCGATTCGGGCTCGGTGGAACTGCACTTCACGGCGCCGCCGGACCGGCTGGCGCTCGCGGCGGGCTCGGGCACGATCACGGTCGGGGTGCCGCAGGGCACCGGCTACCGGGTCACCTCGGTCCACGACTCGGGCAGCGTCTACCTGGCACCGGGGCTGGCCGACACCGGTGCGTCGCGGTCGATCGCGGTGACGGTGAGATCGGGCAGCGCGAACCTGGGCTACGACGGCGGGCCGTGACCGGCGGGCCCGGTCCGGGTGTCACCGGTCCGGGTGTCACCGGTCCGGGTGTGACCGGCGTCCCGGTGGGGGCGGGCGGGCGGTGAGGGAGAATGGGGAGTCTGTCCACCCGTCCCCTTCCGGTGAGGATCCGCCGCGCATGACAACCGTGCCCGCCACCGTCTCCGTCGCTGAGCCGGCTGCCGAGGCCGCCGCCGAGGCTCCCGTCGAGCCCGCGGGCGCCGACCCTGCGGTCACTGCGGCCGCCGGCGAGTTCGCGCCGCTGTCGATCGGCCCGATGACGGTCTGGCCGCCGGTGGTCCTCGCGCCGATGGCCGGGATCACCAACGCCCCGTTCCGCACGCTCTGCCGCGAGCAGTCCGGCGGCAAGGGCCTGTTCGTCAGCGAGATGATCACCACCCGGGCGCTGGTCGAGCGCAACGCGAAGACGATGCAGCTGATCCACTTCGACCCGAGCGAGAAGCCGCGTTCGATCCAGCTCTACGGCGTGGACCCGGTGACCGTCGGCAAGGCGGCCCGGATGATCGCCGAGGAGAACCTGGCCGACCACATCGACCTCAACTTCGGCTGCCCGGTCCCCAAGGTGACCCGCAAGGGCGGCGGCTCCGCGCTGCCGTACAAGCGCAACCTGCTGCGCGAGCTGCTGCGCGAGGCGGTCGCCGGGGCCGGCGCGCTGCCGGTCACCATGAAGATGCGCAAGGGCATCGACGACGACCACCTGACCTACCTGGACGCCGGCCGGATCGGCGCCGAGGAGGGGGTCAGTGCGATCGCGCTGCACGGGCGCACCGCCTCGCAGCACTACGGCGGCACGGCCGACTGGTCGGCGATCGCCCGGCTGCGCGAGGCCGTCCCGGCGCACGTCCCGGTGCTCGGCAACGGCGACATCTGGTCGGCCGGCGACGCGCTGCGGATGATGCGCGAGACCGGCTGCGACGGCGTGGTGGTCGGCCGCGGCTGCCTGGGCCGGCCGTGGCTCTTCAAGGACCTGGTCGCCGTCTTCGAGGGCGACACCGACTACGCCCGCCCGACCTTCGCGGACGTGGCCCGCGCGATGTACCGGCACGCCGAGCTGCTCGGGCAGTGGATGGGTGACGAGCACCGCGGCGTGGTGGACTTCCGCAAGCACGTGGCCTGGTACACCAAGGGGTTCTCCGTCGGTTCTGAACTGCGGGTCAAGCTGGCGATGGCAGGTTCGCTCGACGAGCTGTCCGGTCTGCTCGCGCAGGTCGGCCAGGAGCAGGTCTGGCCGGCCGGCGCGGACGGCCCGCGCGGGCGCACCAGCGGCAACGGACGGGTGGTCCTGCCGGAAGGCTGGTTGGACGATCCGTACGACTGCGCCGTGCCGAGCGTTGACGCCGAATCGGACAGCTCCGGCGGCTGATTCATCCACTGCGGCGAAATAGGCCGTGAACGGCACCGGGACAGCCCGGCCCAGCCCTCTTGGACAATCTGGCCAAGAGGGCTCCTTCTTGGCAGAAAATACTCACGTTGCGTAGAGAGATGGGCGCGTTGAGCGACAGGAGGACGAGTTCCGATACGTACGATGAGCGAGCCGCGTCCGTGACTCTGGCCACACCGAGCTGCGACTGACGGCCTGTCAGGGGTGCCTAAGTCGCCATGATGTCCAAATCGCTTCCCGAACGGGCGTCGGAGCGGAACCGGCTCGCTGACTGCAGGAAATCAAGCCGGAGCAACACGGCAGTCCATCTGCCATTACCCTCTGTCCGACCTATGTGATCTTCACGTTTCCTTGCCTTCAAGACTTGAACGATCGCTAGCGTCAACCGGACGATTTCGACAACAGAGGTGAACGCCTTCACAAGCTTTTGATCTCGTGGGTCATCCCGCTTATCCGGGATCGGACGGCCTATCGAGGGCGCAAAACCGCCTTTGAAATGGGTATGTTCTCCGGCGTCAGGGCCAACCCCGTGCGAGGAGACCGACCCGTGGCGGCGACGCAGAAGTTTGTTTACTCCTTCACCGAAGGAAACAAGGACCTCAAGGACCTTCTTGGCGGCAAGGGTGCGAACCTCGCCGAGATGACCAACCTGGGGCTCCCCGTCCCTCCGGGGTTCACCCTCACCACCGAGGCCTGCAAGGTGTTCCTGGAGACCGGCGCCGAGCCGGACTCGCTGCACCAGGAGGTCAGCGAGCACCTGGTGGCGCTCGAAGAGCACATGGGCAAGAAGCTCGGCCAGGCCGACAACCCGCTGCTCGTCTCGGTCCGCTCGGGCGCGAAGTTCTCGATGCCCGGCATGATGGACACGGTCCTGAACATCGGCCTCTCGGACACCTCGGTGCTCGGCCTGGTGGCCCAGTCCGGCAACGAGCGCTTCGCCTGGGACTCCTACCGCCGCCTGGTCCAGATGTTCGGCAAGACCGTGCTGGGCGTGGACGGCGAGCTGTTCGAGGACGCCCTCGACGAGGCCAAGCACGCCAAGGGCACCGTCAACGACCTGGACCTGGACGCCGCCGACCTGCAGGGTCTGGTGGAGACGTTCAAGGCGATCGTCCAGCGCGAGACCGGCCGGGCGTTCCCGCAGGACCCGCGCGAGCAGATGGACCTCGCGATCCACGCCGTCTTCCACTCCTGGAACGGCGACCGGGCCCGGCTGTACCGCCGCCAGGAGCGGATCCCGAACGACCTGGGCACCGCGGTCAACGTCTGCAGCATGGTCTTCGGCAACCTCGGCGAGGACTCCGGCACCGGTGTCGCGTTCACCCGTGACCCCTCCACCGGCGCGGTCGGCGTCTACGGCGACTACCTCTCCAACGCCCAGGGCGAGGACGTGGTGGCCGGCATCCGCAACACGCTGACGCTCGCCGACCTGGAGCAGCTCGACAAGAAGTCGTACGACGAGCTCATGGCGATCATGCAGAAGCTCGAGCTGCACTACCGCGACCTCTGCGACATCGAGTTCACCATCGAGCGCGGCAAGCTCTGGATGCTGCAGACCCGGATCGGCAAGCGCACCGCCGCGGCCGCGTTCCGGATCGCCGTCCAGCTGGTGGACCAGGGCCTGATCGACCAGGACGAGGCGCTCCAGCGCGTCACCGGCGCCCAGCTCGCCCAGCTGATGTTCCCGCGGTTCGCCCCCGAGGCGAGCTCCAAGCAGATCGCCCGCGGCCTGGCGGCCTCGCCCGGCGCCGCGATCGGCAAGGTCGTCTTCGACTCGTACACCGCGGTCAAGTGGTCCCGCTCCGGCGAGAAGGTGATCCTGGTCCGCCGGGAGACCAACCCGGACGACCTGGACGGCATGATCGCCGCCGAGGGCATCCTGACCTCGCGCGGCGGCAAGACCTCGCACGCGGCCGTGGTCGCCCGTGGCATGGGCAAGACCTGTGTCTGCGGCGCCGAGGAGCTCGAGGTCGACACCAAGCGCCGCAGGATGACCACCGCCGACGGCCTGGTCATCGAGGAGGGCGACGTCGTCTCGGTCGACGGCGGCACCGGCAAGGTCTACGTGGGCGAGGTCCCGGTCCTGCCGTCCCCGGTCGTCGAGTACTTCGAGGGCACGCTGCACGCCGGCGCCGACGTCCAGGGCGGTCTGGTCCAGGCCGTGCACCGGCTGATGTCGCACGCCGACGGCCGCCGCCGGCTCGCCGTGCGGGCCAACGCGGACAACGCCGAGGACGCGAACCGCGCCCGCCGCTACGGCGCCCAGGGCATCGGCCTGTGCCGCACCGAGCACATGTTCCTCGGTGAGGAGCGCCGCAAGGAGGTCGAGCACCTGATCCTGGCGGACAACGACAAGGACCGCGAGCAGGCGCTCTCCACCCTGCTGCCGCTGCAGAAGGGCGACTTCCTCGAGCTCTTCCAGTCGATGGACGGCCTGCCGGTCACCGTCCGGCTGCTCGACCCGCCGCTGCACGAGTTCCTGCCCGACATCACCGAGCTCTCGGTGCGCGTCGCGCTCGCCGAGGCCCGCAAGGACCCGAACGAGAACGACCTGCGCCTGCTCCAGGCGGTGCACAAGCTGCACGAGGCCAACCCGATGCTCGGCCTGCGCGGCGTGCGTCTGGGCCTGGTCATCCCGGGCCTGTTCGGGATGCAGGTACGGGCGATCGCCGAGGCGGCCGCCGAGCGCAAGCTGGCCGGTGGCGACCCGCGCCCCGAGGTGATGATCCCGCTGGTCGGCACCGTCCAGGAGCTGGAGATCGTCCGGGACGAGTGTGAGCGGGTTCTCGCCGAGGTCGCCGTTTCGACCGGCGTCCAGCTGGACATCAAGCTCGGTACCATGATCGAACTGCCGCGTGCCGCCGTGACCGCCGGCCAGATCGCCGAGGCCGCCGAGTTCTTCTCGTTCGGCACCAACGACCTGACCCAGACGGTCTGGGGCTTCTCCCGTGACGACGTCGAGGCCTCGTTCTTCACCGCGTACCTGGAGAAGGGCATCTTCGGTGTCTCGCCGTTCGAGACGATCGACCGGGACGGCGTCGGCGCGCTGGTCAAGCACGCGGTGAAGGAGGGCCGGGCGACCCGCCCCGACCTCAAGCTCGGCGTCTGCGGCGAGCACGGCGGTGACCCGGAGTCGGTGCACTTCTTCCACGAGGCGGGCCTGGACTACGTCTCCTGCTCGCCGTTCCGGATCCCGGTGGCGCGCCTGGAGGCCGGTCGCGCCGCCATCGAGACTGCGGCCAGCGACTCTCGCTGACCGCTCGCCCTCCGACGGGGAGGGGCGTCCGGCGGTGCTCGGCGCAGGAGAACCGCCGGACGTACTGGGGCCGGGGTGGTGCGGACAATGGCGTCCGCACCACCCCGGCCCTGCGCTTTTCGGGTGAAGGCCGGGCCCCGCCCGTTCACCGGATCTCCGGCACCGGCAAGCTGAGGCCCATGACCAGTCGTTCGACCAGCCGTTTCCGCCTGATCTCCGTCGCCGCCCTGCTGCTCTGCGCGGTCGTCGCCGCCGGGGTGTACGCGCTGGCGGCGCGGCACACCTCCGCACCGGCCGCCGCCGGGCGTACCGCCGCCGGGCGCTCCGCCACCGCGGCTGCGGCCGCAGGTGCGGGCGGGGTGTGCCAGAGCGGGCTGCCCGGCCAGGCCAGGGACACCCTGGCGCTGATCGCCAAGGGCGGCCCGTACCCGTACCGCACCGACGGCATCGTCTTCGACAACCGCGAGGGCCGGCTGCCCAAGCACGCGAGCGGCTACTACCACGAGTACACGGTGGTCACCCCGGGCTCCGGCGACCGCGGCACCCGGCGGATCGTCACCGGCGGTGCGGGGGAGGAGTACTGGACGGGCGACCACTACGCCACGTTCCAGTCGATCGACCCGCGCTGCTGACCGGCGCACCCGGTCAGGCCGCCGGGCGGTAGGTGATCCGGTGGTACGGCCCGTGCGGGCCGGTGGCCAGCAGCGTGCGCAGGTCCTGCAGCATCGGCGCCGCGTTGGTGCGCAGCTGGGTCGGCGTCGCGCGGACCACCGCGAGCCGGGCGGCCTGCAGGCGGTTGCCGCGGGTCAGCGTGCGCTCGTAGTCGGAGGGCCGCAGGTGCCAGGCGCGCGAGTCGATCTCCAGCGCCACGCAGGCGTCCGGCCAGAACGCGTCCGGGATCGCCAGGAACCGGCCGTCCAGCAGCAGTACCGGGTTCCACAGCGGCTCCGGCAGCCCGCCCTTGCGCAGCACCTCGCGGGCCTCGCTCTCGGCGATCGAGTAGACGCCGCAGGTCAGCTCGTCGGCCACCCGCTGGACGTGCGGCAGCAGCGCGGTGCTGGGTGGGCCGGCGAGGAGTCTGGTGAGCAGCTCGGCGCGTTCGCAGTGCCGCGCCTGGACCGCCTCCGCGCAGAGCGCGCGGAACTCCCGGGTGCCGGGCAGGTGCGGGGCCAGGTCGGCGAGCGCGCGGGCCACGCCGACGCTCCACAGTCCGTCGTCCCGCTCGAAGCCGGCCGGCATGCCGCCGGGCAGCGCCGCCGCGCGGTGCACCCGGACGAAGTCCCGGCTGGCCACCCGGCGACCGGCCGGGATCAGCACGTCGACCACCTCGACGTCGGCCGGGTGGCCGGCCGAGGCGAGGCCCGCGTCGGCGAGCACCGCGAGCCCGGTCAGCAGCACCGATCCGGGCTGCGGCCCCTGGCCCTTGGGGGCGGCGTAGCCGATTGCGGCGCGCAGGCGTTGATGCGGTGTCAGGCGCCCGCTCTGCAGGCAGATCACCCGGGGCAGCACCCGTTGCCAGGGGCCGCCGGGGCGCAGCCGGTGCGCGATGGTCCCGGACGGGACACCGTGTTCGATCAGCTGGGCACGGGTGACGATGTGCTGCTGGTCGGCGCCGAGCAGCTGGACGGACTGGAGTGCGGTCGGCGCGTGGGCGGTGAAGGTGAGAGCGGTCATGGAGGGGGCGTGCCCCTCCGGACCGTAAGTATGCGAAATATCCCCCGGAGGTGGCTACTCGCGCACCAGGTTGACCAGCCGTCGAGCCACGTGTCGGGCCGGCCTGTCAGGTGTCCCGACAGGCGGCCGGACTCGGCTCAGGCCGCGTGCAGCGGCTCAGACCGGCAGCAGCGAGCCGGCGTGTCTGACGCACTCCTGGTCGAGTTCGCGGCCCATGCCGCGCGGCAGCCGGCGGTCCGGGGCGCTCGGCGAGGTCGCGGCGGCGATCCGCAGCTCGATGATGTCGCGCACGGCCGGCCACTCCTCCGCCAGGATCGAGTAGAACGCCGTGCTGCGGACCACGCCGTCCAGCCCCCGGCTGTGCGCCCGGCGGACGCCCTCGGAGGTGGCGCCGAGCCGCTCGATCGCGGCCCGCGAGCGCAGGTTGCGGGCGTCGGCCCGCAGCGAGATCCGCTGCACGCCCCAGGTCTCGAAGGCGTGCCGGAGCATCAGCAGCTTGGCCTCGGTGTTGATCCCGGTGCCCTGGGCGGCCGGCGAGAGCCAGGTGCGGCCGATCTCGGCGGCGTCCGGGGTGGCGGTGGCCGGGTCCCCGATCGGGCCGGAGGGCAGCGGCGGCCAGACCACCGGGCCCTGCCAGTAGTCCAGCTCCAGGAACCGGGTCGAGCCGACCACGAGGCCGTCGGCGGCGCGGACCGTGGCGAAGACCAGCGAGCGGCCGGCTTCCTGGTCGGCCTGCGCGGCGGCGATGAACGCGCGGGCGGCGTCCAGGTCCTGCGGGACGGCGGTGAAGCCGTAGGAGGTCCGGTCCCCGGCGGCGGCCTCGGCGATTGCCTCGGCGTGCTGCTCGGTGAGGGGCTCCAGCCGAACGGTGCGGCCGGTGAGGGTGACAGGTGCTGGCACGGAACCTTCGGTCCTTCGGCTTCGGAGGGCCCTCGCGCCCAGGGTGCGGGCGGTCGGGAGGACAGTCGCCCCGTCGTCGGGGGAGGTCCGCCGCTCGCGGGTACGCCGGAGCATCGGCCATACGCGGGAGGGGGCGGCCCGACGGCGGGCAGCGCGGTGCCGGAGCGGGCACGGTTCACATGGACCGGTCCGGCGGGGAAGTGCGAGGGGACAGTGTGCGTCCGCGAGATGGCCGTGAGGGGGAAGAGAGCGCGAAGGGAAGCAGGCGGCCAGATGAAGGCAAGGTGCGTGTCGTGGCTGACCGTACATGATGTCGGGACCGGCCCACGACGTGACGGACGACGTGGCGACGACGCGACTGATGCGAGGCAGCGAGAGGACGATACCCGGCTTGGCCCCGCTCGTCACTTCGCGGTGCGCCAACCGTGTGCACCGGCGTGTCGGCGCCCTCCGCCGGGGACCGTCGCAGGGCCTTTGACCTGCGATGACACCGCCCGGTCAGCCGCCGAAAACCGCTCGGCTCGGCGAACCGGTGATGAGATGATCCAGTCCAGGGGGGCGCGAGCGGGAATGTCGGCACCATGCGGCACGCTAATGCTTGAGAACCGCCTGACTGCCGCAGGATGGACCCGGGTGATCGACGCCGATCGATCGATGGGAGCGGCGGTCGGGACCGACGAGGAGAAACGGGTGGGCTGCGCGGTGCGTGATCCCGAGGCGCTGTACGAGCTGGAGCCGCTGGGTGTGGCGGCGGTGTCCGCGGCCAATGCCGCGCTGACCTCCACCGGCCAGGCCGGCGAGGACGAGCCGGCCGGCGGCCTGGTGCTGCTCTACCACTTCGAGGGCTTCATGGACGCCGGGGAGGCCGGCGGCCAGGTGGTCTCCCACCTGCTGGAGCAGGGCAGCCCCGTGGTGGTGGCCCGGTTCGACCACGATCGTCTGGTGGACTACCGCGCCCGCCGGCCCGCGATGACCTTCGACCGCGAGAGCTGGACGTCCTACGACCCGCCGGAGATCCTGCTCCAGCTGGTGCGGGACGCGACCGGCGCGCCGTTCCTGGTGCTGACCGGGCCCGAGCCAGATGTCGAGTGGGAGGCCTTCGCGGCCGCCATCGGCGGCCTGGTCGAGCGCTTCCGGGTGCGCCTCGCGGTGGACTTCCACGGCATCCCGATGGGCGTGCCGCACACCCGCCCGGTCGGTCTGACCCCACACGGCAACCGGCTCGACCTGGCCACCGGCTACCCGCAGTGGTTCGAGCAGGCGCAGGTGCCGGGCAGCGCTCAGGCACTGGTCGAGTACCGCTTGGCCGAGGCCGGCCACGACGTGCTCGGCTTCGCCGTGCACGTGCCGCACTACGTCGCCCGCTCGGCCTATCCGGCGGCGGCGGTGCTGATTCTGGAGGCCGTGACGGCGGCCACCGGTCTGGTGCTGCCCGGCCAGGAGCTGCGGGACAAGGTCGGCGAGGTCTACGCCGACATCGAGGAGCAGCTGGCCCAGGGCGACGGCGAGCTGAGCTCGGCGATCCGCGGCATGGAGGGGCAGTACGACGCCGTGGCCGGGGCGGAGAGCCGGGAGAGCCTGCTGGCCGAGGCGGCCGAGCTGCCCTCGGCGGACGAGCTGGGGCGGCAGTTCGAGAAGTTCCTGGCCGACCAGGAGCGCGAGGCGGAGTAGCGGCGCGGAGCGGCTCTGTGCGGCGTGGCTCGGCGTGGTGAGTCGAGCCCGGGAGTCATTCGCGGACGTCCGTTCGTTGGTGCCGGTATGACTTCGCGGGGTGAACAGGGGACCGGCCGACTGAAAATCGCCGCGTACTGCGTCGGTTTGAGCGCGGCACTCTCGCTGGCCGGCTGCTCGGGCGCCTCCGTGCCGCCTGCCGTCCGGGCCTCGCACGGCTCCTCGGCGGCGCCGACACCCCCGCCCGCACCGCCGAAGGGCCCGTACGCGGCGCTCGGCGACTCCTACACCGCCGGGTTGCAGGTCACCCCGGCCGGTGGCGGTCCGGCCGGCTGTGGCCGGTCCGCGGTCAACTACCCCGCACTGGTCGCCCAGGGCCTGGGCCTGACCGGATCCGACTTCACCGACGCCAGCTGCTCCAGCGCGACGACCGCCGACCTGACGGCGCCGCAGGCGCTCGACGACGGCTCGAACCCGCCCCAGCTGGACGCGCTGAACGGCCGGACCGGGCTGGTCACGGTCGGTATCGGCGGCAACGACGCGGACTTCGTGCACGTCGTCGAGCAGTGCGCGGAGGCGGGGGTGCTGCAGTCGCTGCGCTCCGCGCTCGACAAGCTGGGCAGGTCCGACCCGAGCGCCCAGCCCGCGGACTCGCCGTGCCGGGCCCACAACACGGACGCCGCCGGAGCGGACCGGCTGGACGGCGTGCTGGAGACCGTCGGCACCCGGCTGACCGGCGTGCTGGCGCAGGTCCGGCAGCGCGCCCCGCAGGCCAGGGTCTACGTGGTCGGCTACCCCGCCCTGCTGCCCGCCGATCCGGCGAGCTGCCGGCCGGTGCTGGGCGGCACGGTGACCGCCGGGGACCTGGCGTACCTGGCGGAGAAGGAGCGGCAACTGAACGATGTGCTGCGCACCGGGGCCGGCGCGGCCGGCGCCACCTTCGTCGACACCTACACCCCGTCGATGGGCCACGACATGTGCGCGGGCGAGCAGCAGCGGTGGATCGAGCCGCCGATCCCCGCCGCCGGGCGCGCGCCGCTGCACCCGAACGCGGCGGGGGAGAGCGCGATGGCGGCCGCGGTGCTGAAGACCATCCGGGGCTGATCACGACCCGCGTACCGCCGCAGTGCGCCCGGCGACATGCCCGACTGTCCGCCCCGGGGTTGCCGTGGTTGCGCCAACTGCCTTGATCGGGAGGGACTATGACTATGAATCAGAACTCAGCGCTGGTCCGGGACTACCTGGAGACCGTCTGGATCCAGGGTCGCACCGACCTGGCCGGCAAGTACCTCGCCGCCGACCTGATCCAGCACAACCCCAAGCTCCTGGACGGGAGCGCCGCCCTGGCCACCCTCGTGGACGGCCTGCGCGCCCAGTTCCCCGAGGCCCGCATCGAACTGCTCCGGGTCGCCGCCGAGGGCGACCTGGCCTTCGCCCACATGCACTTCATTCCGGTCCCCGGCCAGCGCGGCCTGGCGGTGGTGGACGTCTTCCGGATCGTCGACGGCCTGATCGTCGAGCACTGGGACGTCACGGAGGAGGTCCCGGAGTCCACGGTGAGCGGGCGCCCGACAGTTTGAGACGGTCCAAGACCGTACCGCCGTGCGCCGGGCCGGAGTTGCGGGTCCGGCGCACGGGGGCGGTCAGTGCAGCCAGCCGGGCGCGGTGGCGATCGCCGTCAACTGGTCCGGTGTGAGTGCCGGCGGGTCGTCGGTGAACTGGTAGCCGTTCGGCCCGCTCCACTCGTCGACCTCGACGCGGGTGCCGTCCGGGTGCAGGGTGTCGCACTGGTAGCCGTTCACGGAGCCGCCGCTCTTGCCGCTGCCACCACCCGGCTTGGACGTGGAGTTCAGCACGCTGGTGCCGTCCGCGGTGTGGGTGAGCGTGCCCCGCGACGCGGCGCCGGCCTCGAAGATCGCGCGCGGTGACAGGGTGCTGCCGCCGCCCTGGTCCCACTGCGGGTACACGGTGATCGAGAGCTGGCTGGTGTGCCCGCCGAAGGTGACCGACATGTGCGCCTTGCCCGGGGTGGTCTGCTCGCCGCTGCCCTCGTCGTGCCGGGCGCCGGCAGGGAGGTACTTGACCGCCTCGGCCAGCATGTCGGCCGGCAGCGGCGCCGCTCCTGCGGCGCCCTGCGGCGGCGCGGGCGGGTTGGTCGAGGTGGTGAACCCGGTGAACACCGGGTCCCAGGCGCTGCTGGTCACCACGGCGGTCAACTTCTCGCCGTCCAGCGCGGGTTCGTCACGGGTGACGGCGCTGCCCGCGCTCGTGGCGTTGTACTCGTCCAGCCGCACCTGCCGGCCGTCCGTGCCGGTGTAGGTCGCGGTCCAGTGGGTGACCGGGGACGGCGGCCGCGGCGCGAACTTGTCGATGACCAGGATCGAGCCGTCGGGCCGAACGGACCGGGTGCAGCTCGCGGTGGGCGTCAGGAACGAGTCCTGGCACTGGGTGCCTTCGCTCCCCGGGCCGATCGGCAGGCCGACCCGGTCGGTGGTGAGGACCATCAGTGAGCCGCCGTGGCCGTCGTCGAGGACGAGGTGGGCCGACGGACCCATGCTGAGTTGGCGGTTGAGGCCGGCTCCGCCCGCTTCGCTGACCGCTCCGGAGGGGAGCAGCGAGGTGAGGAGCTCGACCATCCTCGGCCCGGTGACCGTGGTGGTCCAGCCCTGGCTCGAAGCCGTCGTCGCGCTGCCCGGCCGGAGTTCGCCGACGGCCAGGCCGGCCAGTGCCACCAGCGCGACGCCTGCGGCGACGGCGGTGCGGCGGCGGGCGGTGTGGCGGCGGCTGCGGCGTTCGGCCGCGTCGGCCAGCAGCTCGCCGGGGGTGTCCGGTGCCAGATCGGCTGCGGAGTGCAGCAGTTGGGTGAATCGGTCGTCAAAGGAAGACATCGTGGCGAAGCCCCTGGTCCGTGGTGGTCGAAGTGCCTGACGCTGCGGCGGCTGACTGCCGCTCGGTGTCGCCGAGTGGCCGCTCAGTGCTGCGCGAGCTCGTCCAGTTCCTCGCCGAGCACCTCGCGCAGTCGCGCCAGGGCCCGGCTGCTGCGTGAGCGGACGCCGCTCGGGCTGAGCCGCAGCAGGGTGGCCGTCTCCTCGGGGCTGCGGTCCTCCCAGAACCGCAGGACCAGGACCGCGCGGTCCTGTGGGGGCAGTTCGGCCAGGGCCCGGAGCAGGGCGAGCCGCAGCGAGGGGTCGGGGTCGCTGACCGCCACCTCGGCGAAGCTGTCGGTGACCTGTTCGCTCGCGCTGCGCCGGCGGCGGTGCGAGAGGAAGGTGTTGACCAGCACGGCCTGTGCGTAGCCGGCGGGGTTGTCGAGGCGGGATATCTTCCGCCACTTGCCGAAGATCCGCCCCAGCGCCTCCTGGGCGAGGTCTTCGGCCAGGTGGGCGTCACCACCCGTCAGCAGGTAGGCCGTGCGAATCAGATGACGGCCGCGCGCCGCGGCGAAGTCCCGGAAGTCCAGTGGCTCCGGTGGCGCGGTACTCGGTTGTGAGCGATCCATACTCTGCTAACGCGATGGGTGCGGGACGGCGTCCCAGCGGGGGGCTTCACGCGGCGGGGGCCGGCATCAGCACTCCGGTCGGCAGGTCGCGGCAGTGGCGCAGCGGCGAGAACCAGAGGACGCCCGCCGCGAGCGGGACCGCGGCCGTGGTGAGCCACATGGCGGGGGTCAGGCCGAGGGTGGCGGCGAGGGCGCCGCCGAGCAGGGCGCCGATCGGCATGGTGCCGTAGACGAGGAACGCGGTGCTCGCGGAGATCCGGCCGCGCAGTTCGGGCCTGGTGTAACTCTGGGTGAAGGTGGCGCGCAGCACGTTGCCGGCCACGATGCCGGCGGAGACCGAGAAGCCGCCGGCCAGGTAGCAGAGCATGCCGGGGCCGCGGCCGGTGAGCGGGATCAGCACGGCGAGGCTCGGCAGCACGAGCAGCAGGAGCAGCGTCGCGCGGGCGGTGCCGAGCGCCCTGCCGATCCGGCGGGCGAACGTCGCGCCGAGGATGCCGCCGAGGCCGGCGGCCCCGATCAGGGTGCCGATGACGCTCTCCGGCAGGCCGGCCCGGCCGATCAGGAAGACCACCTGGATCGACTGGTACGCCGTCAGGGCCAGGTTGCCGAGTGCGCCGTAGATGGCGAACGGGCGCAGCCACGGGTCCCGGGCGACGATCCGCAGACCCTCGCCGACCTCGTCGCGCAGCCGCCGCCGCTCGCGTCGCGGCTGCTCGGCCGATGCGCCGGTCGATGCGCCGGCCGGTTCGGCAGCCGGCTCGCGCTGCTTGATCGAGGCGGTGCAGGCCAGCGCGATCAGGAACGTCACGGTGTTCGCGAGCAGGCTGTTGACCGGGCCGAAGACCTGGGCCAGCGTGCCGCCGGAGCCCAGTCCGACGATCCGGGCGGCCGATGCGCTGCCCTGGAGCTTCGCGTTGCCCTCGGCGCGGTCGGCCTCGGCGACCAGGCTGGGCAGGTACGCGGTGTAGGCGGTCTCGAAGAAGACCGCGCCGGTGCCGGCGCAGAGCGCGACCGCGAGCAACTGGCCGTACGTCAGCAGGCCGAGCGCGGCGGCGACCGGGACGGTCAGGTAGAGCAGCAGCTGCACGGCGGCCGCCACCAGCATCACGACCCGCCGGCGCATCCGGTCCACCCAGGCGCCGACCGGTAGGCCGATCAGCAGCCAGGGCGCCCAGGTGGCCGCGGTCAGCGCGCTGACCTGGAAGGCGTCGGCGTGCAGCACGCCGAGCGCGATGAGGGGTAACGCCAGGCCGGTGACCGAGGAGCCGTACTTGTCGGCCGTCTCGCCGGTGAAGAGGAGCCGGAAGTCGCGGTGGCGCAGCAGCAGGCTGCGCCGGCGGCCGGCGGCAGGGTCGAGCACGGTGCCTGCGGTGCCTGCGGTGTCGCCGATATCGGCGGTGTCGGGGGCTTCGGCAGTGTCGGCGGTGTCGGCGGTGGTCGTCATCGGTCGTCCTCGGGCGTCGGTGACTCGGACAGGGGCAGCGGCAGGGGCGGCTCGGCAGGTGACGCGGGCAGCATCGGCAGGGCCTGGAACTGGATCAGTACGGGCTGCGCGTCGGCGGGGACGGGTGCCTCGGGATCGGGGACGTGCCGCTTGATCACCGCCAGCAGCTCGGTGCCGAGTGCCTTGAGCTGCGCGGGCGTCATCCTGACGTCGCCCCAGTCGGACATGTTCCCGGCGCCGACCCACTCGCCGGTGACCGGCACCGACAGCGCCTGGGCGGCTCGGCGGAAGGTCCGCTCCAGGTAGTGCTGCTGGTAGACCGACATGGCCGCGCGGGTCTGCTCGTCCACCGTCAGCTCGCTGAGGTTGAAGACCAGCTTGCGGCTCTTGCGCCGCCACCAGCGCTCGCGCTTGGTGCCGCGCCCCTCCTCCTCCTCGATGTAGCCGTGCTCGGCGAGGTGGCGCAGGTGCCAGCTGACGGTGCCGGTGTTCTCGCCGAGGCTCGCGGCGAGCCGGGCGGAGGTGGCCGGGCCCTGGTCGGTGAGCTGGTCCAGGATCCGCATCCGCAGCGGGTGGGCCAGCGCCCGCAGGCTGCGCGGATCCACGACCCGGGAGTCGGGCGCGTCGGTGGGCTCGGTGCCCTCGGGGCCGTCGCTGTCTTCGGTGTCGTCCGTGCCGTGGTTCATGCTGAGGACTCTATCTTGCAGAGGAGTCTCTGCATAGGACAATCTGCAGAGAGTTCTCTGCATCATGGCCACTGCGCCCATTCGAGCGCGGCACCGGCCATTCGTCGTACCGGCGGCGTACCGTGACAGCTCTATGGACGCCACCACGCCGAACCCGAGCGACGGACCCGTTGACGACCTGAGCCGCACCGAGCTCGCCGAGGCCCGCTGGGTGCCCGAGCCGGACAAGCGCCCCGGCCGCACCGCGTTCCAGCGCGACCGGGCCCGCGTCCTGCACTCCGCCGCGCTGCGCCGGCTCGCCGGCACCACCCAGGTGGTGGCCCCGATGCGCAGCGACTTCCCCCGCACCCGGCTCACCCACTCGCTCGAATGCGCGCAGGTCGGGCGGGAGTTGGGCGCCGCGCTGGGCTGCGACCCGGACCTGGTGGAGACCGCGTGCCTGGCGCACGACATCGGCCACCCGCCGTTCGGTCACACCGGCGAGGAGGCCCTCGACCAGGCCGCCGAGGCCTGCGGCGGGTTCGAGGGCAACGCGCAGTCGCTGCGGATCCTGACCCGCCTCGAACCGAAGCGGTTCGCCCCGCTCGACGAGGAGCCGGCGCGCCTCGCGCCCTGGCCGGGCCGCAGCGTCGGCCTCAACCTGACCCGGGCCGCGCTGGACGCCGCCACCAAGTACCCGTGGGCCAGGGGCGGCCACCCGAGCGACCCGGCGTCCACGAAGTTCGGCGTCTACACCGACGACCTGCCGGTCTTCCGCTGGCTGCGGTCCGGCGCGCCGCAGGGCCGCAAGTGCTTCGAGGCGACCGTGATGGACTGGTCGGACGACGTCGCGTACTCGACCCATGACGTCGAGGACGGCCTGTTCGCCGGCCACATCGACCCGGCGGCGCTGGCCAGCCGGGCCGAGCGGGCCGGGCTCTTCGAGGTCGCCGCGCGGTACGCGCCGGACGCCGAGCCCGCGGAGTTCGACGAGGCGCTGGACCGCCTCCAGGCCGAGGACTGGTGGCCGCGCGGGTACGACGGCTCCAGCCGTGGCCGGGCCGGGCTCAAGGATCTGACCAGCCAGCTGATCGGCCGGTTCTGCCTGGCCGCCGAACAGGCCACCCGGGCCCGCTACGGACCCGGCCGGCTCACCCGGTACGCCGCCGAGCTGGTGGTGCCGCGGCCGGTGCGGCTGGAGTGCGCGGTGCTCAAGGCGGTCGCGGTCCGCTACGTGATGCAGCGCGACGAGCAGGAGCAGCTGCGGGCCACCCAGCGGATCGTGATCGCCGAGCTCGCGTACGTGCTCGGCAAGCGCGCGCCGGAGGGCCTGGACCAGGTCTTCCGGACGATGTACGAGGAGGCCGAGGACGACCGGGCGGCGCAGCGCGCGGTGATCGACCAGATCGCCACCCTGACCGACGCCTCGGCGCTCGCGCTGCACGCCCGGCTGGTCGGCCAGGCCTGGCGCTAGGGCTTGTCTGACAATTCCCGCCGGGCGCGCGACGCCGGGCATCCCGGCTGGACGCACCGGCGAAGCATCCAAGTACGGCCCAGTACGAGGACGCTTCGCCGGCACGCCCAGCCGGGCGCCCAACGCCGCGCGCTATCCGACGCGAATTGTCAGACAAGCCCTAGGCCGGCTGCCAGGCCCGGTGCCAGGCCCGGCGCTGAGGTCGCCGCCGGGCACCCCTCCTCCCGTACACTCGCCGAGTGGCAGGGCGGATCCGGGATGAAGACGTGCAGGCGGTGCGCAGCGCGCTGCCCATCGACGTGGTGGTCGGCGACTACGTACAGCTGACGAACGGTGGCGGCGGCCAGCTGAAGGGCGTCTGCCCGTTCCACGACGAGAAGTCGGCGTCCTTCTACGTCAGCCCGAGCAAGGGCGTGTTCCACTGCTTCGGGTGCCAGGAGAGCGGCGACACGATCTCCTTCCTGATGAAGATCGAGCACTTCTCGTTCGCCGAGGCCGTCGAGCGGATGGCCGCCCAGGCCAACATCACGCTGCGCTACGAGGAGGGCGGCTACTCGCCGCGCGCCCAGCAGGGCGAGCGGACCAGGCTGGTCGATGCGCACAAGGTGGCCTCCGCCTGGTACCAGGAGCAGTTGCAGTCGCCGGAGGGTGAGATCGGCCGCGGCTTCCTGGCCGAGCGCGGTTTCGACGCGGAGGCGGCCGCCCGGTTCGGCGTCGGCTACGCGCCGGCCGGCTGGGAGCACCTGGTCCGCTACCTGCGCGGCAAGGGCTTCAGTGACAAGGAGATCCTGCTCGGCGGGCTGGCCTCGCAGGGGCAGCGTGGCGGGCTGATCGACCGGTTCCGCGGCCGGCTGGTCTGGCCGATCCGCGACGTGGCCGGCGAGGTGGTCGGCTTCGGCGCGCGCCGGCTGCGCGAGGACGACAACGGGCCGAAGTACCTCAACACGCCCGAGACGCCGATCTACAAGAAGTCGCACGTGCTGTACGGCATCGACCTGGCGAAGAAGGAGATCGCCAAGTCCGGCCGTGCGGTGGTGGTCGAGGGCTACACCGACGTGATGGCCTGTCATCTGGCCGGCGTGACGACCGCGGTGGCCACCTGCGGCACCGCGTTCGCCGAGGACCACATCAAGATCATCCGCCGGCTGCTGATGGACACCAGTCAGTACCGCGGCGAGACGGTCTTCACCTTCGACGGCGACGCGGCCGGCCAGAAGGCCGCCCTGCGCGCCTTCGAGGACGACCAGAAGTTCGCCGCCCGCACCTCGATCGCGATCACCCCGGGCGGCATGGACCCGTGCGAACTGCGGCTCGCCCAGGGTGACGACGCGGTCCGCGAGCTGATCGAGAACCCCGTCCCGCTCTTCGAGTTCGCGCTGCGCTCGGCGGTCGCCCGGCACCGGGTCGATGCGGCCGAGGGGCGGGCGGCGGCGCTGGAGGAGGCCGCGCCGATCGTCGCCAAGATCAAGGACCCGTCGATCCGGCACGAGTACGCCGTGCAGCTGGCCGGCCTGCTGGGCATCCTGGACGAGCAGTTCGTGGTGCGCCGGGTCGGGCAGATCGCCCGCTGGCAGCGTGAGTCGCCGCAGCAGGGGCGGCAGGCGCCGCGCCGGATCGAGCCGCAGGCCGTCCAACCGGTCCAGCAGCGGCCGCAGTTCCGCCTCGACCCGCGCGATCCGGTCCAGTTCGTCGAGCGCGAGCTGCTCAAACTCGCGCTTCAGCATCCGGAGTTGGTCAGCCCGGCGTTCGACCAGTACGGCGAGGAGGAGTTCCCGGCGCCGCCGTACGCGGCGGTCCGGCGGGCGATCGGCAAGGCCGGCGGCACGCTCTTCGGGACCGGGCTGCCGGACTTCGTCGGGGCCGTCCGCGAGGCTGCCGAGAACGACCAGGTGCGTTCGCTGGTACTGGAATTGACGGTGGAGCCGATCCGCACCCGGCGCAAGCCGGACGAGATCTACGCGGGCGAGTTCCTGGTCAACCTGCGCCGCGCCTCGGTGAAGCGCCGGGTGGACGAGGTCCGCGGGCACCTGCAGCGACTCGGGAACCGGGCCACCGCCGAGCAGTTGGCGCCGGTGCAGCAGGAGCTCTGGGCGCTCCAGCAGTACGACGACAACCTGCGCACCCGGGGCGCTGCCGGGCTCTGAGGCACGGCGCTGCGGGCGGACCCGGGCAGCGGCCACGGAAAATCACCGCACGGCTCTCGGCGCCGGAGTGTGGCGTACCCCACACTGAAGGGGCATCAGTCCGTCGGATTGCGGGCCCGCCGGCCCGCGGAGGTGGGCCCCTTTGGAGATGGCCAGAGCGCCCGAGCAAGCGCCTGCCGGCGCGCTCGTGCCCGAGCTTGAGCCGCTGCTCGTGCCCGAGTTCGAGCCCTTGCCCGATCCCGACTCCGACCCCGGGCCCGGCGTGGAGCCGACCGGGGGCCCCGGGGCGGACCCCGGACCAGGACCCGGACCAGGGGGCGACCCCGCCGCGTCGGAGCTGGAGCAGGACCCGGAGCTGGAACAGGAGCTGAAGCAGGAGCTGGAGCAGGAGCTCCGCCCGGTCGCGCTGCTCGACGAGCCCACCGGCCCGGCTGCCGACCTGTTCCGCCAGTACCTGCACGAGATCGGCCGGATCCGGCTGCTCTCCGCGGCCGAGGAGGTCGAGCTGGCCCGCCAGGTCGAGGCCGGGCTGTTCGCCGAGGCCCGGCTGAACGAGCGCGGCCTGCCGGGCGGCGAGCTGTCCGCAGCGCCGTCCGCCGGCCCGTCCGCCGGGCTGTCCGCCGGGCTGTCCGACGAGCAGGTCCGGCTCGCCGACGAGCTGGACCGCCTGGTGGTGCTCGGCCGGATCGCCAAACGCCGCCTGATCGAGGCGAACCTGCGGCTGGTCGTCTCGGTCGCCAAGCGCTACATCGGCCGCGGGCTGACCATGCTCGACCTGGTCCAGGAGGGCAACCTCGGCCTGATCCGCGCCGTCGAGAAGTTCGACTACACCCGCGGCTACAAGTTCTCCACGTACGCGACCTGGTGGATCCGCCAGTCGATGAGCCGCGCGCTGGCCGACCAGGCGCGCACCATCCGGGTCCCGGTGCACGTGGTCGAGCTGATCAACCGGGTGCTGCGGGTGCAGCGCCGGCTGCTCCAGGAGCGCGGCAGCGAGCCGACGCCCGCCGAGGTCGGCGTGGTGCTGGAACTGACCGAGGTCCGGGTGCGCGAGGTGCTGCGGCTGGCCCAGGAGCCGGTCTCGCTGCACACCCCGGTCGGCGAGGAGGACGACGTCGCGCTCGGCGACCTGATCGAGGACGCCGACGCCGCCTCACCGGTGGAGAGCGCCGCCTTCCTGCTGCTGCGCGAGCATCTGGAGGCGGTGCTGGCCACGCTGGGGGAGCGCGAGCGCAAGGTGGTCGAGCTGCGGTACGGCCTGGTGGACGGGCGGCCGCGCACGCTGGAGGAGATCGGCGTGCTGTTCGGCGTGACCCGGGAGCGGATCCGGCAGATCGAGTCCAAGACGCTCGCGAAGCTGCGCGACCACGCGTTCGCCGACCAGCTGCGCGGCTATCTGGATTGACGATCACTTACTAGAGTCCGCAGTGTGACGATCGTACGTACAGAATCGGACAGTTCGCGGCCCGGTGACGTGCCGCGTCCGCCGACGCCGACGCCGACGCCGGCGCCGCCGGCCCCGGACACTCGCAGCGCCCGGCGCTACCTGTGGTGGCTGATCACCAGCCAGCGCGGCCGGGTCGCGGCCGGCGGGCTGCTCGGCAGCCTGTGGATGGTCTGTCTCACGCTGCCGCCGTACCTGCTCTCCCGGGCGATCGACCAGGGCCTGCAACCCGGCGACACCCGCGCGCTGTTCGGCTGGACGGCCGCGCTGCTCGGCGTCGGCGTGCTCAACGCCCTGCTGGCCGGTCTGCGCCACCGCACCATGACGCTGGTGCGCACCGACGCGCTGCTGCGCACGGTCGACGCGGTGGTCCGCCAGGCCGTCCGGCTCGGCGCCACGCTGCCCCGCCGGGTCACCGCGGGCGAAGTGGTCACGATCGGCATCTCCGACGTCCGGACCATCGGCATGGCGCTGACCCCCACCGGCCCCGGCGTCGGCGCGGTGCTGGCCTACCTGGTGGTGGCCGCGCTGCTGCTGCGCATCTCGGCGCTGCTGGCCGTGCTGGCCCTGGTCGGCGTGCCGCTGCTCGCGTTGCTGGTCGGCCCGCTGCTCGGCCGCCTGATCGGGGCCGAGACCGTCTACCGCGGCCGGCAGGGCGCGCTGGCCGCCCGGCTGGCGGACCTGGTCGGCGGACTGCGGGTGCTGAACGGCCTGGGCGGCAAGGAGCTGTTCGCCGACCGCTACCGGCGCGAGTCGCAGGAACTGCGGGCGCAGGGCTACCGGGTCGGCACGGTGACCAGCTGGATCCAGGCGCTCGGGATCGGCCTGCCGGCGCTCTTCCTGGCCGCGGTCACCTGGCCGGCGGCCCGGATGGCCGCTCAGGGGCAGATCACGGTGGGCCAGCTGGTCGCCGTCTACGGCTACGTCGCGGTGCTGGTGGTGCCGGTCTCGGCGCTGATCGAGGGCGGTTACGACATCAGCCGCGGGCTGGTCGCGGCCGCCCGGGTGGTGCGGTTCCTCGGGCTCGAACCCGAGTCGGCGGCGGGCAGCGCGCCGGCGCCGGCCGGACCGGCGGTGCTGGACGACCCGGAGACGGGCGTGCGGCTGGTGCCGGGCAGCTTCACCGCGCTCGTCGCCGCCCGCCCGGCGGACGCGGCGGCGGTGGTGGAGCGGCTCGGCCGGTTCGCCGAGTCGGCGGCGAGCTGGGGCGGGGTCCGGCTCGGCGAGATCTCGGCGGCCCGCGTGCGCGAGCGGATCCTGGTCGCCGACAACGAGGCCGACCTGTTCGCCGGACCGCTGCGCGAACTGCTCGCCGGGCGCGGCGAGCCGGACGAGCCGGCGATCGCGCGGGCCGTGCACGCGGCCGTCGCGCAGGACGTGCTGACCGGCCTGCCGGACGGGCTGGACACGCTGATCGAGGCGCAGGGCCGCAACCTGTCCGGCGGTCAGCGCCAGCGACTGCGGCTGGCCCGGGCGTTGCTGGCCGAGCCCGAGGTGCTGCTGGCGGTCGAGCCCACCTCGGCGCTCGACGCGCACACCGAGGCCGCGCTGGCCGAACGGCTGCGCGCGGCCCGGGGCGGCCGCACCACGCTGGTGACCAGCACCTCCCCGCTGCTGCTGGAGCGGGCGGACACCGTGTACTTCCTGGTGGACGGCGAGCCGGCGGTCGCCGGCACGCACCGCGAACTGCTGCGCACCGAACCGGCCTATCGCGCCCTGGTCGCCCGCGGCGCCGGCGAGCCGACAGACCGTATGTCGTCCGGGAGTACGTCGTCCGAGAGTGGGGTGCTCCGATGAACCGTCACCTCCCGATAGCCACCCCGCCCGTCACCCGCCGGGCCGCACTGCGCCTGGTCCGGCTGGACGGTTGGGCGTTCGCCGCCGTGCTGCTGCTCAGCGCGCTCGCCGCGGCGACCGGCCTGGCCGGTCCGTGGCTGCTCGGCCGGATCATCGACTCCGTCAAGGCGCACGGCGGCACCGGCCCGGTGGACCGGCTCGCGCTCGCCCTGCTCGGCTGCACGCTCGTCCAGCTGCTGCTCTCCCGGTTCGCCCGCCTGCTGGCCCACCGCTTCGGCGAGCGGACGGCCGCCCGGATCCGCGAGCAGTTCCTCGACCGGGCACTCGCGCTGCCCGCCGCGACCGTCGAGCGGGCCGGCACCGGTGACCTGACCACCCGCGGCACCGCCGATGTGGACGCCGTCGCGGCGACGCTGCGCGACCTGGGCCCCGACGTGCTGATCGCGCTGGTGCAGGCACTGTTCATCCTGGCCGCCGCGCTCGCCGTCGACCCCCGGCTCGGCGCCTGCGGGCTGCTCGGCCTGTTCGGCATCACGCTCGCCACCCGCTGGTACCTGCGCCGCGCGCCCGCCGCCTACCTCGCCGAGGGCGCGAGCAACTCGGCGCTCGCCGAGATGCTCGCCGCGACCGCCGGCGGCGCCCGCACCGTCGAGGCGCTCGGGCTCCAGCGGCAGCGCCTGGCGGTCAGCGGCCGGGTGCTCGACACCGCCAGGACGGCCCGGCTGCGCACCCTCTTCCTGCGCAACGTGCTCTTCCCGATCGTGGACACCTGCTACGCACTGCCGGTGGTCGGCGTGCTGCTGCTCGGCGGCCTGCTGCACGCGCGCGGCTCGGTGAGCCTGGGCGCGGTGGTCTCGGTGGCGCTGTACCTGCGCCAGCTGGACGGGCCGATGGAGGCGGTGATGTTCCGCGTCGAGGGGCTCCAGAGCAGTATGGCCGCGTTCGCCCGGGTGGCGGGCCTGGCCCAGACCGACGTGGGCCTGGCCGACACCGATGCCGACGCAAGCGCCGACCGGCGTGCGGGCGTTCCGGCCGACGACCGGATCGAGGTGGCCGACGTCAGCTTCGCCTACGACGGCGCCGGCGCGCCCGACGTGCTGCACCGGGTCAGCCTGACGGTCCGCCCCGGCGAGCGGCTCGCGCTGGTCGGCCCGTCCGGCGCGGGCAAATCGACGCTGGGCCGGCTGCTGGCCGGTGTCGAGGCCCCGCGCAGCGGCTCGGTGACGGTCGGCGGTGTGCCGATCGCCGAGCTGGACCCGGATCAGCTGCGCCGCCAGGTGGTGCTGGTGACCCAGGAGCAGCACGTCTTCCTCGGCACGGTCCGGGAGAACCTGCTGATCGCCGCACCGAACGCCACCGACGCCGAGCTCACCCAGGCGCTGGCCGCCGTCGGCGCCGACTGGGCCGACGGGGCGGAGGGGTCCGACGGGCCGTCGGCCGGGCTGGACACCGAGCTGGGCCCCGCCGGATACCGCCCCGACGGTGCCCAGGCCCAGCAACTCGCGCTGGCCCGCGTGCTGTTGGCCGACCCGCACACGGTGATCCTGGACGAGGCGACCGCGCTGCTCGCCCCCGCCACCGCCCGGCACGCCGAACGCGCCCTGGCCGCCGTGCTGTCCGGCCGCACCGTGATCGCCATCGCCCACCGCCTGCACACCGCCCACGACGCGGACCAGGTGGCCGTCCTGGCGGACGGCCACCTGGTCGAACTCGGCCCGCACGACCAGCTGGTGGCCGACGGCGGCGCGTACGCGGCGCTCTGGTCCAGCTGGCACGGGGGAGCGGCGGACGGGCTGCAGCCCGACGGACCGTAGCCCGACGAACGGTGGCCCGATGGATCCTAGGGAACGGTCCAGCGCTGGGTGGCGCTGCCGGTGCAGTCCCAGAGCCGTAGCTGGGTGCCGACCGGGGCGCCGTCGTAGGGCAGGTCGAGGCAGCGTCCGGACGGTGGGTTGACCAGCGTGCCGTCCGGCCGCGGCCACCACTGCTGCGCGCCGGTGCCGTCGCAGGTCACCAACTGCACCGCCGTGCCGTTGCCGCTGCCGCTCTGGTTGAGGTCCAGGCAGTGGCCGAGCGCCTGGACCGTACCGTCCGAGGCGAGCGTCCACTGCTGGGCGGCGGTGCCGTTGCAGTACCAGGCCTGCACCGGGGTGCCGTTGTAGGTCTGGCTGTGGTCGACGTCCATGCACACGCCGCCGGTCCCGGTGACCGTCCCGGTGACCGGGGTGGCCGGGCCGACGTCGAAGGACGGTGGCGCGTCGGCCGCCGCCGAGCCCCACGGCGCCGGGCTGCCGCTCAGCGTGTACTCCAGGGTCCCGCCGGAGCCGACGAAGCCCTCGCCGAGCCACGGCTGCTGCGAGGCCGTGCCGTTGACCTTCAGACCGGTGACGTACGGAGTGCCGTCCGAGGCACCGGGGGCGCTGATGTCGATCACCACTCCGTTGCCGCGGGTGATCGTCACTGCCGGGAAGAGCGGGCTGGACAGGACGAGTTCGGCTCGGCCCGGCACCTGCGGGTACATCCCGAGCGCCGCCCAGACGGCCCAGGAGGACATCTCGCCGAGGTCGTCGTTGCCGGGCTCGCCGCTCGGGGTGTCGGAGAAGAGCGTGGTCAGCGCCTGGCGGACCACGGCCTGGGTGCGGTCCGGGCGGCCCGCGTAGTCGTAGAGCCACGGGTCGGCGAGCGAAGGCTCGTTGCCCAGGTAGGCGTTGGGCGCCTCGGGGCCGGCGTTGAGCTGACCGAAGTAGGCGTCCAGCCGGCTGACCACCGCCGCGTTGCCGCCGATGGCGTCGAAGAGGCCGCGCGGGTTCTGCGGGACCATCCAGGTGTACTGCGAGCTGTCGCCCTCGACGAAGCCGTTCGGCCAACTCGGGTAGAACGGCTGCCAGCTGTGGTCGGCGAAACGCGGCTGGATGTAGCGGCTGTCGATGTTGAACACGTTGCGCCAGTTCTGCGCGCGGTGCAGGTAGGTGTCGTGCACCGTGGAGTCGCCCAGACGGAGCGCGAGTTGTGAGATCGCGAAGTCGGCGCTCGCGTACTCCAGGGTCTCCGAGGCCGGCCACGGCTCGTTGCCGAGCGGGACGAATCCCTCGGCGTCGTAACTCTCGTTCCCGCTGCGTTCGTTGTCCTTGGTGGTGCCGTCCAGGGCGAGCGAGAGCAGCCCCTGGGCGTCGAAGTCGGTTGCCCCGAAGGCGTAGAGGTCGGCGGCGATGATCGGCATCGGGTCGCCGATCATCACGCCGGTGCCGCCGTTGGCCAGCGTCCAGCGGTCCAGGTAGCCGCCCTGTTCACCCTGGTTGACGATCGACTGGGCGACGTCCGAGGCCTGTTGCGGTGCGAGCAGTGCGAGCAACTGGGCCTGTGAGCGGTAGATGTCCCAGCCGGAGAAGTCGGCGTACTGGGCATGGCCGGCCGCCACCGAGTGGATCTGCCCGTCGAAACCGGCGTACTGCCCGTTCACGTCGCTCAGCACGCTGGGGTGCAGCAGCGAGTGGTAGAGCGCGGTGTAGAACGTCCCGGTGTCCTGCGCGCTGCCGCCGGCGACGGCGATCCGGCCCAGCATGCCGTCCCAGGTGGCGCGGGAGCCGGCCGCGATCTGGTCGAAGCTCTCGGAACCCTGTTCGGCCTGGAGGTTGGCCACCGCGCCGGCCGCGCTGGTGAACGAGATGCCGACGCGCGCGGTCACCGTGCGGTTCGAGGAGGTGTCGAAGGAGACCACCGCGCGCGAGCCGGTGCTGCCGGTCGTACCGGTGAACGCGTGGTCGAAGACGGCCGTGAAGTAGATCCGGTAGTGGTTGCCGGCCCCGCAGAAGCCACCGCTGTCGGTGTAGCCGGAGATCGTGCTGCCGCCGATGCTGATGCTGCCGGTGGCGCCGTAGGCCGCCGAGCCCGCGTCCACGCTGAGCGTGGCGCCCTGCCCGGCCGGATAGCCGAACCGGGCGATGCCCGTGCGCTGGGTGGCGGCCAGGTCGGTGGTCAGCCCGTTGTCGAAGGTGACCGTGTAACGGCCCGGCGAGGCCGTCTCGTTCGCGTGCGAGAAGCTCGAGTAGTCGACCGGGCCGGAGCCGAGTGCCGGCATGAACGGGATGTCCAGGTAGGCACCGCAGCCCGCGCCGGATATGTGGGTCAGGCTGAAGCCGCGGATCCGGTTGTCGTCGTGGTTGTAGCCGCCCGGCTGGTAGTCCACGGTGTCCGGGCTCCACTGGACCATACCCAGTGGCGCGGTCGCGCCGGGGAACGTGGTGCCGGCCTCGCCGCCGTTGCCGTCGTCGAACGGGCCGTGCTCGGTCCCGATGAACGGGTTCACGTACTGCGCCGGGTCGTTGACGGTCACCTTCGTGGCGGACGACGCCATCGCGGCCGAGCCGTGCGGCGGCGTGCCGGAGGCCTGCACGCAACTCGCGGTGATCAGTGCGGCACAGGCCATCAGCGCGACGCCGCCGGCGCGTCGCGAGCGCTGGAACGAGCCGGTGGCGCGTGGCGGGCGTGGCGCGCGGGCCGGGGCCGACGGGCGGGACGGGCGCTGCGGGCGCGGTGGCCGAGGGGGCCGCAGGTGGTGCGAGGTTTTCTGGCGTCGCAGGATGCGCAAGGGATCCCTCCTCCTGACTCAACGTCAGTGTGCCCACGCATAGCGTGATAACTCGGAGGATCAGTCATCTGTTCAGCACCAGTTCTCGCACCACCTGTTGACGTACCGTCAGTCGATGGTGTTGGATGCCCTCTTCATCTTCCGTGGATCAGTGGTGGAAGGCGCTCTCCGGTTCGATGCCACGGTCCTGCAGCGGCGCCGACTGCAGCTGGAGCTCGGGCAGGATCCGGGCCAGGTCCGCAAGCAGTATGTCGGCGAGGTCGATCGTGAAGCCGTTGCGGCAGACCACCCGCAGCACCGACAGGTCGGTCCGGTTCTCCGGGAAGGTGTAGGCGGGCACCTGCCAGCCGCGCTCGCGCAGCCGCCGCGAGACGTCGAAGACGTCGAAGTGGGTGATCCCGTCGGCCACCGTGAAGGCGAAGACCGGCAGTTCGTCGCCCCGGGTGAGCAGGCGGAAGGCGCCCAGCTTCTCGATGCCGAGGGCCATGTGCTGGGCGACGTGGCGGCAGGACTGCTGCACGGCGCGGTAGCCCTCGCGGCCCAGTCGCAGGAAGTTGTAGTACTGCGCGACCACTTCGGCGCCGGGCCGGGAGAAGTTCAGCGCGAAGGTCGGCATGTCGCCGCCCAGGTAGTTGACCTTGAAGACCAGCTCCTCCGGCAGCGCCTCGCGGTCGCGCCAGAGTGCCCAGCCGACGCCCGGGTAGACCAGGCCGAACTTGTGCCCGCTGGTGTTGATCGAGGCGACCCGCGGCAGCCGGAAGTCCCAGACCAGATCGGGGTCGAGGAACGGTGCCACCATGGCACCCGAGGCGCCGTCCACGTGGACCGGGATGTCCAGGCCGGTGCTGCGCTGCAACTCGTCCAGCGCGGCGCAGATCTCCTCGATCGGCTCGTAGGAGCCGTCGAAGGTGGAGCCCAGCACGCCGACGATGCCGATGGTGTTCTCGTCGCAGAGCGCCACCGCCTCGGCGGCGCCCAGGTGGTAGCGCTCGCCGTCCATCGGGACGAGGCGCATCTCCACCTCCCAGAAGTTCGCGAACTTCTCCCAGCAGACCTGGACGTTCACGCCCATGATGAGGTTGGGCTTGGCCCCGGCGTCGTAGCGGGCCTGGTTCTTGCGCATCCAGCGGCGCTTCAGGGCGAGGCCGGCCAGCATGCAGGCCTCGCTGGAACCGGTGGTGGAGCAGCCCACCGCCTGCTCCGGGTCCGGCGCGTGCCACAGGTCGGCGAGGATCGAGACGCAGCGCTTCTCCAGCTCGGCGGTCTGCGGGTACTCGTCCTTGTCGATCATGTTCTTGTCGGAGCACTCGGCCATCAGCCGGTCGGCCTCGGGCTCCATCTGGGTGGTGACGAAGGTGGCGAGGTTGAGCCTGGCGTTGCCGTCCAGCATCAGCTCGTCGTGGATCAACTGGTAAGCCGTGCGCGGCGGGATCGGGACGTGGTGCAGCCGGTGTTTCGGCGGTGCCATCCGCATCGCCCCGATGGGATCCGCCTCGCCCAACAGCGGATTGACGCTCAGTCGGTGTTCTCCGCCGTTGCCGTGGTGCAGCGCCATGCCGGGAATGCCCTTCGATCGGGAACCGATCCTCCCAAGCTAGGCCCTCTCAGCGATCTCAGGGTGGACCTGGTCACGAACCGCGCCGTATTGCTGCCGAATTGCGTTGCCGTATGGCATGTCGGGGTCGGCCTCCAGCACGACCGCGTCGGGCAGTTCCCACTGCGGCGGCTCGGGCGTGCCGGCCAGCGCCCAGGCCGCCTGACGGGCCGCGCCGCGCGCCGCGTGGTCACCGGGCGGCGGTATCACCACCGGGCAGCCGAAGACCATCGGCGCGATCTCGCGCACCGCCGCGAGCCGCCCGACCGCGCCGAGCAGCACCACCCGGCGCACCGCGACGCCCCTGGCCCGCATCGCGTCCAGCGCGTCCGCGATGTTGCACAGCATGCCCTCGACGGCCGCCCTGGCCAGGTGCTCGGCCCGCATCGCGTCGGCCCGCAGCCCGGTCAGGGTGCCCGCCGCGTGCGGCAGTCTGGGCGTGCGCTCGCCGTCCAGGTAGGGCAGCAGCACCAGCCCGTACGAGCCCGGCGAGGACTGCAGGGCCAGCTCGCTGAGGCCTTCCAGATCGCGCCCGAGCAACTGGGCGGTGGCGCGCAGCACCTGAGCGGCGTTCAGCGTGCCGACCATCGGCAGGTGGTGGCCGGTCGCGTCGGCGAACGAGGAGACCGTGCCGCTCGGATCGACCACCGGCTGCTCGTGCACGGCGAAGATGGTGCCGTTCGCGCCGAGCGAGACCACCGCGTCGCCCGGACGCAGCCCCAGGCCGAGCGCGGCGGCCATGTTCTCGCCGGTGCCGGCCGAGATCAGCAGGCCCTCGGGGGTGTGCCCGGCGGGCTCGGCGGGGCCGAGCACCTCGGGCAGTCGCAGCAGCTCGTGGCCGAGCGCGAGTTCGACCAGGTCCTGGCGGTACTCCCCGGTGATCGGCGACCAGTAGCCGGTGCCGGAGGCGTCGCCCCGGTCGGTGGTGCGCCGCTGCGGGTGGCCCAGCAACTGCCAGACCAGCCAGTCGTGCGGCAGCAGCACCTCGGCGATCCGGCGGGCGTTGGCCGGCTCGAACTCGGCGAGCCAGCGCAGCTTGGCGATCGTGTAGTTGGCGGCGGGCACCGAACCGATCGCCTCGATCCAGGCGGCCGGGCCGCCCAGCGCGTCCACCAGCGAGGCGGCCGCACCGGAGGAGCGCGGGTCGGTCCAGAGCAGTGCGGGGCGGACCAGCACACCGCCGGCGTCCAGTCCGATCATGCTGTGCTGCTGCGCGGACACGCCGATCGCCCGGACGCTCTCCAGCAGGCCGCCGGTGGCCGCCTCGCCGAGCGAGTGCAGCCAGGACTGCGGATCGGCCTCGGTGGCGCGCGCCTGGGACGCCTCGGAGGCCGGGTGCTGGGCCTTGCCCGAGCGCAGCACGGCGCCGGTGTCCGCGTCGCACGCGACGATCCTGGTGCGGAGGGTCGAGCTGTCGATGCCTGCGACGATGGCCATGGGGAGATCATGCCGCAGCCGGGGCACTGCCGGGGGCACTGCCGGTGTCGCACCGGCCAAGTGTTGCCCACTCGGTACAGCTCCGGCCCGCAGGCCGGAGGTGACGACGGGCGCTAGCGGCGCACCGTGCCCCAGCTGTCGTCCGCGTCACGTGGCCGGTTGAAGTACGGCACCCGGTCGGTGAGCGCGTTCGGCAGCCGGTCACCGACCCGGTCGGTGACCGCGCCGACCGCCTTGCCGGCGGCCGAGCCCGCGCTCTCCCGGGCCCGTTGGGTGGCGTCCTGGACCTTGGGGCTCTGCGCGAACCGCTGCGCGGCCGCCGCGATCTGCTCGTAGCGCTCGCGGCCGGCCCGGGCCCCCAGGACGTACCCGGTGGCCGCCCCCACGACGAACGTCAGCTTCCACATCTTTCGGTCTCCACCCTCTCTCGTGGCGCTCTGCCGCGATGCCCTACCCGTCCCGGCCGTCGGCGAACCGTTCGGCACGTTCCCCAGCATCCCCGGCCGCGCGCCCGGCCGCCCGCCGGACGCGCCCGGCGGGGGCGCGGCAGGGGCGCGGCGGGGGTTCCGCGGGGGCGCGGGGACGGCGCAGGAGCGGCGCGGGAGCTCGCCCGAGGGGGTGCGCGGGGGAGGCGGAAGCGGGCTCAGCAGGCGGTTCGGGGCCGGGGCCGAGATCGCCCGGCGAAAGCGATTGGCGGACCACCCCCCTGGATGCGCTAATGTATGTCCCGCAGCAAGCGCCACACAGTGTCGCCGAAGCGGACAACTCAATCCCGCATAGCTCAATTGGCAGAGCAGCCGACTGTTAATCGGCAGGTTATTGGTTCGAGTCCAATTGCGGGAGCTCAAGCAGTGCCCCGGTCTCGGCCGGTGTGCACGGCTTGTCCGGATGATCCCCCATAGCTCAATTGGCAGAGCAGCCGACTGTTAATCGGCAGGTTATTGGTTCGAGTCCAATTGGGGGAGCTCAGCAGTCGAACGCCCTCCGGTCCACCGGGGGGCGTTCGCCGTTTCCGGCCGGGCACGCGCCGGCCGTGAACGAGTGGATGACCAACGAGCGGATGACCAGTGCTCAGGCGGTCGCCTGGTCGTACAGCGCGGCGACCCGGTCGTCGAAGCTGACGCTGTAGGAGATGTCCGGCGTGTCCCCGCCCGCCTGGTAGCCGCCGATCACGCCGACCACGGTGCCGGTCCCGGTGACCGGGTCGACCCCGACCAGCCACGGGCTGCCGCTGGTGCCGTCGGTGAAGCCCCCGCAGTCGAACCGTTCCTGGGTGGAGCTCTGCGCCAGCGTCCGGGTCGAGCAGGTGATCGGCTCCTCGTGGTCGAACGGGTAGCCGGTGACCGTGACGGCCAGGTCGAAGCCGCGGTTCAGGCCGAGCACGTTGCCGCCGCCCACCGCGTCCTCGATCTGCTCCCCGCTCTGCGGGCTGACGGTGAGGAAGGCCACGTCGTACTCCGGATCGGCGCCGTCCCGCCAGTGCGGGTCCACGGTGATCTGGTTCACCGCCCAGCTTCCGTGCGGCGCGTTGCCGTTCCGGTAGCCCGGCTGGAACGCCAGGCCGCCGACCGCTCCGGTGCCGGACTGGTAGACGCAGTGCGCGGCGGTCACCAGCAGGTTGCGCTGCGGGCTGTCCACCACACTGGCCGTGCAGCCCCGGGCGCCGCCCTCGTCGGGCTGCCAGAGCACGCCGATCCGGTCGGCGGCGGCGTCGGCCGGCGCGATCATCGCGCTCCTCGCCGGGTGGTGTCCGCCCCCGCAGCCGGTCGCCGCGAGCAGCGCCGCCACGACGCCCGCCGGCACGGCGAAGCGTCGAAGGTGCCCCCGCCCGGCCATCCGGCGCCGCCTCTCGGTCGTGTCCGGCGCGGGCCGCGCCGGTCGTCGGAACCAAGATCTACCAGGCCAGGACGGTTCGACGCCAGACCCGACCGGTATTCGTGGGCCGGTGTTCACGGCCCGGTGGCGACCGGCTCAGCCGGCCGCGCGGTTGAACAGCGCCGCCACGGCATTGCCGAAGTAGCTGGTGTACGACGTGTTCGCGCTGTTGCCGCCCTGCTGGTAGCCGCCGATCACGCCGACCACGGTCCCGGTGTGGGTCTGCGGGTCGAAGTCGGTCACCCACGGGCTGCCGCTGGTGCCGCCGGTGTAGTCCGGGCAGTCGATCCGCAGCTGGGTGGCGCTCTGCCGGGTGGTCTGGTTCATGCAGGTGATCGGCACGTCGGCGCTGCTCGGGTAGCCGGTCAGCTTCACCGGCAGCTCGAAGCCCCGGTTGATGCCGAGCTTGTTCGCGCCGATCACCTGCTGCACCTGCTTGCCGCCCTGCGGCTGGACGACCGCGAAGGCCACGTCCAGATCCGGGTTCCCGCTGCTCGCCCAGCTCTGGTCCACGGTGATCGCGGCCAGCGGCCACACCCCGTTCGGCGTCTCACCACCGCGGTAGCCGGGCACGAAGACCAGGTCGCCGCGCTGCCCGACGCCCGGGTCGTAGACGCAGTGCGCGGCGGTGACGATCAGGTTCCGGCCCGCGCTGTCCACCACGCTGGCCGTGCAGAAGTGGTCGCCCGAGGCGCTGTTCGTGAACAGTGCGCCGACCAGCCCGTTGAGCGGGGTCGGCGGGGCCGTTCTGGTGGTGTCCCGGTGCCGGTCGAAGGCCTTCAGGAACCGCTCCCGGTTCCACACGTGCGAGAGGGGCGAACCGGACGCGGCGGCGGCACTCGACGCGGCGGACGAGCTCGCACCGGGCGAGGGGGTCAGCCAGAGCGCCCCGGCCGACTTGCCGTCACCGGAGCCGCAGCCCGCCACGGCCGCCGGGACCACCAGGGCGACCGCCAGCCCGAGTGCCAGCCTGCGCGCTGCCATGCCGCTCCCTCCGTCGCTCCTCGGCCCAGCCTCACCCAGCCGAAAGCGCCCCGCCACCCAGCCTCGCCACCCAGCCCCCGCGCCCCCGCCCGGGCCGCCGCCACCTGCGGAGGGCCCGGGGAGCGCACTCGTGGTGCGCCCCCCGGCGCGCACCACGGCTGATCGACCGGATATGCTGCCCGAGGCGGCCCAGCAGGGCCGTCTGTGCTGCGGTGGAGGGCCACGGTGGTGGCCGGAAGTCCAACGCGGCGAGTCGGGGCGGTAGCTCAGCCGGTTAGAGCAGGGGACTCATAATCCCTGGGTCGTGGGTTCGAGTCCCACCCGCCCTACTTTGAATCCTGATGGATCATCACCGGAATCCGGGCCCTGACCTGCGCAAACGCCCCGGCCTCTGCCGCAGATCGTAGAGTATGGACAGGTGCGCACCAAGGGCGCCTCGCCGGGATTCACTCGTATGGGCTGCCTTCGGCGCCCACGGCACGGCCGGGTCCGCCGCAGCCCCCGCCCGATCAGGCCGCTGTTACTGTCCCGCCATGTCCAAGAGCGAGATAGACGCGTTGACCGCCGACTTCTTCGGCGCCTTCGACAACCGGGGCGGCAAGACCGCCGACGTGGGCCGGATCCGGCGGCTGATGCTGCCGGGCGGTGTGATCGTGCTGACCGGCCCGCAGTTCACCAGCTACACCGTGGAGGAGTTCATCGCGCCGCGTGAGCAGGTGCTGAGCGAGGGCCGGCTGGTCGAGTTCAGCGAGTGGGAGACGTCCGAGCGCACCGACATCGTGGGTGACATCGCCTCCCGGTTCGGCGAGTACCGCAAGTCCGGGGTCCTGGACGGTGAGCCGTTCGAGGGCGGCGGGACCCAGACGATCCAGTTCGTCCGCACCTCCGAGGGCTGGCGGATCGCCGCGTTCTCCTGGTACGACCAGCCCTGACGCCGCGCGCCGGCGCGGGCCGTCAGGGTTGGTCGGTCGGATCGGTCGCGCGGCTGAGCCACCGGGCGCCGCGGGCGAAGGCGGCCCGGCGGCGCTGGCGGGCCGAGACCAGCCGGGTCTGCGGCGGGATCACGGCGGTGCTCGGGCGGGCCAGGTCGGACAGCCGGCGGGCGGCCTCGGAGAGCCGTGCGAGCAGTCGCCGGCGACGGGCCGGGTCGGTGGTGTGCAGCAGGGCGGTGTGCAGGCCCTCGATCTCGGCCACCGCGGCGGCCAGCCGCAGTCGGGCGGCGGTCTCGCGCTCCCCCGAAGGCATCGACGGGGTCTCCTTCCGTAGGTTCGGATCAGTCGAGTACGGGCTTTGACATGTGGTCAGGAGCCGTACGTCAGGCCGGTGCAGGGGTCCGCGTCGGCGGGTCTGGTGTTCTGCGCGATCCCGCCCGGGAGCCCGCTCGGGAGCCCGCTCGGAGGAGCGCTCGGTGCCGAGGGGGAGGCGGCGGCTGCGGCGGCCGTCGCGTAGTCCTCGCCGAGGATCACCGTCAGGCCCTCACCCTGCTGGTCGGGCTGGGTCTGCGCACCGGGAAAGGCGAGCGCGAGCTGCGCGGCGTCGGCCTGGCGGCCCGGCGGGTAGCTGATCGTGGTGACGGCGTGGGCGATCGCGCCGTCACCCGCGCTGACGTCCTGGTAGCCGAGCGCGCGCAGTTGCTGCGCCGCCTTGAGCGAGAGGCCGTACGTCCGGGTGCTGTTCTGCACGGTGACCGCCGCGCCGAGGTCACCGCTCGGCGGGACCGCCGGTGAGGCGGCTGCGGACGGCGAGGCCGCCGTGCCGGTGCTCCGGCCGTCGAGGGTACGGTCCTGGCGCAGCAGCGTCCACAGGGTATCCACGTCGGGGTGGATCAGGGCCACCCGGTCGCCGGCGTAACGCCAGGGCGCGGTGACGAAGTTGACGCCGGCGAGCTTGATGCCGCTGAGCGACTGGAGGAACGAGACGAGCTTCATCGGTGTGCCCAGGTCCGCGTCGACGGTGAGCGACCTGGTCGCCGCGTCGGCGAGCGGGAGTAACGTGGTGAGGTCGAAGCCCTGGTCCTGCACCTTCTTGGTCAGGGCCGCGAGGAAGGCCTGCTGACGGCGCATCCGGCCGATGTCCGAGCCGTCGCCGATCCCGTGCCGGGCCCGCACGTAGTCCAGCGCCTGCTGGCCGGCCACGGTCTGCCGGCCGCGCTTCAGGTGGATGCCGTAGCCGTCCACGTCGTTCGGCACGCAGACCGGGACGCCGCCGACCGCGTCGGTGATCGAGGCGAAGCCCTTGAAGTCCACCACCACGGTGTGGTCGACCCGCAGGCCGGTCAGCGTCTCCACGGTGTTCTGCGAGCAGGCCGGGTTGCCCTGGGCGCCCGCGCCGATCCCGAACGCGGAGTTGAACATCTGCTCGTGCTGCGGGCTGGTCCACTTGCCGTTCGGCAGCAGGCAGGGCGGGATGTCCACCAGTGCGTCGCGCGGGATCGAGACGCCGACGGCGTGCCGGTGGTCGGCGTAGACGTGCAGCAGGATCGCGGTGTCCGAGTTGCCGGGGCCGATGCCGCCGCCGGCCAGCTCCTCGTTGCCGGCCGCCCGGCTGTCCGAGCCGAGCAGCAGGACGTTCACGGGGCGGCCGCCGGCGGCGTCGGCGGGGCCGGCCGGTGGGCGGTCGCCGGAGATGCCGGCACGGTCGAAGACGTTCAGGTTGCCACCCAGGCGCTGGTAGAACCAGGCGCCGGTGCCGGCGGTGAGCAGCACCAGCGCGGCGCAGGTCAGGCCGGCGATCTTCGCGACACGGCGCCGCCGCGGGTGGGTGACGGCGGGCGTCGTGGCGGGCGCGGGCCCTAGGCTGGGGCCGGCCTCGGGGTCGGTCATCAGGGTCTCCGTGCGGTCGCCGGCGGGCCGGGGCTCGTTGCTCAGATCCTTGGCTCGTGCTCAGATATGACAGATGGTCCAACAGTCCGGTTGCACAGTTGCGCAATTTAGCAAGTATTGCGCGGCGTGCAAACCCGGGGGACACCGCCAACCGGGTGGGACGGCGGCAGTCGGACGGGGCCGGGGAGGTACGCCGACGGCCGTCCGGTGGACCACCGGACGGCCGCGGGATCGGCTCGGATCGGCTGGCTCAGCCGCCGTGTCGGGTCAGTAGTGCTGGCCGTTGCCCTGCTGCTGCTGCTGCTGCTGCTGCTGCTGCTGCTGCTGCTGGTCGGTCGGGCCGGGGTGGCCGGGCTGCCCGGCCTGGTACGGCAGGCCGGCGCCGTAGCTCTGCTCGCCCTGGCTGTACGGGGAGCCGCCGTAGGGAGCCCCCTGGGTGTAGGACGAGTCCTGGGCGTACGGCGAGCCCTGGGCGTAGGGGGCACCTTCCTGGTACGGCGAGGGCTGCTGGTAGGGCGAAGCCTGGGGGTATCCCGGCTCGGCCGTGAACCCGGTCTCGGTGGCCGACTGGTACTCGGGCACCGAGGTGTCGGTCAGCGACAGGTTGCCGACGCCCGGCGCCGCCTCGCCCGCACCCGCACCTGTACCCGGGGCTGCGCCCTCGTCGGGTCCGCCCGGCCCGCCCAGCGTCTGCCCGCCCGTCGGCTGCCCGCCCAGCGTGCCGTTCGGGCCGGCGGCGTCCGCCCCGTCGCTCTGCCGCGACGACCCCGTCGCGCTGCCGTGCAGCGTCGCCGCGCCGTACGCCGGCGCCTCGGCGGCGGCCGCGCCGACCTGGCCGGGCACCGCCGCGGCCGGCTGCGGGATCGGCGCGATCGTGCCGGACGGTTCCGGCTCGGGCTCCAGCTGGGTCCGTCCGGCGGCGTCGCTCAGCTTGATCAGCAGTCCGACCAGCAGCCAGTTCGAGGTCGTCGAGGACCCACCGGCCGCCAGGAACGGCAGCGCCTTGCCGGTCAGCGGGATCAGCCCGCTGACGCCGCCGACCACGACGAAGACCTGCAGCGCGATCGACGCCGAGAGCCCGGTCGCGAGCAGCTTGCCGAACGGGTCGGTCAGCGTCAGCGCGGTCTTCAGGCCGCGCTGGATGAAGAGCACGTAGACCAGCAGCACCGCCGTCACGCCGGCCAGGCCGAGCTCCTCGCCGACCGTGGTGAAGATGAAGTCGCTTCGCCCGGCGAAGCCGACCATCCACGGCCGGCCCTGCCCGAGGCCGGTGCCGAGCAGGTGCCCGGTGCCGAAGCTGAACAGCGCCTGGGCCGGCTGGTCGGAGATCAGCGCCGCGTTGTGGTGCGGCTTGTAGATGTCCAGCGGGTGCAGCCACGCCTCGACGCGGCCGTGCACGTGCGGCTCCAGCGTGCCGACCAGCGCCGCGCCGCCGACCGCCATGATCAGGCCGAGCACCGTCCAGCTGGTCCGTTCGGTGGCGACGTAGAGCATCACGATGAAGACGCCGAAGAAGATCAGCGAGGTGCCCAGGTCGCGCTCGAAGATCAGCACCAGCAGGCTGATCACCCAGATCGCCAGCACCGGCCCGGCGTTGCGCCCGCGCGGCAGGCTCAGGCCGAGGAACTTGCGGCCGACCAGCGCCAGCGCGTCCCGGCTGACCATCAGGTAGCCGGCGAAGAAGATGCAGATCGCGAGCTTGACGAACTCGTCCGGCTCCAGCGTGATGCCGGGCAGCCGGATCCAGCGCTTGGCGCCGAAGTTGGCGGCGTCGCCGGGGAAGAACGCGGGCGCCATCAGCAGCACCAGCGCGCCGACCATCAGGATGTAGACGTATCGCTGGAAGAACCGGTGGTGCTTGACCAGCGCGATCAGCGCGACGGCGACCGCGACCGAGATGAAGATCCACATCACCTGCGACGGGGCGGCCGGCAGGGCCTGGTAGTTGCCCTTGTCCACGATCGCGTAGGACTCGTCGAGCCGGTGCAGCAGCACCAGGCCGAACCCGGTGAGCAGCACCGCCGACGGCAGGATCAGCGGGTCGGCGTACGGCGCCCACCGCCGCACGGCGAGGTGCGCGGCGCCGATCAGCGCGGCGAACATCGCGCCGTAGACCAGCAGGCCCGGCGGGAGCTTGTCGTTCATCGCCTCGTCGGCGGCGATGTACGCGAAGAGGCAGACCAGGAGGGCGAAGGCCAGGAAGACCAGTTCCAGGTTGCGGCGCCGGTCGGCTCCGCGACGCCCCTCGGTCCGCTGGCTGCCTATCACACGAACTCCCCACCGGCACGGCACTATGGACCGCCGAATTCTCGCACGTCCGCGATGGCGCGCAGGCCACCGGCCTGGATCGGGCGAGCTGCCGATGCCCCTGCACACGCGTGAGCGACGCGGTTAGACTGAGCCGCTCCGCGGGGCGGGGCAGGCGGTGAAGCCCCCGCGCGGCGCCGGTACCGCAAGCTCACCCGAGGGAGAAGGCGATAAGGATGACGGGCTGGAACAGGCTCGACGACCCGTCGCCGCCACTCCTCCAACAGGCCGCGGCCTCCTTCGGCCTGCTCGCCTCCACGATGCGGTTGCACATCGTCTGGGTGCTGACCCAGGGCGAGGCTGACGTCGGCACGCTGGCGGACCGGGTCGGCGGCACGCTCCAGGCGGTCAGCCAGCACCTGGCCAAGCTCAAGCTGGCCGGCATGGTCACCAACCGCCGCGAGGGACGCCGCCAGGTGTACGGCGTTGACGACCCGCAGGTCGCGACGCTGGTCCGGCTGATGATCGAGAAGCTCGACACCTCCAGCGGTGACACCGGCGCCGGCCGCTACCCGAGCAGCGCCGACGGTACGAGCGGTGTGAGCGGTCACGGTGTGAGCGGTCAGGGTGGGCCGGGCGGCGACCGGTTCTCCGGTGGCGCCGAGATCCGCAGGTTCCGGAGCAGCGGTGCCTGAGGACGGGGCACGCCTGCTCCCGTTCCCCGAGCGCCGGCCCAGGCCAGGCGCCGGTGCCGCGACGGCTCCGGTCGAGGCCGACGAGCTCCGGGCGCAGCTCGCGCTCCAGCCGCTGACCCGGCTCCAGGCACTGCGCGCGCTGGCCGCCTCGCCGCGCGGCCTGACCGAGGCCGAGGCCGAGGTGCGGCTGGCCGAGCACGGCGAGAACACCGTGCTGCCGCCGCCCGAGCCCGCCTGGCGGCACCGGGTGCTGGTCCCGCTGACCGACCCGTTCGCCGCGCTGCTGGCCGGCCTGGCCATGGTCTGCGCGCTGATCGGCTCCTTCGGTAGCGCGGCGATACTCGGCACCCTGGTGCTGACCGCCTGTCTGCTCCGGTTCCTCGGCGAGCGGCGTACGGCGCACGCGCTGCGCGCGTTGCGCGCTCTGGTGCCGAGCACCGTGACCGTGCTGCGCCGGTTCGACGACGCCGAGCTGCCGGAGCCCCGGGAGATCCCGGTCGAGCAGCTGGTGCCGGGCGACGTGGTGCGCCTGGTCGCCGGTGACGCCGTCCCGGCCGACCTGCGGCTGCTGCGCGCCGAGGGGCTGCTGGTGGACCAGTCCGCGCTGACCGGCGAGAGCACGCCGGTCGAGCGGCTGCCCGGCGATCTGCCCGGCCATCTGTCAGCGGGCCCGGCGAGCACGGCAGGCGCGGTGGGCCCGGCGGCGCGACCGCGCGGACCGTTCGACCAGCCACAGCTCTGCCACGCCGGCAGCCGGGTGGTCAGCGGCAGCGCGACCGCCGTGGTGCTGGCGACCGGCGCCGCGACCCGGTTCGGTGCCGCGCACCGCACCCAGCCCGCCGGACCCGGCGGCCGGCCCGAGCGCGGCCGCTCGGCGGTCGAGCGCGGGGTGCGCCGTGCGGTGCTGGCACTGGTCCTCTTCATGCTCGCCGCCGTCCCGGCGACGGTCGGCGCGGACACCCTGCTGCACGGTTGGAGTGGCGGGCTACTGCCGTTCGCGGTGGCGTCGGCGGTCGGCCTGACCCCGGAGCTGCTGCCGCTGGTGCTCAGCGCGGTGCTGGCCCGCGGCAGCCACCAGCTGGCGGCGGATGGCCTGCTGGTGCGCCGGCTGCCGGCGGTCAGCGAGATCGGTGCGCTGGACGTGCTCTGCGTCGACAAGACCGGCACGCTGACCACCGGCGAGCCGATCGTCGCCGGTTCGCTCGATCCGTTCGGCGAGCCGGACCCGAGCCCGTTGCGCTGGGCGGCGCTGGCCGCCGAGGCCGTCCTGCTGGAGGCCGAGCCCGGCCTGCTCGACCCCGCCGACGAGGCGCTGCTGACCGCCGCCGACGCGGACGGCCTGCTGGACGGGCCGCTGCCCGCGGTGCTCGCGGCGATCCCGTTCGACCCGGTCCGGCGCCGGGCCGGCGCGGTGCTGCGCGAGCGCGGTCGGCGCCTGCTGGTGCTCAAGGGCGCGCCCGAGGCGATCCTGGACCGTTGCACGACGCTGGCCCGGGGTGGGGTCGCGGGCGACGACCCGCGCGAGGACCTGCTGCCGATCGACACCGCGACCCGGGCCGCGCTGCTCCGCCTGGTCGCCGACCGCGCGGACCAGGGCCTGCGGCTGCTCGCGGTGGCCCGCGCCGAGGGCCCGGCCCGGCTCGGGCCGCACCGCCCGGCCGACGAGTGCGCCATGACGCTGCTCGGCTTCGTGGCGCTGCAGGACGAGGCGGTCGACTCGGCGGCCGAGGCGCTGGCCGTGCTGGCCGAGGCCGGGGTCGGCGTCACGCTGCTCACGGGCGACCACCCGCAGACCGCACTGCGGCTGGCGCGCGGCCTGGGCCTGCCGCCCGGCCCGGTGCTGCTCGGCGACGAGCTGGCCGCGCTCGGTGCGGCGCAGCTCGCCGCCGCGGCCGCCGACGGTGCGCTCTTCGCCCGCTGCACCCCGGAGCAGAAGGCGCTCGTGGTGCGGGCGCTGCGGGCGGACGGCCGGACCGTCGGGTTCCTCGGCGACGGCGTCAACGACATCCCCGCGCTGCGCGCCGCCGACCTGCCGATCAGCGCGGGCAGTGCGGTCGGCGCCGTCCGCGAGTGGGCCGACCTGGTGCTGGAGGGGCCGGACCTGGCGCTGCTCGGCCGGGCGGTGGCGGTCGGCCGGGGCGCGGTGACCCGGGTCGGTGCCTATCTGCGGATCGCGCTCTCCTGCAACCTCGGCAACGCCGTCTCGATGCTGGTCGGCGGTGTGATGCTGCCGTTCCTGCCGATGCAGCCCGCCCAGGTGCTGCTGCAGAACCTCTTCTTCGACGCGGCCCAGCTCTCGTTCGCGGTGAGCGGGCGGGCGGCGCCGGCCGGGGCGCGGCCGGTCAAGCTGCGCTGGGGCACGCTGGCGATCTTCGCGGTCGTCTTCGGGCTGCTCAACTCGGCCGCCGACCTCGCGATGTTCGCGACCATGCGCGGGGTGACGCACGGATTCTCGGTGCCGGACGCGGAGGCGATGTTCCACACAGCGTGGTTCACCGAGAACCTGGTCACCCAGGCGCTCGCACTGCCAGTGCTGTACGGGCTGAGCCGCACCCGGCCGCGCCCGCCGCGCGCGGTCTGGTGCGCGGCGGGCGTGCTGGCGCTGGTCGGGCTGCTGCTGCCGGCGTCACCGCTGGGCGAGCTGCTCGGCTTCGAGGAGCTGCCGCTGGGCGCGTACGGGCCGCTGGCCCTGGTGGTCTCCGGCTACGCGGGCCTGCTCTGGGCCGGGCGCTCGCTCTGGCGGCTGTACACGAGCCGCACCGCGCGGACCCAGCTCTGAGCGGGCCCGCTCAGCCCTGAGCGGTCGGACCCGTCAGACGTTCGCGCCGGTCAGCATCCGGCGCAGCATGTCCCGCAGAGTGGTGCGCTCATCCTCGGCGAGCGCGGCGAGCGGCTCCCGGGCGAAGTTCAGCGACTCGCGCAGGTCCTCGTTCGCGACCTGGCCCGCGTCGGTGGCGGCGACCAGCTTGACCCGGCGGTCCTGCGGATCGGCCTGCCGGGTGACGAAGCCGCGCGCCTCCAGCCGGTCCACGATGCCGGTGATGTTGGACGGCTCGCAGCTCAGCGTCTGCGCGATCTGGCGCATCGGCATCGGGCCGCGGCGCAGCAGCGCGAGCACCTTGGCCTGCGCGCCGGTCAGCGAGCGGGCGGCGGCGGCCTCCTCGTACTCGCGGTGGAAGAGCGCGACCAGGCCCGCCAGCAGGTCGACGACCTCTCGGGTGAGGTCGTCGGCCGAGGCGCCGACCGCGGGCGCGGCCTGGGTGGGATCAGCTTGGCTCGTCATGCGTCCAGTCTACCTGAATATTTGACAACCTGAACCTTTCATGTCCATCGTTGCTTCAGCGGCTCAACCTTTCAGGTGGAGCGGCGACACCGGCAACAGAGAGCCCAGCAAGGAGCAGTCCGATGGCAGAGCAGCCCGTACCCGCCGCAGCCCGCGAGTGGCACCTGAAGGCCCGCCCGAGCGGCTGGCCGGTCCCCGCCGACTTCGACCTGGTCGAGGCGCCGGTCCGCCGCCCCGAGCCCGGCGAGGTCGTGGTCCGCAACGCCTTCCTCTCGGTCGACCCGTACATGCGCGGCCGGATGAACGACGTGAAGTCCTACGCCCCGCCGTACCAGCTCGGCGCGCCGATGGACGGCGGCGCGGTCGGCTACGTGGTGGCCTCGGCGGCCGAGGGCTTCGAGGTCGGCGACGCCGTGCTGCACGGCCAGGGCTGGCGGGAGTACGCGACCGTCGCGGTCAAGCACGCGGTGAAGGTGGACCCGGCGCACGCGCCGCTCTCGTACTACCTCGGCGTGCTCGGCATGCCCGGCATGACCGCCTACGCCGGTCTGGTCTCGGTGGCCCGGATCAAGGAGGGCGACGTCGTCTTCGTCTCCGGCGCGGCCGGCGCGGTCGGCTCGCTGGTGGGCCAGATCGCCCGGCTCAAGGGTGCCTCCCGGGTGATCGGCTCGGCCGGCTCGGCGGCGAAGGTGGCCAAGCTGGTGGACGACTACGGCTTCGACGCCGCGTTCAACTACAAGGACGGACCGGTCCGCGAGCAGCTCGAGAAGGCGGCGCCGGAGGGCATCGACCTCTACTTCGACAACGTCGGCGGCGAGCACCTGGAGGCCGCGATCGGCGCGCTCAACGTGCACGGCCGGGCGGTGCTCTGCGGCGCGATCGCGCAGTACAACGACACCACGGCGCCGGCCGCTCCGCGCAACCTGGCCATGGCGATCGGCAAGCGGCTGCGCCTGGAGGGCATGCTGGTCGGCGACCACGCCGCGCTGCAGCCGCAGTTCGTCGCCGAGGTCGCGGGCTGGCTGAAGGACGGCAGCCTGCACTACGACGAGACCGTGGTGGACGGCGTGGAGCACACCGTCGAGGCCTTCATCGGCCTGCTCGGTGGCGAGAACACCGGCAAGATGGTGGTCCGCCTCGCCGACTGACGGCTCGGCTGACGCAGCGTCAGAACACCGCGCGCCCCGGCGGACCGCAAGGTCGGTTGGGGCGCGCGGGCTTGTGTGCGCGACCCCGACTGGCTGATTCCAGCCGGTTCCGACGGAGCGTCAGACGTGTTGGCGCGCCGCGCGATAGCGTGACCGCACCGCCGCAGCGCACCACGATGGGGCCGTTCGGGGGAGAGATACCGATCAGGGGTAGACCTCCCTGCGGAACTGACTACCATGGTTCAAGCCTGTCCGTTTTGCTCAAGTTAGTTACCTAATGTCGATTGACTTGAGTGCTCATCGGACAGGAGTCGGCCAAGTGGCGCCCAGGACCAACCGGCCACCGGCACGAGGCAGCTGGGGAAGGCGACCCTCGTCCACAGCCTGGAGGTCCCGGTGACGACACGTGGAGTCCTGTACATCCACTCCGCGCCCCGCGCGCTGTGCCCGCACGTCGAATGGGCGGTGGCGGGCGTGCTAGGCGTGCGGGTCAGCCTCGACTGGATCCGCCAGCCGGCCGCGGCCGGCCAGTGGCGCTCGGAGTTCTCCTGGCAGGGCGAGGTGGGCACCGCGTCCCGGCTCGCCTCCGCGCTGCGCGGCTGGCAGTTGATGCGCTACGAGGTGACCAGCGAGCCGTGCGCCGGCGTCGAGGGTGAGCGGTTCAGCAGCACCCCGGCGCTGGGCATCTTCCACGCCCTGACCGGGATCCACGGGGACATCCTGATCCCCGAGGACCGGCTGCGCGCCGTGCTGCTGCGGGCGCGCAGCGAGGGCACCGACCTGGAGGCCGAGCTGTCCAGGCTGCTCGGCAAGCCGTGGGACGACGAGCTGGAGCCGTTCCGCTACGCGGGCGAGGGCGCCCCGGTGCGCTGGCTGCACCAGGTCGTCTGAACGCGAGGTCGTCTGAACGCACCGAAGGGGCCCGCCTGCGCGAGCCCCTTCAGTCATACGGTCATTCGGTCATTCGGTCAGACGGTGCGGAAGGCCAGCACCACGTTGTGGCCGCCGAAGCCGAACGAGTTGTTCAGCGCGGCGATCTGGCCGGCCGGCAGCTCACGCGGCTCGAAGCGCACGATGTCGGCGTCCACCTCGTCGTCCAGGTCCTCGACGTTGATCGTCGGCGGGGCCAGCCGGGTGTGCAGCGCGAGCACGGTGGCGACCGTCTCGATGCCGCCCGCGCCGCCCAGCAGGTGGCCGGTCATCGACTTGGTGGCCGAGATCGCGACGTGGTTCAGGTGCTCGCCGAGCTCCTTGCGCAGCGCCTTGATCTCCGCGACGTCGCCCTGCGGGGTCGAGGTGGCGTGCGCGTTGACGTGCACCACCTCGGCCTTGTCCAGGCCGGTCTGCTCGAACAGGTGGGCCAGCGCGCGGGCCACGCCGGAGCCGGTCGGCTCGGGCTGGGCGATGTGGTGGGCGTCCGAGGAGAGGCCCTGGCCGACCGCCTCGCAGTAGACCCGGACGCCGCGCTTGGCGGCGTGCTCGGCCGACTCCAGCACGACCACGCCGGCGCCCTCGCCGAGCACGAAGCCGTCGCGGGCCTTGTCGTACGGGCGGGACGCGCGCTGCGGCTCGTCGTTGTTCTTGGACATCGCCATCATGTTGGCGAACGCCACGATCGGCAGCGGGTGGATCGCCGCCTCGGTGCCGCCGGCCACTACGACGTCGGCGCGGCCGGTGCGGATCATCTCGATCGCGTAGCCGATCGCCTCGGCGCCGGAGGCGCAGGCGGAGACGGGGGTGTGCACACCGGCCCGGGCGCCGACCTCGATGCCGACGTTGGCGGAGGGGCTGTTCGGCATCAGCATCGGCACGGTGTGCGGGGAGACCTTGCGGACGCCCTTCTCCTTGAGCACGTCGTACTGGTCGAGCAGCGTGGTGACGCCACCGATGCCGGACGCGATCACGGCGCCCAGGCGCTCGGGGGCGAGCTCGGAGGACTCGTCGGTGGCGGAAGTCTTGAAGCCGGCGTCGGCCCACGCCTCGCGGGCCGCGATCAGCGCGAACTGCGCCGAGCGGTCCAGCTTGCGGGTGAGCGGCCGGGGCAGCACCTCGCCCGGGTCGACCGCGGTGCGCGCGGCGATCCGGACCGGGAGCTCGGCGGCCCATTCCTCGGTCAGCGCACTGACGCCGGAACGGCCGGCGAGCAGTCCCTCCCAGGTGGTGGCGGCGTCGCCGCCCAGCGGCGTGAAGGCGCCGATGCCCGTGACGACCACGGTGCGGTTTTCAGCGGTCACTGGTGTTCTTCTCTCACTGTGCGGGGGATGTGCGGCCGACCTGGAAGGACGGAGGGGTGGGGCTCCGGTGGGAGCGGCTGGCTGCCGCTCCCACCGGGAGGGATCAGGCCTGGTGCTTGAGGATGTAGTCCGCGGCGTCGCCGACCGTCTTGAGGTTCTTGACGTCCTCGTCCGGGATCTTGACGTCGAAGCGCTCCTCAGCGGCCACGACGACCTCGACCATGGACAGCGAGTCGACGTCCAGGTCGTCGGTGAAGGACTTCTCGATCTGAACGTCCTCGACCGGGATGCCCGCGATCTCGTTGACGATCTCGGCGAGGCCCTCGATGATCTCTTCCTGCGTGGCCGCCATCTGGCTGCTCCTCATGTGAAGGTGATTCGGTGTATTGGCCCGGTGCCTCGCGGGTGCGGAGCGCCGGTTGATGATGCGTAAGGCGTTTATCGTGCCTAAGGGAGGGTAACTACTGCCGCGGCGTAGACCAGACCCGCCCCGAACCCGATGATCAGCGCGAGGTCGCCGCTCTTGGCTTCACCAGCCTCCAGCATGCGTTCCATGGCCAGCGGGATCGAGGCCGCGGAGGTGTTCCCGGTCTCGGCGATGTCGCGGGCGACCGGCACCGAGGTGGGCAGCTTGAGCGCCTTGATCATGGCGTCGGTGATCCGCATGTTCGCCTGGTGCGGGATGAACGCACCGAGCTGGTCCGCGGTGATCCCGGCGGCGTCCAGCGCCTCCTGAGCCACCTTGGCCATCTCCCAGACCGCCCAGCGGAAGACGGGCTGGCCGTCCATCCGCAGCGCCGGCCACTTCTTCGGCTCGGTGCCGGGCCCGTTGATCGCGTCCGGCTTGCCGAACGCGGTGTCCCAGGCCTCGGTCTGCGTGATGACGTCCTTCTGCGAGGCGTCCGAACCCCAGATGACCTTGCCGATCCCGGGAGTGTCGGACGGGCCCACGATGGCCGCACCGGCGCCGTCACCGAAGATGAAGGCGGTGGAACGGTCATGCACGTCGGTCAGGTCGCTGAGCCGCTCGACACCGATCACCAGCACGTACGCGGCGCTGCCGCCGCGGATCATGCCGTCGGCCAGGCTCAGGCCGTAGCCGAAGCCCGCGCAGGCCGCGGAGATGTCGAAGGCCGGCGCGGTGCCGCAGCCGAGCCGCAGCGCGATCTCGGTGGCGACCGCCGGAGTCTGCTTGAAGTGCGAGACGGTCGCCACGATCACGCCGCCGATCAGCGACGGGTCGATGCCCGCCTGCGCGATCGCCTTGCCGGCCGCCTGCACCGACATCTCGGTGACGGTCTCCTCCGGACCGGCCCAGCGGCGCTCGGTGATGCCGCTGCGGGTGCGGATCCACTCGTCCGAGGAGTCGATCCAGTTCAGCACCTCGGAGTTCGGGATCACCCGGACCGGACGGTAGCCGCCCACACCGTGGATGCGGGAGTACGCGGCGCCGGTGGCCGGGCGGATCCGCGGTGCGTTCTGCGACTCGGTCTGCGGATCGGTCATGCGGCGGTCTCCTCACCGGTGTGCTCGGCAACCAGCAGACGGGCCTTCTCCAGGTCCGCCGGGGTCTTCAGGGCCAGCGTCGCGACACCCTTGACGTTCCGCTTGATCAGGCCGGTCAGCGTGCCGGCCGGGGACAGCTCGATCACGCAGGTCGCGCCGAGCTGCTGCAGCGTCTCCATGCACAGGTCCCAGCGGACCGGGTTGGAGACCTGCGAGACCAGCCGGGCCAGCACCTCGGCGCCGGACTGCACGACCTCGCCGTCCTTGTTGGAGACGTACGCGACGGCCGGGTCCTGCACGGTCAGGCTCGGCGCGAGCGCGGCCAGCCGGGCCACGCCGGGCGCCATGTGCTCGGTGTGGAAGGCACCGGCCACCTTGAGCGCGACCATCTTCGCCTTGGCCGGTGGGTCGGCCTTCAGCGCGGCCAGCTGGTCCAGCGTGCCGGCCGCGACGATCTGGCCGCCGCCGTTGTTGTTCGCGGGGGTGAGGCCGTGCTCGGCCAGCTTGGCCGCGACCTCCTCCGGGTCGCCGCCGAGCACGGCGGTCATCCCGGTCTCGGTCACCTTGGCGGCCTCGGCCATCGCGCGGCCGCGCTCGCTGACGAACTTCAGCGCGTCGGGGCCGCTGAGCACGCCGGCGCACGCCGCGGCGGTGATCTCACCGACGCTGTGGCCGGCGACGGCACCGACCAGCCGGCGGGCCTCCTCCTCGTCCGGGAAGAGCGCGCGGGCGGTGACCAGACCGGCGGCGACCAGCAGCGGCTGGGCGACGTCGGTCTCCTTGATCTCCTCCGCACCGGCCTCGGTGCCGAAGTGCACCAGGTCGATGCCGGCCACCTCGGACCACTTGCGCAGCCGGTCGGCCACGCCGTCCAGCTCCAGCCAGGGGCTGAGGAATCCGGGAGTCTGGGCACCCTGTCCAGGGGCGACGATTACGAGCACGGTTCAACCCTCTCTCGCCAGGCGCCCGGGGGCGGGTAGGCGACGGTAACGAAGAAAACGACGTCGTCTTGTGGAATCTCTACAGCGTGCCCGGCTTATTCCGCTTCTGCCTCAAGCCTGCCCAGAGCCAGCGCGATGCGCAGCGTGAACGCCGAACGTACGTCCGAAGGCGCGTAGCCAGTGACGTCAGTCACACGACGAAGCCGGTAGCGCACGGTGTTCGGGTGAACGAAGAGCATCCGGGCGGCTCCCTCCAGGGAGGAGGCCTGCTCCAGATAGACACTGAGCGTCTCCAGGAGTGCCGAGCCGGCTTCGTCCAGCGGTGTGTAGATCTCCTCCACCAGCTGATGGCGAGCCACCTGATCCCCCGCCAGCGCACGCTCGGGCAGCAGGTCGTCGGCGAGCACCGGGCGCGGGGCGTCCGGCCAGGCCGCGCAGGCGCGCAGTCCGGCGGCGGCGGCGTGGGCCGAGCGGGTCGCCGAGAGCAGGTCGTCCACGGTCGGGCCGACCACCACCGGGCCGGGCGCGAACTGGCCGATCAGCGCGCGGGCGGCGTGCACCGGCTCCTTGTCGCCACCGACCACGACCACCAGCCGCTTGCCGAGCACGCCGGTCAGCACGTGCAGCCGGGCGTACCGGGCGGCCCGGCGGATCGCCTCGACGACCGCCTCGCTGTCCCCGTCCGGCGCGCTGCCCATCACCACCCGGACCTGGCTCGGCTGGCCCCAGCCGAGTGCGGCGGCCCGGGAGAGCACGCCCTCGTCGGCGTCGCCGGAGAGCAGCGAGTTCACCACCAGCGCCTCCAGCCGGGCGTCCCAGGCGCCGCGCGCCTCGGCGGCCTGGGCGTAGACCTGGGCGGTCGCGAAGGCGATCTCGCGGGCGTAGACCAGCACCGACTCGCGCATCCCGGCCTCGTCGCCCGGCGCCGCGACCTCGGGGATCGCCTCCTCCATCACCTCGATCGTGGTGCGGATCAGCTCCACGGTCTGGCGCAGCGTGATCGCCCGGGTCAGCTCGCGCGGCGCGGTGCCGAAGACGTCGGTGCTGATCGCCTGCGGTGCCTCCGGGTGGCGGTACCACTCGGTGAAGGCGGCGATACCGGCCTGGGCGACCAGGCCGATCCAGGAGCGGTGCTCCGGCGGCATCCGGCGGTACCAGCCGAGCTGGTCGTCCATCCGGGCGATCGCGGCGGTGGCCAGCTTGCCGGCGGACTTCTCCAGCCGCTTCAGGGTGGCCGCGCGCAGCTCGGCGCGCTCGGCCGCGAGTCTGCGTTCCGAGGCGGTACCGCCGGAGGTCGCCGACTTGCGCACCGCGCGCTTGGCGGGCGCCGGAGCGGCCTCGCCGTTCGCGGTGCTCGCCGGGTTCGCCGCGCCCGGCGAGTTCGCGGAGTGCGCGGAATTCGCGGAGCTCGCCGAGTTCGCCGAGTTTGCTGAGGGGGATGGAGCTGCTGGGGCTGGCACAGGGACATGCTGCCTCACGGCACGCCTTCTTCGCGCCCGACCCCCGCAGCCGGGCCCTGGTGGTGCTGCTCACATCGCGTCAACGCGGCACGCTACGGTGGGTCGGGTGATCGACCCCGCCCGCCCCCGCGCCGACCTGCGCCGTGCCGCCGAGCGCTACCACTCCACCCCCGAGCCCGGGGTGCAGACCCGGCACGCCTTCTCCTTCTCCGGCCACTACGACCCGAAGAACACCCACTTCGGCGCGCTGCAGGCCTGCAACGAGGAGACCCTCGCCCCCGGAGCCGGTTTCGCCGAGCACCGCCACCGCGATGTCGAGCTGCTCACCTGGGTGCTCGACGGCGCACTCGCGCACCGCGACGCCGACGGACACGCCGGCGTGGTGCGCCCCGGCATGCTCCAGCACCAGAGCGCCGGCAGCGGGATCACCCATACGGAACGCAACGTCGGCGGGGCTGACGTTCCGGTCAGGTTCGTGCAGATGTGGCTGCAGCCGGACGTCTTCGGCGCGCCGCCCGCCTACGGTCTGCGCAAGGTGCCGCCGACCGTGGACGAGGTGACGCTGCTGGCCTCCGGCATGGAGCGGCACGCCGGCACCGACGCGCTGCGGCTGCGCCGCTCGGACGCCGCGCTGCACCTGGTCACCGCCGGCCCGTGGGAGGCGCTGCCCGAGCTGCCCGAGGCGCCGTACCGTTACGCGCACCTGACGGCCGGCTCGCTCGGCTACCGCACGATCCCCGGCCCGCGCGGCCAGGGCCGCGCGATGGAGCCGGGCGACGCCGTGCGGATCACCGGCGAGGCCTTCGCCGCGCCGATGGCCGGGGAGCACGGCGCCGAGCTGCTGCTCTGGGAGATGCACTCCGGGCTCAAGCTGGGTTAGTGGGGCCGGGGTTGGCGAGAGCCGGGTCGGCGAGCTGCGCCAGCTCCGCCTCGGAGAGCCGCAGGGCGCCGGCGGCGACGTTCTCGGCGAGGTGCTCCGGGTCGCTGGTGCCCGGGATGGCGAGCACGTGCGGCCCCTGCTGGAGCGTCCAGGCGAGCCGGACCTGCGCGGGCGTCGCGCCGTGCGCCATGGCGACGGAGAGCACGGCCGCGCTCTCGGCGCTGCGGCTCTCTGTGCTCTGCCGGCCGGCGGCTCCCGCCGCGCCCCGGCTGCCGGCGATCGCGAAGAACGGTACGAACGCCGTCCCGGCCGCGCCGCAGGAGCGCACGAACGACTGCTCCGCGCGCGTCGCGCCGACGCCGAAACGGTTCTGCACGCAGATGACCGGCGCGATCGACCTGGCCTCGGCCAGTTGCGCGGGCGTGGTGTTGGAGATCCCGAGGTGCCGGATGAGCCCGGCGTCGCGCAGCTCGGCCAGCGCGCCGAAGTGCTCGGCGATCGAGCCGGTGCGGCGGCTCGGCGGTATCCGCAGGTTCACGATGTCCAGCCGGTCGCGGCCGAGTTGGCGCAGGTTCTGCTCGACCTGCCCGCGCAGCTGCTCCGGTGTGGCCCACCACCACGCGCCGGACGGGTCCCGGGCCGGCCACACCTTGGTCGTGATGACCAGCCCGTCCGGGTACGGCGCCAGCGCCCGGCGGATCAACTCGTTGGCGGACGCCTGAGTCGAGAAGTAGAACGCGGCCGTGTCGATGTGGTTCACGCCGAGCTCGACCGCGCGCCGCAGGACCCCGACCGACCGCTCCGGGTCGGCGGAGGGCAGGCCGGGGTCGAAGGCCGGGCTGCCGGACAGTCGCATCGCGCCGAATCCGAGCCGGTTGACGGTCAGGTCGCCGAGCTGCCAAGTGCCGGCGCTTGCAGCGGGGTTCGTCTCCAGAGTCATGGTCGGCCGCACATCCTTCGGGGGTAGGGGCGCAGTGTCGGGGAAGGTCTGAATGAGGGCATGAAAAAAGCCTCCTCGGCGGATCCGCGTCCGCTCCGAGAAGGCTTGAGTGCTTGATTTGGTGCTGAACATCGTAGCAGGGAACGGGGGTTGTGCGACAGGTCCGCGTCGCACAGTCCATGGCTACCCCCAGCAGGCGCAGCGCCCCGGGCCCGCGGTGAACGCCGTCTCCTGGTCCGGTGCCGCGGCGACCTGCCCGGCGGGCGGGGTGAGGCTGTAGTCCGCCGACGGGTCGAGCTTCTCGAACGAGTCGAACAGCTGCGTGGTCGGGAACCAGTCGCCGAACGGCGCGGTCGAGGAGCCGATCCCGATGAACTGACTGCCGGTGGCCACCGCCGCCCGGACGTCCCAGGGCCCGTCGCCGACCGAGACGACCCGCTCGAAGCCGGTGCCCGCCCGGTGGACGGCCTCGCGCACCACGTGCTCGCGGAAGGTGTGCTCACTGCCGGTGGACACCGGCCCCACCGGCTTCGCCCGCGGCACGCCCAGTGCGGCCAGCTTCAGCGCGGTGACCTCGCGCAGGCCCCCGGTCGCGAACGCCACCGTGTACTGCGGCGACCCGGCGAGCGCCTGCACGAACGCGCCCGCTCCCGGCACCTGCACCAGCGGCTCACGCTCGACGGCGGCCGCGAACCGCGCCAGCAGCCGGTCGGCGAACGCCTGCCGCTCGCCGTCCTGCGGCAGCCGGCCCCGCGCGCGCCGGAAGACCTCGCCGAAGATCCACGAGTCGGTGTGGTGCGCGTATCCGCCCCACGCGTCGTCGGCCTCGGCCAGCCCGAGGTCGGCCAGCGCACCGGCGAACGCCTCCTGGTGCGGGGCGACACTGCGCAGCAGCGTGCCGTCGATGTCGAAGACGATCAGGGTGCCCACGCGTCGCTCCTTCGGTCACGAACGCCAACAGGCCCGATCGTAGAGGACACCGGGGCGGTGGAGGCCGCACAGTACCGCCGCGCGTGCCGGGTACTCCGGTAGTACCGGGACGGAGTTCACCATGATTGCCGCGCGGGGCAGTTGAGCGTACGGCTGCGCCGACGGGTGTCGTAGCGTCGGTGCATGGCTACGCTTCCGCTTCTCGCCGTGGTGTACGACCGTGGGTCCGCCGGTGCCGTGGAGATCCTGGCCTCGGCCAGGAAGCTGTGCTCGGTCGTGTTCGTCCACGACCGGGAGCACAGCCGATCGGTCACGGCCGGCGCCGAGCCAGGGGAGCCGGGGGAGTTGGGCGAGCTGGCCCGGACCCTGGACGTCACCGGCATGTCGCCGCGCGAGCGCGGCGCGGCGCTGACGGCGCTGGGGGTGGCGGGGATCGTCACCTTCAGCGAGCACCAGCTGGCAGCCACGGCCGAGTTGGCCCAGGAGTGCGGGCTGGTCTTCCACAGCCCGCAGGTGGTGGCCGCGTTGGTGGACAAGCAGCTCCAGCGCGCGCGGCTGCGCGAGGCCGGGGTGGAGTCGACCCGGTGCGTGGCGGTGAGTTCGGCCGAGCAGGTGCCGGCGGCGCTGGCGGGTGTCGGGCTGCCCGCGGTGATCAAGCCGCGCAGCGGCGCGGGCAGCGTCAACACCTGCCGGGTGGACACGGCCGAGCAGGCGATGGCGGCGGCTGCGGAGTTCATGGCCGACGGCGACGGGGAGTTCGTGCTGGAGGAGCTGCTGGTCGGCGATCCGGAGGCGGCGGGGAAGGGCTTCGGCGACTACGTCTCGGTGGAGTCGCTCACCTCAGGCGGCGTGGTGCGCCACGTCTGCGTGACGGGCAAGCTGCCGCTGGCCGAGCCGTTCCGAGAGACGGGCATGTTCCAGCCCGCGGCCCTGCCCGAGCCGTTGGCCGCGCAGGTGCTGGAGCTGGCCGGCTCGGCCGTGCGCGGCCTGGGCATCACCACGGGCGTCACGCACGTGGAGATCAAGCTGACACCCGACGGCCCGCGGCTGATCGAGGTCAACGGGCGCCTCGGTGGCTACGTCGGTGCGCTGCTGCGTCGCTCGACCCGCTTCGACCTGCTGCGCGCCGCACTGCGCGAGGCGCTGTCGTTGGCCCCGGAGATCCCGGAACCGGTGTTCCCGGCCGTGGAGTTCGTCTACCTGGTGACGCCGCCGGTGGACGCCGGGGCGACGCTGGCGGGCATCCGCGGGCTGGCCGAGGTGGCCGCCCTGGACGAGGTGTGGCAGGTCAAGGTCGATGCGGCGGCGGGCCGTTCGCTGAACTGGCGGGACGGCACCGAGGGGCACCTGGGTACCATCCACGGCGCCGCCGCCGACCACGAGCGGCTGCGAGCGGTGATCGCCGCCATCGAGTCGGCGATCACCCTCGACTACGAGCCCACCGCTGCGGAGTAGTTCACCGGCGGGCTGGACGCTATAGCGGGATCGTCGGGTCGAGCGGCTCGCGCAGCCGTCGCCAGACCAGGCCGCGCACCGGAGCGGCCAGCGGCGCGAGCGCCCACCACTGCCCGGGGAACAGCTGCCGGAACAGCCCGAGGTTGCGCCGCGCCAAGGCGGTCGGCCGCAGCGGGACGCAGGACACCGCCAGCGCCGTGCGCAGCGCGCGCAGTTCGGCGGCCGGCCGGCGCGAGGCCAGTAGCGACTGGGCGAAGGCGTTGCGGTAGGCCCACCACATCATCTCCTGCTGCTGCGCGCCGATCTCCATCCGCGTGTTCGGCTGGCCCGCGTGCGGGTCGGCGGAGTGGGCGAGGTCGTCCGGGATGTGGTGGACGTTGCGGTAGCGGTCGGCCACCCGCCAGAGCAGTGTGCCGTCCAGGCCGAGGCCGTGGCTGAACTCGAACGGCAGTGGGTTGGGGACCTCGTCCTGGATGGCTTCCAGCAGGTCGGTGCGCCGCATCAGCGTGCAGGACGCGCTGACCGGGACCTGGTCCTCGACGGTCGCCGAGCGGGCCAGGAACTCCAGCGAGGACAGCCGCCCCGCACGCCGGCGGTAGCAGGTCTCGGGTACCGCGTAGTGCCACGTCATCGCCGTGTAGACGAAGCCGACGTCGGGGGAGGAGTCGAGCACCTCCAGCGAGCGGGCGACGGCCTGCGGCGAGATCCAGTCATCGGAGAAGAGCAGCTTCACGTACTCGCCGCCGGCGAGTTCGACGGCGCGGCGCCAGTTCTGCACGCGCGGGAGCAACATCTCGTTCCGGTACGCCCGGACGCGCGGATCGGACTGCGCGAGTTTCGTGACCACCTCCCAGGTGGTGTCCGTGCTCGCATTGTCGACGATCACGATTTCGATATCGCGCCAGGTCTGTTCGAGTGCGCTGCGCACCGCACGTTCCACCTCCTGCGGTCGGTTGTACACCGGCACGCAGATACTGACCTTCGCCATTTCCACACCCTTTCTCTCCGGATTGTTCATTGAGGCCGCAGGTGCTTGTCGTGGAGAGAGGATCGCAGGTCGCCGCCGTGCGGGCGGCAATATCGAGAGTGCTCGCGTGAACTGTGGCAGAAGGAAATCCGTATTCGGTTCAGCACGGCGCGACGTGATGCTGTCGATGCACGAACATCATCGAGTCCGGTGACCGATACGGCTGCCCTGGACGCCCCATTTGGTCGCTGGTAAACCTGATTTCATCCGGATGTGGTTCCTCGGTCACCTGTCAGCGGGCCGCGCCCGCTTTCCTGAAGGGGGGGATCTTCTTGCCGTCCATCGACAGTTCCGTCGATAAATCCTTCGACGATTCCTTCGGTTTCGTCTTCTGCGGCGGTGGTCCTGCCGCACTCGGACCGATCGTCACCGCGGCCAGAACCGGCCGGCTCGATGAACTGCTGGACCAGGGCGTCGCCGTCGTCGAACCCGGCCCGATCGGCCCCGGCGGCCTGGCGCACTACCGCATCAACGCCAACTCGCTGGGCGGGCCGTTCCTGGAGTGCCTGGCGGACGACACACCGTTCGCCGTGCTGCGCGACGAGCCCGAGACCCGGCGGTTACGGGCGCTGGCCGACCAGAACCCGCCGCTCTCGGTGGTCGCGCCGTTCCTGGCCCGCCTCGGTGCGGTGGTCCGCGAGCTGCTGGAGGCCCATCCGCGGTGCGCCGTGGTCCCCGCCAGGGTGGTCGGGATCCGGCTGCGCGACGGTGCCTCCGGCGCGGCGGCGGAGGAGACGGTCGAGGTGCTCACCAGCCTGGGCGGGCAGCCGCTGCGGGCCCGCCGGGCGGTGATCGCCACCGGCGGGCGCCCGATCGGCGACTTCGCCGGCGCCGAGATCGTTCCCGGGCTGAGCCTGGCTCCGTACCGCGACCGGGTCTGGCACTCCGAGTCGTTCGTCGACACCCGCAAGGCGGGCCCCGAGGTGCGCGGCAAGAAGGTCGTCATCGTCGGCGGCTCGCACAGCGCCTGGTCGGTCGCCGACCTGCTGGCCGGCCAGGCGGCGCAGCTCACCGTCGTCCACCGCAGCGGGATCCGGCTCTTCTACGACAGCGCGGACCAGGCGAGCGCCGACGGCTACGCCTTCGACCCGGTGCTCGACGTCTGCCCGGCCAACGGACGGGTCAACCGCTACGGCGGACTGCGCGGGCGGGCCCACGAACTCGCCCGGGCCGCCCTGGGGTTGGCAGGCACAGGCACAGGCACAGGCGCGGGCACAGCTGTGGGCCCGCGGCCGGTGCGCCTGCTGCGGCTGGACAACCCGCAGCCGACCGAGACCGCCGAGGCCGTGCAGGCTGCGCGGCGCGCGCTCGCCGAGGCCGAGGTCGTCATCATGGCCAACGGTTTCGAGGCCGACCTGCCACCGCTGCACCACGCCGACGGCACCGTGCTGACCGCGGCCCTCGGTGCCACCGGCACGGTGGTCACCGCCGAGGGGCACCTGGTCGACACCGCCGGCACCGCCCACCCGCGGCTGATCAGCTACGGGCTGGGCGCGGGCCTGGCCCCCTCGGCCGAGATCGGTGGCGAGCCGAGCTACACCCGCCGGGCCGACGGGGTCTGGCTCTACCAGCACGACATCGGCGACATCGTGCTCGCCGACCTGTTGCAGAGCGCACCGACCGCCGGTGCGCGGACCACAGGGGGGACCGCCTCATGAGCACACTGGCAGGCATACCGACGTGGGCAGGCAAATCGGCACGCCCGCCCGCCAAGGCCGTGGTGCTGGCCGCGGGGCTGGGCCGCAGGCTCGGACTGGGCGGGGCCAAGCCGCTCACGCCGGTGGCGGGCAAGCCGATCCTGATCCGCACGCTGGAGAACCTGGCCGCCGCCGGGGTGAGCGAGGTGGTGCTGGTCGTCGGCCACTGCGCACAGGACGTCCGCGCGGCCGTGGGTGGCGACTTCGCCGGCATGGCGGTGCGCTACGTCGAGTCCGACGCCTACCGCACCACCAACAACGCCTACTCGCTCTGGCTGGCCCGCGAGCACCTCGACGAGGACCTCTACCTGGTCGAGGGCGATGTGGTCTTCGACCGGGACCTGATCGAGGCCCTCGCCGCGGCCGAGGGCGAGGTGGTCAGCGCGGTCGCGCCGTACCAGTCGGTGATGAACGGCACCGTCGTCACGCTGCAGGGCGACGGGACGGTCGAGGCGATGCTGCTGCCCGACCGGCACGGTCCCGACCTGGACCTGACCGGGACGTTCAAGACCGTCAACGTGCACCTGCTGCGTGAGGCCTACCTGCGCAAGGAGTTCGTGCCCGGCCTGGAGACACTGATCGCCGATGGCGGCCACGGCTCCTACTACGAGCTGGTCATCGCCGACACGGTGGCCGCCGGCCGGTTCCCGGTGCGCGGCGTCAACTGCCAGGACCTGCGCTGGTACGAGGTGGACGACCTGACCGACCACGGCGCCGCCGAGTACCTCTTCCATGACGCCGCGGGCCGGCTGGACATGCTGCAGGACCTGCACGGCGGCTACTGGCGCTACGAGATGGTCGACCACTGCCTGCTCTACAACCTCTACTTCCCGCCCGAGCAACTGGTCCAGGACCTGATGGGCGAGTTCCGCAACGCGCTGGTGCACTACCCGACCGGCCACCACACGCTGCAGCGGCTGCTCGGCGCGGTCCTGCACCAGGCGCCCGAGCGGCTGGTGGTCGCGAACGGCGCGTCCGAGCTGATCAAGATCCTCGGCGGTCTGCTCGGCCGGGTCGGGCTGGTGGTGCCCGGCTTCAACGAGTACGAGGCGGTGTTCGCCGAAGCCGACATCCACCGCATCCAGCTGCCCGCCCCCGACTTCACCATGGACCCGCACCAGGTCGCCCGCGAGGCGCGGCGCGCCGGTGTCGCCGCGGTCATCGTCACCTCCCCGAACAACCCCACCTCGATGGCCGTGCCGCGTGCCGATCTGGTCACGCTGGCCCGCGAGTTGGGCGAGGCGGGCATCCGCCTGGTGGTGGACGAGTCCTTCGTCGACTTCTGCGACCCGGGCCAGAGCCTGGAGCCGGACCTCGAACAACTGCCGGGCCTGACCGTGATCAAGAGCATGAGCAAGGTCTACGGCATCGGCGGCCTGCGCCTGGGCTACCTGCTCTCGGCCGACCTCGACTTCGTCGCCGACGTCCGCGCCGAGCTGCCGATCTGGAACGTCAACGGCTTCGCCGAGTCGTTCCTGCGCCTGCTGCCGCGCTACCAGGGCGCGCTGGCCGTCAGCTGCCAACGGGTGCGCCGCGACCGCGACGAGATGGTGGCGATGCTCGCCGACAAGCTGCCCGGCGCCCGGGTCTATCCGCCGGACGCCAACTACGTGATGGTGCGGCTGCCGGCGGGCGTCTCCGCCCGCGACGTGGTGCACCGCACCTTCGCCGAGCACAACATCCTGATCAAGGGCTGCCTCGGCAAGTCGATGCCCGACGGCGACCGGTACCTGCGGCTCTCCTGCCGCACGCCGCTGGAGAACGCGCGCCTGGTCGCGGCGCTGGCCGCCGTGCTGAAGCGGCGCGGCGTCCCGTCGGCCGCGAAGGCCTCCTGATGCGCGCACTCACCCCCTCCGCCCCTGCCCGCCGCGCCCGCCGCGACGAGCTGTACGCCGCGCTGCGCGCCGTCCTCGACCCCGCCGACCGGGTGGTGGTGCTGCACTCCTCGCTGTTCGCCTTCCGCACCCTCACCGAGGGACTGCGCGGCACCGAGGGACTGCGCGGCGACCTGCTCGCCGCCTTGCGCGCCCTGCTGGCCGACGGGTTGACCCTCGCGCTGCCGGCGGTGACCTTCGAGTTCTGCCGCACCAAGGAGTACCACCACCGGCGCTCGGTGCCGAACACCGGCGTGCTGGTCGAATGGTTCCTGGAGCTGCCCGAGGTGCGCCGCACTCCGCACCCGGTCTACTCCTTCGCGGTGGCGGGCCCGCTGACCGAGGAGCTCATGGCCTGCCGGTCCGACACCGCGTTCGGCGAGGGCACCGTCTTCGAGGTGTTCGAGCGCGAGCGGGCTCGCATCGTCACCCTCGGCGCGAGCTGGAACTCCACCACCCAGGTGCACCGTTACGAGGAGCTGGCTCAAGTCCCCTACCGGCAGCCGATGCAGGTGAGCGGTACCGCCGACTTCGGCGCTGGTCCGGTCCCGCTCGACCTGCGGATGATCGTGCGCGACACCGCGCTCGACGCCACCCTCGACTTCGCGCCCGTCTTCGAGCGGCTGCGCGAGCGCGGGGCGCTGGCGGGCGCCGAGCTGTGGGGTGCGCGGGTGGAGTCGGTCGCCACCACCGACCTGGCCCGGGTCTGCGACGAGTTGATCACCCAGGACCCGTACGTCCTGCTGCGCGAGCCGCGGACGATCGAGCACCGGGCGCGCCAACTGGCCCGGGAGGGCGTCCGGTTGGCGGTGCTCGGCAATCGCAACCAGGAGCTGCTGGCCGGCGCGCTCACCGCCGAGGGCGGACGCCTGCTCGGCCTGGAGCCGCACCGGCTGCACGTGCCGCCCTACGGCATGCTCGCCCGCGAGATCCACGATCCCGGCTCCGAACTGCACCGCTTCCAGGCGCACGCGAGCTTCTTCACCGACCGCCTGGAGGACGTGCTCGGCGTCGACGAGTTGGACGAGGCCGCCGCCACGGACCGGCTCGCCGAGGCCGTCGACCGGTACGCCGCCCTGGTGACCGCCTACGCGGGCAGCACCGACCGCCCGGTCTTCGTCTGCTCGTTCGCGGCCCTCCAGCCCACCGTCGGCGAGAGCGGCGAGCTGCTGCGCGAGGCGAACCGGCTGCTGGGCGAGGGCCTGGCCGGCCTCGACCACGTCCACCTGCTCGACCTGGCCCAGGCGGTGGCCGGCACGGGTGGTCCGCTGGTCGACCAGCGGCTCTGGCTGGTCGGCCGGATCCCGCACAGCGCGGCCCTGAGCGCGGCGCTGGCCCGCCGGATCTGGGGGCTCACCCTGGCCACGCTGGGCCGCACCGCCCGGCTGATCGTCACCGACCTCGACAACACGCTGTGGCACGGCGTGGTCGGCGAGGACGGCATCGAGGGCATCCAGGTCGGCACCGACCACCCCGGCAACGCGCACCGGCGCCTGCAACGCGTCCTCAAGTCGCTGCGCGAACGCGGCGTCGCACTCGCGATCTGCAGCAAGAACGACGAGGACCTCGCGCTGCGCGCGATCCGCGAACACGCGGGGATGCTGCTGCGCGAGGACGACTTCGTCGCCACCGAGATCGGCTGGCGCCCCAAGGCCGAGGCGATCGCCGACCTCGCCGCCCGGCTGAACGTGGGCCTGGCCAACGTCCTCTTCCTGGACGACAACCCGGTCGAACGCGCCCGGGTCCGCGAGTTCCTGCCCGAGGTGCACGTCCCCGAACTGCCCGCCGACCCGGCCGGCTACGCGGACCTGCTGCTGGCGGATCCGTTCACCACCGTCTTCAACGTCACCCAGGCCGACCTCCGGCGCACCGAGCAGTACCGGGCCCGCGAGCGGGTCCAGCGCGAGCGGGCCGGCTTCGAGCGGATCGAGGACTTCTACGCCTCGCTCGGCACCGAACTGCACATCAGCGCGCTGACCGAGGCCAACGCCGCCCGCGCCGAGCAACTCTGCGCCAAGACCAACCAGTTCAACACCACGACCCGCCGCCAGCAGCGCACCGAGCTGCGCCGGCTGGCCGCCGCCGCCGACTCCGACGTGCTGGTGCTGGGCGTGGCCGACAAGTTCAGCGAGCGCGAGGACCTGGGCCTGCTGGTGCTCACCCACCAGGGCGCCGAGACCACGGTGGACTCCTACCTGCTCTCCTGCCGGGTGCTGGGCCGAGGGGTGGAGACCGGCGTGCTGGAGTGGCTGGCCGCCCACCTGGCCGCGGCCAGCCGCACCCGGCTGCACGGCCTGGTGCTGCCCACCGAGCGCAACACCCCGTGCCGCACGGTCTTCGCCGATGCGGGCTTCACCCCCGGCGACGCGGACGGCAGCTGGCAGCTGGACCTCAGTGGCGCCCGCACCGCCCCCGGCTGGCTCCGGACCGTCGAGCACACGGCGGTCGGACGCAGCACGGTCGGACACAGCGCAGTCGGCCTCATCGGATCGGAGACGCACCGTGCATGACTTCGCAGTGCATGACTTCGCACCGGGCGACCTCGCCCAGAGCACCCGTACCTTCACCCCGGCAGACTTCGCCGCCTTCGCCGCGGCCACCGGCGACCACAACCCGATCCACCACGACCCGCAGCAGGCCGCCGAGACCGAGTTCGGCGCGCCGATCGTGCCGCTCGCGATGGTGCTGGGCCCGATCTCCGCACTGATCGGCATGGTCCTGCCCGGCCCGGGGGCGGTCATCCTCGACACCGCGTTCCACCCGCGCCGGGCGGTCGCCTTCGACCGCCCGGTCGACTACTCGCTGCGGGTGCGCCAGGTCAGCGCCTCCACCGGCGTGCTCAGCTGCCGGGTCGTCGCCTACCAGGACCGCCGCCTCGTGCTGGACGGCGAGGTCCAGACCACCGTACGAGCCCCACGCCCGCGCCCGGACGAGACCACCGGCGGCCGACTGATCCCGGCGGACGCGCCCAGGCTCGCCGTGGTCACCGGCGCGGCCGGCGCCATCGGCTCCGCCGTCGCCCGTCAACTCGCCCGGCAGGGCTGGGATCTGGCACTGCTGCAGCGCGGCGGCATCGACGAGCTGGCCCGGGACTGCGAGCAGGCCGGCGCCACCGTGCACAGCGTCGCCGCCGATCTGGCCGTACCCGAGCAGCGCGCCGCCGCGGCCCGCAAGATCGCCGCGCTCGACCCGCTCGCCCTGGTGCACGCCGCCGCACCGCCGCTGGCGGCCGGACACCAGGAACACCTGGAGATCGGCTACGCCGCGTTCCGCGAGCTGACCGATGCCGTGCTGGCGGGGATGCTGCTGCGGCAGCGGGGCAGCGTGGTCCTGCTCGGCTCCCAGGCCTCGCGCTACCACCCGCACGGCTGGGATGACTACGTCGCCGCCAAGGCCGCCGCCGTGACCGTGCTGCACGGCATCGAGCGCCACCACGGCGGTTCGGGGGTGCGCGCGGTGCTGCTGGAGCCCGGCTACGTACAGGGCAGTTACTCCGCGGCGGTGCGACCGGCGGGCGAGCTGGGTCTGCTGCCGGAGGAGGTCGCCGACGTGGTGGCGGCCGAGCTGGCCGACCCGGACGCACCGGCGCGGCGGATCTGGCTGACCACCGACGGTGTCACCAGGCTTCCGCTCGACGGGTCCACCCAGGCTGCTGCTGCGACTCAGCCCGCTGTGACCCAGTCCGCTGCGACCCAGGCCGGGACGACCCCGGCCGGGGCGACGCCGGTGGCGGGCGGGTCGTCGCCGACCGCGCCCGCTGCCGGTGATCCTCAGGACCGTGTCGAGGCCGCTGTGCGCCGGGTGCTCGGCCCCCAGGCCCAGGTGCGCGGCGGCGGCGTCGGGCTCACCCCGGGCTGGGACTCGCTCGGCCAGATCCAGATCGTGCTGGCCGTGGAGCAGGAGTTCGGCATCCGGCTGCCGGCGGCCCACCTCGCCGACGTCGGCCGCTTCGAACGGCTCTGCGGCGCGGTCGCCGAGCAGCTCACCGCAGCCGGGCAGGTCCCGGCATGAGCGGCCGCAGCGTCCCGGACGGGACGAGCACCCCCGGCGCCCCCAGCATCCGTCTGGGCGCCCCGGTGGTCACCGCCGCCGGGGCCTTCGCCGCCACCGCCGGGAGCACCACCGAACGCATCCTCGGCGCGGCCTGCGCCGCCCTCGCGGCCCGGCTGCTGCGCACCGACAGCCGGACGCTGACCGCCACCCTCGCCGATGCCGCCGCCGACGCGCTGCCCACCCGGCTGCTGCCCGACGGCAGCGCGCAGTGCCTGCTGCGCTCGGCCGTCGGCATCGCGGACCTGCTCGGCCCGGAGCTGGACGCACACGCCGCCCGGTTCGTCACCGCCGCCCTCGCCGCTCCGCAAACCCTTTTGGGCGAAGTCGAGTTGATCGACGACGCCGACTGGGCGCGGCTCTCCGCCTGGTCCGGTGGCCCCACGGTTCCCGCCGGCGAGCCGGTGCACCTGATGGTCGCCGACTGGGCGCGTCGCACCCCCGACGCGGTGGCCCTGGCCGACGGCAAGCGGCAGTTGACCTACCGTCAGCTGCTGGAGCGGGCCGGCGGGATCGCCCGAGAGCTGCGCGAACGCGGCGTGCGGCCGGGGGAGGCGGTGGGCGTCATGCTGGAGCGCGGCATCGCGTCGGTGACCGCCACGCTGGCCGTCGCCCTCGCCGCGGCCACCGCCGTGCCGCTGGATCCGAACTACCCCGCGCCGCGGCTGCGCACGATGCTGGCGGGGCCGGCGGTGCGACTGACGCTGACCAGCGCGGACCTCGCCGACCGCGTCCCCACCGGTGCCACCGTGCTGGTGGACTCCGTTGACGGGCCGTCCGCCACCGAGCCGTCCACGTCCGGGCCGTCCGTGGCGGAGGACGTGCCCGAGGTCGCCACCGTGATGTACACCTCCGGCTCCACCGGGCAGCCCAAGGGCGTCCAGCTCACCCACCGCGGCATCGCCCGCCTCACCCGCGACCGGCACATCGACTTCGGCCCCGGCGACGTCGCCCTGCACCTGGCGCCCGCCACCTTCGACGCCGCGCTGCTGGAGGTGTGGGGCGCGCTGACCCGCGGCGCCCGCCTGGAGATCGCTCCGCCCGGCCCGCTCACCCTGGCCGAGCTGGCCGAGGTGATCACCGAACGCGGTGTCACCGTGCTGTGGTTGACCGCCGGCCTGTTCCACCAGATGGCCGAGCACCAGCCGCAGGCCTTCGCCCGGGTGCGCCGGCTCTTCACCGGCGGCGACGTGGTCTCCCCGCACCACGTCAACGCGCTGCTCACCCGGCACCCGGGGCTCACCCTGGTCAACGGCTACGGCCCCACCGAGAACACCACCTTCACCTGCTGCCAGCTGCTGCGCGAGCCGCTGCCCGCGACCGCGACGAGCGTGCCGATCGGCGTGCCCGTCGCCAACACCCGGGTCTTCGTCGTCGACCGGGCGGGCCACCCGGTGCCGCCCGGCGCGGTCGGCGAACTGTGGACGGCCGGCGACGGCCTGGCCGCCGGCTACCTGGGCCTGCCCGAGCTGAGCCGCGAGCGGTTCCCGGTGCCCGAGCACGGCCGGCTGCGCTCGGTGCGCTGCTACCGCACCGGCGATCTCGCGCGCTTCCGCCAGGACGGCACGCTGGAGTTCCTCGGCCGCGAGGACAGCCAGGTCAAGGTGAACGGCCACCGGATCGAACCCGGTGAGATCGAGCGGGCGATCCTCGCCCAGCCCGGCGTGCGCGGCGCGTGCGTCCTGGTCGAGAGCGACCCGCTGGGCGGCAAGCGCCTCGCCGCCCACATCGCCGCCGACGCGCCGGAGCCCGGCGAGCCCGGTGAGCCCGGGTCCGGGTCAGGGTCCGGGCCCGGCGCCAAGGAGCTGGCCAAGGCCGTGCGCGCGTCCCTGCGCGCCGCGCTGCCCGCCTACCTGGTCCCGGCCCGCTACATCGTCACCGACCGCCTGCCGTTGACCGCCAACGGCAAGATCGACCGAGTCCGGCTGCTGGCCGGAGAGAGTGAGTCCCGATGAGCGAGACCGTGCGTCAGACCGTTGCCCGGATCTGGTCCGAGGTGCTGGGCACCGACATCGACGAGGAGTCCGACTTCTTCCTGCTCGGCGGCCACTCCCTGCTGGCCACCCAGATGGTGGCCCGGCTGGAGAGTGCGCTGGGCGTGAAGGTCTCCATGCGCGAGGTCCTCGACAACGCCGAGTTCGGCGAGTTCGCCGACCTGGTCACCGCCCGCGCCGGCGCTCCCGCCGGTACCGCCGCCTCCCCTCGCGCTTAGGAGCCCGCGCCATGCCCGCACCGCTGCCGCTGCCGACCCTGAGCTACCAGGAAGGCAGGCTCCTGATGGACCAGCGCGCCCGCGCTTCGGGCGTCCCCTCGATCCGCACCATCGCCCAGGCCTACCGCGTGCGCGGCCCCCTCGACCTGTCGCTGCTGGAGCAGGCGCAGGCCAGGCTCACCGAGCGCCACCAGGCGCTGCGCACGAGCTTCCCGGACCCCTACCGGCAGAGCGTGCAGGCGCACGTCACCAGCCGCGTCGAGTCGTTCGACGCCCACGGTGACGAGGGCGCGGCGCTGGAGCTGGTCCGCGCCGAGGCCGACCGACCGCTGCCCGCCGAGGCGCCCGAGCGCTGGCGGATCAGTGTCGTGCGGGTGGACGAGGCCGAGCACCTCGTCGTCGTCGTCTTCGACCACCTGATCGTGGACGGCTGGGCGCGGGGCGTGCTGCTCGACGAACTGTCCGCCGTCTACGGCGCGTTGGCCGCCGGCCGGGAGCCGGAGCTGGCGCCGGTCGACTACACCTACCAGGACCACGTGGCGGACCAGCAGCGGCTACTGGACGGCGCGGACGGCCGGCAGCTGATGGACTTCTGGCGGGCCCGGCTGGCCGGCAGTGGCGCCATCCCACGCCTGGAGATCCCCTCGCTGAACACCGCCGGCACTCCGGCGCGCCCGCCCCGGGGCGGCTACCAGGCCCGCCCGCTGCCCGCCGACCTGGCCGCCGCCGTCGTGCGCCTGGCCGCCCGCGAACGCGTCACGCTCTTCATGCTCGTGCTGTGCGCGCTGCACCTGACCCTGCGCGAGCACACCGGGGAGGACGACCAGGCGGTGGCCGTCAACGTCTACAACCGCGAGACCGACGGCCGCGAGCACCTGGTCGCCCCGCTGGCCGAACTCCTGGTGGTGCGCACCGACTTGGCCGGCGCCGACAGCTTCCGCAGCGCACTCGCCCGGGTCCGGACCGCCAGCCTCGACGCGCAGGAGCACGGCGCGGTGCCGTTCGCCGAACTGGTCAAGGCGTTCAACCCCGACGAGTACGCCGACCCCGACGCCCCCATCGGCGTCGTCCTCAACATGCTGTACGCCCAACTGCACGGCTCCGGGCTGGACCTGGCACCCGCCGTCACCACCGCGCTGCCGCTGTCGGACGAGGGCTTCCGCCCGCGCAGCGCGCTCATGCTGGTCGGCGAGGCCGGTCCGGGTGAACTCACCCTGTCCGCCTACTACCAGGCCGACCGGCTGCCCGACGAGTTCGTGACCGCGCTGCTCGACGCGCTGGTCAATCTGCTGGAGAAGGCCGCCGAGGACCCCCTGCTGCCGCTGGACGCCCCCACCGCCCTGGACACCCCCACCACCTCCGCGGGCGGCCGCGATGTCTGAACGCCGGGACGAGACCCTGCTGCGCACCGCCTACATCGTCTCCAGCACCGGCGACTGGGTGTTCCGGTTCGCCATGCCGCTGCTGGTGCTGCAACTGACGAACTCGGCGTTCTTCGCCGCCTTCACCTACGCGCTGGAGTTCGTCCCCTACGTCCTGGTCGGCCTGTTCAGCGGCGTGCTGGCCGACCGGGCCGACCGGCGCCGGCTCATGATCGGCTGCGACCTCACCTCGGCCGTCGTGGTCGGCGGCATCGCGCTGATCTGCCTGTTCCACCATCCGCAGGTCGCCCTCGTGTACGCGGCCGCGTTCCTGCTGGCCTGCGTGCGCCCGCTCTACTTCCCGGCCTTCCAGGGCTTCCTGATGGACCGGGTGCCTGTCGGGCGCCGCGCGGTGATGAACGCCTGGGTGCAGGGCTCGGACAGCCTGCTCAACATGCTCGGCCCGATCGTCGGCATCAGCATCGTCGCCTACCTCGGCCCGGCGGTGGCCAGCGCCGTCAACGCGGTCTCGTTCGCCGGCTCCGCGCTGCTCGTGCTGCTCACCAGGACGGCGGTGGCCACCAAGGCGGTCACCACGGTGCGCCAGGCGGTGCGCGGCATGGCTCCCGACCTGCTGACCGGGTTCCGGCTGCTCTTCGCCGACCCGGTGCTGCGCTCGGGCACCATTCTGCTGACCCTCACCAACTTCGCCGTCTACGCCGTCGAGGCGAACCTGGTCTACGTGGTCACCGACGCCACCCACCAGTCGAAACTCGCCCTGGCGCTGATCGTCGCCGCCCAGGGGGCCGGCGCGGTGGTCGGCGCCGCCGCCGTCCCACGCCTGCTGCACCGCCTGACCGAGGGCACCATGCTGTCGGTCGGCATGGGCGCGCTGGCGATCGCCCTGCTCGCCCCGGTCGTCACGGCGAACGCGCTGCTGCTCGCGCCGGCCTGGGCGCTCGCGGGGGCCGCGACCTCGCTCATCGTCGTGGGCTGGTTCACCTACCGCCAGAAGGTGGTCAGTGCCGAGTTCATGGGGCGGGTGGTCGCGGTCAACCGCGCGCTCTCGTTCTCGGCGATCCTGCCGGCCGCGCTGCTCGGCGGCTGGATGGCCACCGACCTCAGCCCGACGCTGCTGTTCGCCATGGCGGGCCTGGTCCAGCTGGTTGCCTGGGTCGCCACTGCCGCCGGCCGGGTCGGCAAGGCCGGCCGCCGTGAACGCTCCGCCGAGCACGGGCAGGGGCACGAGCACGAGCACGAGCGGGCGGTGGTGGCCGAGCAGGCGCCCGCGCCGGCCGTCAGCGCCGTCAGCGCAGCAGCACCGGCAGACTGAGCAGCCCCCGGTGCCGCGGATTCTCCTGCCAGGGCGCGGCACCGGTCGGCTCGGCCGGCCGCAACGCCGGGAAACGGCGCAGCAGTTCGCCGACCGCGACTTCGGCCTGCAGACGGCCCAGTGGTGCGCCGAGGCAGTGGTGGATGCCGTGGCCGAAGGCGAGGTGTCGCGCGGCGTCCGGGCGGGTGATGTCGAAGCGGTCGGGGTCGGTGAAGACGGCCGGATCGCGGTTGGCGGCGAGCAGTGCGATCTGGACGAACTCACCGGCCGGGATCGTGGTGCCCGCGATGGTCACCGGCTCGGTGCTGCGCCGCATCGAGGCGATGGCGAACGGGCTTTCGTGGCGCAGGACTTCCTCGATCGCGCCGGGCAGCAGAGCCGGATCCGCGCGCAGCGCCGCGAGTTGTCCGGGGTAGCCGAGCAGGGCGTGAACGGTGTTGGCGATCAGGTTGGCGGTGGTCTGGTGGCCGGCGATGGCGAGCAGGAAGGCCATCGAGGTGATCTCGGACTCGGTCAGCCGGTCGCCGTCCGCCTGGGCGGTGATCAGGGCGGAGATCAGGTCGTCGCCCGGGTGGGCGCGCTTGTGCCGGACGAGCGCGCGCAGGTACTCGGCCATGCCCTCGGCGGTCATGACGGAGACCTCCCCGTCCGCCGTGCCGCCGTCCACCGAACTGCCCCGGACCTGGAGGTTCTCCCGTTCGGCCTGCGGCGCGCCGAACAGCTCGAAGATCACCGAGAGCGGCAGCGGTAGGGCGAACTCGCTGATCAGCTCGGCCGAGTCGAGCCCCGCCAGCTGGTCGAGCAGTTCGCCGACCTGGCGCTCGATCATCGGCCGCAGGGTTGCCACCTGCCGTCCGGTGAAGGCCTGCTGGACGAGCCTGCGCAGCCGGGTGTGCTCCGGCGGGTCGGAGTTGAGCATGTGCGTCGTCAACTCGCGGCCGGGGCCGCCCTCGTCGTTGCCGACGTGCCGGGCGAACGCCTCGGTGACGGCGCGCTTGCTCAGCCGGGGATCGGCGAGCGCGGCCCGGCACTCGGCGTGGCCGGTGACGACCCAGCCCTCGAGCCCGGCCGAGCCGCCGAACCGGACCCTGCGCACGCCGCCCTCGGCGTGCCAGCGGCGGTAGGCGGCGTGCGGATCGGCGTAGAACGGGCCGTCGGCGAGCTCGATGCCTGCGGCCTCGGGTTCAGTGTGCACCGCGTGCCTTCACGAGTCGGACCTCGTCGACGCCGAGCAGGCCGAGCAGCGGCACCTTGGCGGTCCGCTGGTCGGGGTCGACGACCAGGCCGGCGGAGCGGACCTGGTCAAGCAGCAGCTCGGCGAACGGCATCACCATGTGCCGGCCCCAGCAGCGTTCGGAGGAGTGGCCGAACGGCAGGTAGCCGGGGGTGTCGTCCGGGTCGAGGTGGTCCCAGCGCTCGGGGCGGAACTCGTCCGGGTCCTCCCACAGCGCCGGGTCGCGCTGCGAGAGCAGCGGCAGGATGAGGATGTCGTCGCCCGCGCCGATCCGCGAATCGATCGCGGGGTACTCGGGCGAGGCGTAGCGCAGGATGTTCCAGGACGGCGGCAGCATCCGCAGCGACTCGAAGATGATGTTCCGGTTCGATGTGCTGTCGTCGAACGGCGCACCGAGCCAGAGCGCGTTCGCGACCAGCGTCGAGACGGTGAAGCAGACCGGCGCGGCGGCCCGGCGGTAGATGCCCATCGCGTATCGCCGGTCGTGGTAGCCGGTCGCCTCGGCGGTGAGCTTGGCGAGCTCGGTCAGCTTGTCGCCGGGCTTGGGCTGCCCGGGCAGTGCGGCACCGGCCGCGATCACCAACCAGGTGAGTACGGGCGTGAGTTCGAGGTTTCGGCTCATCAGGATGCGCAGCCGGTACGGGTCCTGGCCGAGGATGAGGTCGCGCAGGAAGAGGTGGCCGGTGAGCGGCCACGGGCCGGACAGGTCGATCCGCTCCGGCAGCGGAGCGCTCAGCGCCTCGCGTACGTCGCTGCCGATCGTCCGCATCACCGAGGACGCCTCGGTGCGGGTGATCGAACGCCCGTGCAGCGGCTTGAACGTGGGCCGTTCGAGCTCGGTGGCGCGCCGGGCGGCGAGGATCCGGTCGGTGAGCTCGGGTCCGGCGACTCCGATCGTGTCGGGTTCGAGCCGCACGGCGTCCTTGCCCCGGTGGTCCCGGAGCAGGGCTTCAAGTCGGGGCGAGAAGACGGTGGTTCGGGAACGCGAGAGGGCGGGGGAGAGCGCCATGTGAAGTCTCCGAGACTCTGCCGGGGGCCGGACGGACCCCGCCCCCGTCCCCGTTGCCCGGGCTCCTGACGGAGGCCGGGACGGGGCCGGGGGCGGGAACGGATCAGCTGGTCAGGTACCCGAGTCAGGCGAGGTACCCGAGGTCGTGATCAGTTCGGCCTAGTACCAGTGGTACCAAGCGCTGGCCTTCAGGCTCTTCTTGGCGAACGACGCGTCACGGATGGCGAACAGGATCTTCATCTTTGGATCTCCCTTTCGTTTCCAGATGGTTGGACGGATGCAAGGCAACTCTGCAAGCTGCCCTACAAACGAACACACGCAGCTGGTACTTCGGCAGGTTCACCACCCGGTGGACGAGTTGGGGCGCAGGCCGTCAGGCCATGGCGCGGGCGAGGAAGACGTCGCTGATCCGGTGCATGTCGATGCCGCCGCCGCGCGCGTCGAGCAGCGCGGCGGTCTCGGCCAGCGCCTGCTCGCGGTGCTCCTCGGGCAGCACGCGGTAGGTGGAGATCGAGGTGAGGTAGTTGAGGTAGCGAGTGGTGCTGTAGTGCACGTCCTCGCGGAAGCGGACCGAACGCAGGTCGGTGAAGCGGCCGTCGCGGCGGCACTCGTCCGCCGGCCAGCCGTCGTCCACCTCGTCCTTCCCGCGGGCCCACATGCCCGCCTCGGGCCCGTAGTCGGAGCCGAGCACGCTGTGCGGGCTGTCCTCGACGCCGTGGCGGCGGTCGATCTCGGCGAGTTCGGCCCGCAGGCCGGGATCGACGATGCCGTGCGGGTTCCAGAGCAGCGCGACCGTGCCGCCGGGCTCCAGCGCCTCGTGCACCTTGTCCCAGCGCTGCTGCGGGTCGAACCAGTGCCAGGCCGTGGCGGCGTACAGCAGACCGAAGCGCCGGCCGGCCGGCTGCCACGCCTCGAAGTCGGAGACCTCGATCTGGACATGGGGATAGCGACCGGTGGTGTGGCTGAGTACCTCGGCCATCCGGGGGTCGGGCTCGACGCAGAGCACCGGTATGCCGTGTGCGGCGAACTGGCGGGTCGCCTTTCCGGTGCCCGCGCCGATCTCGACGGCCCTCCGGTCGCCCAGTGCCGCGTAGGCCAGTACCTCGTCGACGAGTGCGTCGGCGTAACCGGTGCGGCCGAAGTGGTACTGGTCGGCCACCTCTCCGAAGACCTTGCTGCGAGCCATGTCGATCTGGGGGCCCTGCTCGGTCTGCTCGGTCTGCTCGGTCCCGGCGGTCTGCTCCGACGTCATTCGGCGGCCTCGAATCCTGTGTCCGTGGGGTGATGTGCGCGGGCGGCACAAGCTATCGACCGCCGCGCGGCACGGGCGAGCGAATTTCGGTCGGCACACAGGCCGTGAGTGTCGTCCCCCGTGCCACCGCTGCGGGCTGGTAGACCTGTTGCCCGATCAGAATCCTCCGGTGCCCCAGCGGAACCATCGGACCTATCAGGGAGGCCGCAGCTCATGGCCGACTTCGCACCCGCGTCCCCGGCGGCGGCCGGCTCCGGAACGGTGAGCGTGCCCAGCCCGCTCACGGTGTCGCAGACGGTGGACCGGCTCGAAAGCGTCATCGAGGCCAAGGGGCTGGGCCTGTTCGCGACGGTGGACCACAGCGGCGCCGCGAAGGGCGTCGGGTTGGCGATGAACGAGACCAAGGTGCTGATCTTCGGCAATCCGGTCGCCGGCACGCCCGCGATGGTGGCCGCCCCGCTGCTCGCGCTGGAGCTGCCGCTGCGCGTGCTGGTCTGGGCGGACGACCGTTCGCGGGTCTGGGTCAGCTACCAGGACCCGGCCGACCTCCGGCGGCGCTTCGAGGTGCCGCAGGAGCTGATCCGGCCGCTGAGCCAGGTCGGCGAGCTGGTGGCGGCGGCACTCGGCGGGGCCTGACGGAGTTCTCCGGTGCACCCGTTCCGGAATTGAGGACTATCGGTTCCGCTAAATTGAACGACCCCGGACAGAATTCCGCCCGGGGTCGTTTCGCGACCTGCGGTTTTCGGATATCTGAGAATTCTGTACACAGTTCCAGTGATTGATCAATAGCAACATGACCCAGTCTGATCACCGGCATTGACTCCAGTGCAGTCAAAGGTCAATACTGTGACCCATGGGCAGCGGGAGCTCCGCCCCATCGGCCCGATGTGACCACTGGTCCGTCCGGTCCTGAATGTCGGCTCAGTCGGGGGACTGCACCATGAACCGGGTAATAGGCGACGGCCGGTCCGGCCGGTCGAGAAACCGCGCGCATTCCGGCCGCGGGGGGCTGCGGGCGGTCTGAGTTCCGGAGCGCCCGCGCATATTTCGCGCCGCGTATTCGCGGCAGGTATGCGGCACGGCGCGGATCGTGTTTTCCCTCCCGATCCGCGATCTCCGCTGCCCAGCGGCCCGGCCGATATCGGCGACCAGTGGACGCAGTGTTTCCGCACCACTTCACCTGTGATTTCCGCCCGTGAGTCCGGCCGGCTCCGGGTCGCACGTCACGTTCTGCTCACCAGACGGGGGACAACTGTCATGGCCAACGTGTCCAGACGCAACTTCGTGCTCAGATCGGCCGTCCTCGGCGGGGCCGGTACCGCCGGGATCCTCAGCCTGGGGCAGCTGCCCGCCCAGGCCGCGCCGACGCCGCCGGCCGCAGCGGCGCCCGCGGCGGGCGCCGGCGCCACCGGCTCCGTCGGAGCGGCGTTCAGCTGCCCGCCGCCGGTCTACGGCCCGGTCGTCGTGACGCCGGGCGACCCGCGGTTCACCGAGCTGGTCACCGCCTTCAACCGGCGCTGGGTCGGGACGCCGTCGAGCGTCCAGCTGGTCAGCACGACCGAGCAGGTCGCCGCGGCCGTCCAGCGCGCGGTCTGGAGCGGCCAGTTCCTCTCGGTCCGCAGCGGCGGCCACTGCTACGCGGACTTCGTCTACAACAGCTCGGTGCAGACGGTCATCGACCTCTCGCTGATGAACAAGATCTACTTCGACACCCGCCAGAACGCCTTCGCGGTGGAGGCCGGCGCCAAGCTCGGCGACGTCTACGACACGCTGTACCGGGGGTACGGCGTCACGCTGCCGGGCGGGCACTGCCCGGGAACCGGCGTCGGCGGTCACGCGACCGGCGGCGGCCACGGTCTGCTCTCCCGGCAGTTCGGCCTGATCACCGACCACATCCAGGCCATGGAGGTGGTGACCGTCGACGCGTACGACAACGTCAGTACCGTGATCGCGCAGCGGGACGGGTGTAACAGCGACCTCTACTGGGCGCTGTGCGGCGGCGGCGGGAACAACTTCGGCATCATCACCAAATACTGGTTCCAGTCGCCGGGTGCCACCGGGAACGATCCCGGCCGGCAACTCCCGAGGCCGCCGGAGAGTGTTTTCCTGACGACCGCGATCTTTCCGTGGGATTCGCTGACCCAGACCCAGTTCGGCAATCTGGTGAGCAATCTGGGCGATTTCTTCGTCGCGAACAGCTCGCCCGACTCGCCCTACACGGCGCTCTCCTCGGTACTCCAGATTCCGCATGTGTCGTCCGGCCCGGTGGCGCTGACCACCTTCATCGACGCCACCGTCCCGGATGCCCAGCAGCTGATCCGGAATTACCACGGCCAGTTGACCGCCAGCACCGGAATCGCACCCGACCTGCCCTACCGGACGCTGGCCTGGGCCGAGGCGTGGGACACCATCAACAACGCGATGCCGATGAACGAGACCAACGCGAGCCTGCGCAACGCGGTGAAGAGCGCGAATCTCAAGGTGAATTTCACGCCCGACCAGATCGCCGCGCTCTACGCCAACGTGACGCGGACCGACTACTCGAACCCGGTCTCCGCGGTGCTCCAGCTCGGTGCCATGGCCGGCGGCCGGATCAACGCGGTCGCGCAGGACGCCACCGCCATCTCGTACCGCAACTCGGCGATGCTGGCCTTCTACCAGGTCTACTGGGCCGATCCGGCGGACGACGCCGTGCACATCGGCTGGCTGCGCGACCTCTACAGCCAGACGTTCGCGAGCACCGGCGGCTTCCCGGTGCCGGGCCAGTCCTACGAGGGCTGCGTCATCAACCTGCCGGACCCGGACGCCGCCGACCCGGCCATCAACACCTCGGGCGTGCCCTGGCAGACGCTCTACTACGGGAGCAACTACCCCCGCCTCCAGCAGGTCAAGGCGAAGTGGGACCCGCAGAACGTCTTCCGGCACCCGATGTCCATCACAGCCACCTGACCGACATGTCAGGACTACCAACCGGCAACGAGAGGCAAGCAGTCATGAGTGCTGAGAAGAAGCAGGCGGTCGCGAAGATCACCGTGCACAAGTACGAGCCGGAGGCGTACGACTCGCCGGCCGAGGGCGGGATCCTGAACCGGATCCACGTCGAGGAGAGCTTCAGCGGCGACATCGAGGGCGAGGGCGTGGTCGAGTTCCTCCAGGTCTACCGCGCCGACGGGACGGCCAGTTTCGTCGGACTGGAGCGGGTGACCGGCAAGCTGCACGGCCGCGAGGGCACGTTCCTCCTGCAGGACTCCGGAACCCTCGAGGGCAACGTCGTCAGCGGCGAGTGGTTCGTGGTGCCGGGCTCCGGCACCGGCGAGCTGACCGGCCTGCGCGGTACCGGCGGCTTCCGCGCGAACCTGGGCGAGGGCGCCGACATCACGCTCGACCACTGGTTCGAGTGAGTTGATCCCCCGTGGTGCCCGGCCCGCACGGCCGTACGCCTGCACGCCCGTACGGCAGGCGAGTTGTACGGGCCGGGCACCCGGACCGAGCCGAAACCATCGAGAGAGGGCTCACGATGAACACGCCCACATCACTCACCGGCAAGACCGCCCTGGTGACCGGCGGGGCGACCGGGATCGGGAAGGCCATCGCACTCGCGCTGGCCACGGCCGGCGCGCGGGTGGTGATCAACCACCCGCACACGCCGGAGCCCGCGGCCAAGGCAGTCGCCGAGATCGAGGCGGCCGGCGGCACGGCGCTCGCGATCGCGGCCGACGTCAGCAACCGCGCCGAGTACCAGGCGATGGTGGAACGGCTGCTCGCCGAGTTCGGCCGCTGGGACGTCCTGGTCAACAACGCCGCCGTCGCGGTCACCAAGCCGTTCGCGGAGGTGTCCGAGGCCGAGTTCGACCTGAGCTTCGCGGTCAACGTCAAGGGAGCCTTCCACGGCCTCCAACTGGCCTGGCAGCACCTGGCGGACGCGGGCCGGATCATCTCGATCTCCAGCTCGACGACCGCGCTGATGCTGCCCGGATACGCGGTCTACGACGCGACCAAGGGGGCGGTCGAGCAGTTCACCCACATCCTGTCCAAGGAGTTCGGCCACCGGCGGATCACCGTCAACACGGTCAGCCCCGGTGCGACGGAGACCGAGACGTACCGCAACGGCAAGAGCGAGCAGTTCCTGGCCGGGCTGGAGGCGTTGAGCGCCTTCGGGAGGCTCGGCCGGCCGGAGGAGATCGCCGCCGTGGTGGCCTTCCTGGCGAGCGACGCCGCGGGGTGGGTGACGGCACAGAACATCCGCGTCAACGGCGGTACGGCGTAACCGAATTTCCAACAAGGGGGAGCCATGTCAGCAACCGAACTGCCCGAACTGCCCGAGCTGTTCCGGCGGGACCTCGACCAGATGCGCGCCGGTGACATCGACGGCATGCTCAGGAACTACCACCAGGACGCCCACATCCTGCGGCTGCCCGACGTGGTCGCCAACGGCGAGGAGCAGATCCGCACGTTCCTGGAGGAGTACGTCGCACTCGACCCGCAGATCATCGAGGTCATCTCGATCGAGCAGGACGGCGACTGCGTGGTGTACCACTCGACGATCGAGATCGACGGCAACCGGCTGGGCCTCGTCGGCACCTGGGTCCTGCGGGACGGCCTGATCTGGCGCCAGACCGCGGCGCTGGTGCCCGCTTCGGGCTGATCGGCGGGGCAGTGCGGGTGTCCGGCCGCCGATGCCGGCGGCGGGACACCCGCGCGTTTCCGCACCGGTCACGCCTCGCCCCTCACGCCTCGCGGAGCGCCTCGCGCCAGCCGACCCGGGCACCGGTGCGCAGCACGGAGTTGCGGTAGATCCGCGCCGCGAACCGGACCAGCACCACCGCGACCAGCAGCGTCAGCACGAGTGCCGAAACGCTCTGCCAGAGCGGCACCACGCCGAGCGCGATGCGGATCGGCATCAGCACCGGGGCGAGCAGCGGCACCATCGAGAGCGCCGCCACCAGCGCGTTGTCCGGATGGCTCGGCAGCACGCTGATGCCCAGGATCCAGGCCGCCATCAGCGGCATCATGACCGGGAACTGCACGCTGCTCAGGTCCTCCTGGCGGGAGACCAGCGCACCGGCGGCCGCGAAGAGCAGCGCGTACAGCGCGAATCCGCCCAGATACCAGGCCACCGCCCAGAGCGCGACGCCCGCCGAGCCGCCGAACGACAGCGTCAGGGTGCCGGTCAGCCGGGCCGCGAGAACCCCGGCGCCGCTGACCAGCGCGACCTGGAGCAGCCCGAGCAGCCCGATCCCGAGCACCTTGCCGGCCATCAGCTGCCACGGCCGGATCGCGGCCAGCAGCAGCTCGACGACCCGGCTGCTCTTCTCCTCGACCACGCCCTGCGCGATCATCGGGCCCACCGTCAGCAGCGTCAGGTAGATCAGCAGGCCGGCGATGATCCCGACCGCGATGTGCTGGCCGTGCTCGGCCTTGGGCGGTTGCAGTGCGGCCACCTGGACGCTCGCCGCGCGCTCGGCCTCGGCCACCTGCACCGGGCTGCCACCGAGCCGGGTGATCTGGGCGTCCAGCACCTGCTCGCGGGCGATCGCGCCGAGCACCCCGCGCAGCGTGGCGTCCAGCGACTTGTCGACCGTCACCTGGAAGCCCTGGGGGACGCTCACCACCAGGGCGGTCAGGTCGCCGCTGCGCACCTGCGCCTCGCCGCTCGCCTGATCGGGGACGGTCCGGGTGACGATGCGCTGCCCGGTGGCGGTGCCGGCGGCCTCCAACGGCGCTGCCAGCGCGGCGTCCTGGCGCAGCAGGCCGACGGTGTCGGTGCTCGGCCCGCCGGCGTGCACGAAGTGCAGCACCACGCTGCTCGCGACCACCAGCAGCACCATCACACCGAGCGCGATCCGGTACGCCCGGGTGCGCAGCCGGGTGGTCAACTCCCTCCGGGCGACCAGGGCTATCGCGTCACGTGTGCCGGCGCCGGTGTTCTCTGCGCTGCTCATGCCGCCACCTCCTGCTGCTGCTGCTCGTCCTGTGCACGCTGCTCGCCCTGCTCGCTCACCACGTGCCGGAACAGCTCGGTCAGCGAGCGCTGCCGGCGCGCGAACTCCCGGACCGGGCCGGTGGCCAGGGCCGCCGCCAGAACGGCCTGATCGTCCGCGCCGGGGGCCAGTTCGAGGACCGTGCGGCTGCCCTCGGTGCCGGCGGCCGTGACCCCCGGCAGGCCGTCGGCCCAGCCGGGCGCCGCCCGCGGCGCGTCGACCACCAGCAAGTCGGCTCCACCGGAGCGGAGTTCGCCGACCGTGCCGCAGGCGAGCATCGAGCCGGAGCGGATGATGCCGACCCGGTCGCAGAGCCGTTCGACCAGATCCAGCTGGTGGCTGGAGAAGATCACCGGCACGCCGTCCGCCGCCTTGTCGCGGAGCACCTCGCTCATCACGTCCACGGCCACCGGGTCGAGGCCGGAGAACGGCTCGTCCAGCACCAGGATGTCCGGGTGGTGGACGAGCGCGGCGGCGAGCTGGACCCGCTGCTGGTTGCCGAGGCTGAGCCGCTGCACCTCGTCGCCGATCCGGGCCGCGATGCCGAGCCGCTCGGTCCACTCCCGGGTGGCCCGGGCGGCGCGGGCCGCGTCGAGGCCGTGCAACCGGGCCAGGTACTCCAGCTGCTCGCCGACCCGCATCCGGGGGTAGAGCCCGCGTTCCTCCGGCATGTAGCCGATCCGGCGGCGGGTCTCCCGGGTGACCGGCGCGCCGTCCCAGCGGACCTCGCCGGCGTCCGCCGCGAGCACCCCGAGCACGATCCGCATGGTCGTGGTCTTGCCCGCGCCGTTGCTGCCGACGAAGCCGAAGATCTCGCCGGCCCGGACGTCGAAGGTCATCCCGTCGAGCGCGACGGTCGCGCCGTACCGCTTGGAGAGCCGATCGACCTCCAGTCGCGGCCCGCCCGGCTGCGGCCTGCTTGGTGTGTCCGGCCGCGTGCCGCCCGGCTCTGCGTCGCTCATGTTGGGTCCCTCCCGCTTTCGGTGGCTCCGGTTTGAGTCGCTCGATAAAGTGATATCACTATGCTAGTCCTGTGCCAACGGAAGCAATGGAAGCAGCAGAAGCGGCAGCGGAAGCTGCGGAAGGAAGGCTCGCCATGAGCGATCTCCAGCAACCACCCGTCCCCGGCATCCCGAGCATGCCCGCGCCCAAGGTCGAGGAGCGCACCGTCAGCGGCGCCCCCGGGCTGCCGATGCTCGGCGTCTGCGTGCTGCTGCTGCTCGGCGGCATCACGCTGATCGCGGTCGGCTCGGCCGTCGCGCACGGCGGTGGCGCCGCCGCCGTGATGGGCTGCGGCCTGCTGGTCATGCTCAGCGGGGTGCTCTGCCTGCGCGGCCTCACCGCGGTCGCACCCGGCCAGGCCCGGGTGGTCCAGCTGCTCGGCCGCTACCGCGGCACGCTGCGCACCCCCGGCCTGACCTGGGTCAACCCGTTCACCACCCGTCGCACGGTGTCCACCAGGATCCGCAACCTGGAGACCGAGCCGGCCAAGGTCAACGACGCCGACGGCAACCCGATCGTGATGGCCGCCGTCGTGGTGTGGAACGTCGAGGACACCGCGAAGGCCGTCTTCGAGGTCGAGGACTTCCGCCAGTTCGTCGCGATCCAGTCCGAGACCGCCGTGCGGCACATCGCGAACAGCTACCCGTACGACGCCCGGCAGGACGGCCAGCTCTCGCTGCGCGACAGCGCCGACGAGATCACCCGCAAGCTCTCCGCGGAGATCTCCGCCCGGGTCGCCTCGGCCGGCGTCCACGTGGTCGAGTCCCGGATCACCCGGCTTGCGTACGCGCCGGAGATCGCCCAGGTCATGTTGCAGCGCCAGCAGGCCGGTGCGGTCGTCGCCGCCCGCCGGCGGATCGTCGAGGGAGCGGTCGGGATGGTCGAGCTGGCGCTCGCCCGGCTCGCCGAGCACGACGTCGTGGAGCTCGACGAGGAGCGCAAGGCCGCCATGGTGAGCAACCTGCTGGTGGTGCTCTGTGGCGACCGTGGCACGCAGCCGGTGGTCAACACCGGCTCGCTCTATCAGTGAGCGCGCCTGGTGGCGGCTGAACGGAAGAAGATCCTGCTGCGGCTCGACCCCGCAGTGCACGACGCGCTGGCCCGGTGGGCGGGCGACGAACTGCGCAGTACGAACGCGCAGATCGAGTTCCTGCTCCGGCGCGCACTCGGCGCCGCCGGCCGGATGCCGACGGACGCCGCCGGCATCGCCCGCCGGGGGCGCCCGCCCAAGGGGGAGGCATCGGTCGGCGACACGGAATCCACCGAGGCGGACGCGCCCGACAGTGAAACCCCCGACCCGGAAGCACCCGCCATCGAGTAGCCCCGACCGAGAGGAACACCCCATGGACCTCCCCGACACGCTGCCGGGCAGGCTCTACCTGCTGGCCTACCGGCCCGACAACGGCCGGGTCCCTCACACCTCCGAGCTCGGGCCGCTGCTGCGCGCGGCGGCGCTGACCGACCTGCTCCAGCGCGGCCTGCTGCTCGACCGGGACGGCGTGCTGTTCACCGACCGTCCGGCTCCGGCCCGGCTCGACCCGGTGCTCGCGGGTGCGCTGGAGCAGCTCTCGCTCGCCAGGCCGCGCGGCTGGCAGTACTGGATCAAGGCCGACAACCGCGGCATCGTCGAGGCGGTGCGTGACCAACTCGTCGAGCGGGGCGTGCTGGAGCTGGCGGAGCGCCGGGTGCTCGGCCTCTTCCCGGTGCTCCGCCCGCAGTTGTGCGATCCGGCGCCGCGCGAGCTCCTGACCGCCGCCGTCGGACGGGCGCTCACCGACCCGCTGGCGGACGTGCGGCCGGGCGAGGCCGCTCTGGTCGGCCTCGCCGTGGCGGCCGACCTGCGCCGGGTGCTGGACGGCCGCCGGCGCCGCGAACACCGGCTCCGGATCGACGAGTTGACGCAGCTCACCGGCCCGGCGGCGCCCGCGCTGCGGCGGGTCATCCGGGCCCGGCGGGCGTCCTACTCCGGCTGACCGTGGCGGGTCGGGCCGTTCAGGCCGTTCAGGCGGCTCAGGCGATGCCGAGCGGGTTGAGGAGGGTGAAGCGCCAGCCGCCGTCGGTGCCCTGGCGGGCGATGTTGGCGGTGGTGCCGGTCGGCGCGATCCGCTCGCCGTCGGGGCCGTCGATCTCCAGGGTCCAGTCGGTGACCAGGAGCGCGGTGTCCGCGCCGATGAGCGCGTGCCGGGAGACGTTCGTCAGTCGGCCGTGGGCGGCGACGGTTCCGGTGATCTCCGCACGCAGCGCCTCGGCGCCGGCGATCTGCTCGCCGGTCACCGTGCGCATGCCCGCGCCCGGGGCGAACAGGGCGAGCACGGCGTCGATGTCGCCGGCGTTCAGGGCGTCCTGGAAGAGGATCGGCAGCTCGGTGGGGGCGGTGACGACAGGGTGCATGGTGGAGAGTCCTTACCTCACGAGGGAGTGGTGACGGCCGGTCGGCCGTGCGTCCACGATGCCCCTGCGGCTGTTCTGCGGGCGAGGTAGAGTCGCGCCCTGTGATGGTCGAAAGTGGACAGCGCGACGTCATCGACATCGCCTACGACAACCCCGACCGGGTGCACACCGGCATCGAGGTACTGACCTTCGACGCGTTGAAGCAGCGGTTGAAGAGCTCGGTCGCGCGCCGGCCGAGCCGTCTCGACTTCCACCAGGTCATGCTGGTGCGAGGTGGCGAGGGTGCCGCGATGGTCGATTTCGTCAGCTACCCGTGTGCCCGTGGCACGCTGCTCTACCTGCGACCGGGCCAGGTGCAGCGCCTGCCGGCCGGTGCGGACGGGCGTCCGGCGGAGCTCGACGCCGTGCTGGTGCTGTTCACCGCCGACTTCCCGCCGCCGCTGCACGGGACGGGCGAGGTGCTCGACGGCTTCGGGTCGGTCGGATGGCGGCTGCCGCCGGGCGAGTTCGACGCCTTCGATCGGGCAGTGTCGGAGCTGGAGGCGGAGTACCGGACACTGCGGGACGGGGCTGCTGCCGTTGACGTCGAGCTGACCGGCGCGCTGCTGCGTCAGCTCCTCGGCGCGCTGCTGATCCGCATGGCGCGCCTCGCCGCGCCGTTCGGCCACCCGGCGCCCGCCTCGCCGGGCGTCGAGGTCTACCGCGCCTTCCGGCGGGAGCTGGAACGCTCGTTCGCCACCACGCGCTCGGTGGAGGAGTACGCCGAGCGGCTCGGATACTCCGCCCGAACCCTGTCCCGCGCGTGCGTCGCCGCCACCGGGCGCAGCGCGAAGCAACTCGCGAACGCCCGCGTCGCGTTGCAGGCCCAGCGACTGCTCGCCCATACCGACCTGCCGGTGGCCGCGATCGGCCGTGGACTCGGCTTCACCGAGGCCACCAACTTCGGCAAGTTCTTCACCCGCGAGACCGGCTGCACCCCGGGGGACTTCCGCCGGGCGCAGTGGTCAGGGTGACCGTCAGGCGGTGCCGAAGTCGCCGTTGCCGATGCCGTGGATGAAAGTGGTCCAGGCGGTGGGGGTGAAGTCGAGCTGTGGGCCTTGGCGGTCCTTGCTGTCGCGGACGGGGATGGTGTTGTGGAGGTTGAGCGCGACTTCGACGCAGTCTCCGCCGTCACCCTGGCTGTAGCTGCTGGTCTTCCAGTGCTCCATGCTGAGGTGTCCTCTCAGGTGGTACCGAAGTCTCCGTCGTTGATGCCCTGGATGAAGGTGGTCCAGGCGTTGCTGGTGAAGTCGAGCTGCGAGCCTTGGCGGTCTTTGCTGTCGCGTACGGGCACTGCGCCGTCGACGTTGAGCGCGACCTCGACGCACTCACCCCCGTCACCCCCGCTGTAGCTGCTGGTCTGCCACTGCTCCATGCTGGCGTGTCCTCTCAGGAGGTGCTGAGGTCTCCGTCGTTGATGCCCTGGATGAAGGTGGTCCAGGCGGTGGAGGTGAAGTCGAGCTGCGGTCCCTGGCGGTCCTTGCTGTCACGGACAGGGACGATGCTGTCGAGGTTGAGCGCGACCTCAATGCAGTTCCCGCCGTCGCCTTCGCTGTAGCTGCTGGTCTGCCACTGCTCCATGTTGGCGTGTCCTCTCAGGAGGTGCTGAAGTCTCCGTCGTTGATGCCGTGGATGAAGGTGGACCAGGCGGTGGGGGTGAAGTCGAGCTGTGGGCCTTGGCGGTCCTTGCTGTCGCGCACGGGGATGATGCTGTCGAGGTTGAGCGCGACCTCAATGCAGTTCCCGCCGTCGCCCTGGCTGTAGCTGCTGGTCTGCCACTGCTCCATGTTGGCGTGTCCTCTCAGGAGGTGCCGAAGCCGCCGTCGTTGATGCCGTGGATGAAGGTGGTCCAGGCGGTGGAGGTGAAGTCGAGCTGCGGGCCTTGGCGGTCTTTGCTGTCGCGGACAGGGACGGTGCTGTCGAGGTTGAGCGCGACTTCGACGCAGTCTCCGCCGTCGCCTTCGCTGTAGCTGCTGGTCTTCCAGTCCGCCTTGCGGTTCGAGTACGCGACGGGCTTCGGAGGGTTGGTGGTAGTCACGTTGTAGAGCCCTCTCATCACACGGCGGATCAGGCGCGCCGAGTCCGGCGCGGACAGTGACTCTGCCCTGAGCCGATCATAGAACCGTGAACGCTCCCTGAGGGCTTGCGAATCGGTTACGAAGTAGCCCTTGCTCATGCTCTCCGAATAACCCCAGTGCTCCCCACCAGGCATGGTCAGGAGGGTCATGCTGCTGCCGGTCGCGCCGGTTCGCTCGCCCAGGGCGAATGGGGCCACTTGGATCACGATGTTGGGGTATCGCTGCCCGACATCGAGAAGGTGCTGGAGTTCCTCGCGCATCACAGCAGCGCCGCCGACCGAACGCCAGATCGTGGCCTCGTCAAGGATCGATACGAGCTGGGGTCCGTCCGGCTTGAAGAAGCGCCTCTGCCGACTCATGCGGGCCGCAACCATGTTGGCGATCTCCGCCTCGCTTGCGTCAGGCTTCGCGAATCGGAAGAGCGCTCGTGCGTAGGCCGGAGTCTGCAGCAGACCCCAGACACGCTTGACGTGGTAGCCCCTCATCAGTTCCGCTGCCGCCTCCAGCCCGGCGTATCGCTTGAACCAGTCCGGATGGACGATCTCCCGCTCCCAGTCCACGTCCTTCCACGCCCGCACCAGCGCATCGTTCGCCTGGAGTAGCTGGTCCAGCCGCAGCACCGTCCCCTCCTGCGGGTTCCGCTCGGCGGCCTCGAAGCGTGACAGCAGCGATGCGTCGCACGGGATCTGACGCGCCAGCACGGCGGTCTTGAGGCCCCTGAAGGTGCGCCAGTCCCTCAGCATCCAGCCCCACGCCTCGGGGGTGAGCGGAAGGTGCTCGTTCGAACGTCCGGTCGCCAAGTCCCCACCTCTGGTTCGGATTTCCCTGACGAGAAGCCGGTGTCACGGGCTGGATCTCGCCAACGTACTACGCGGTGCCGATGCTTGGTAACAGGTTGCAATGAGAGGAGTGGTGGTGGAGGAGCGCAAGGAGGGCTCGCGGCTCGCGCGGATCCCGGCGCAGAAGCGGGCGGAGGCCACAGGCGCGCTGGAGGAGCTGGTGGCCCTGCTCGCGCTGGCGGAGGTCATCCTGCCGTCGGCGTGCGTCGATTCGAACAACGGATGGTTCACCGGCGAAGTGCTGGTGGACCTCGGCCGGGCCCGCGCCGATGTCATCAGGATGATCGCCGGGCTGCTCCGCGATGGCTTGAACTCGCGCCATGAGAACACGAGTTGAGAAGAGTGATGGCCGGTTGGGCGGCTCAGTGGCTGCGCCGCCGTCCGCCCGGGGCCGTCGACCGGGTCGAGCCCTGTCCGCTGGGCTGGCCCGACTGCCCGATCTGCACAGATGCAGACATGCACGCTGCACGATGAGTTGAGGCACCGAATGATGATGAAGCAGCGCCGCAAGAGCGCCATGACCCTGCGCGTCTACCGGCTCACCGACACCGGCCGGCGGATCGAGCTCTCCCGCTCGACCGTCCGTCTCGGTGAGCCGTACACCCGCCCGATCACCGACATGTGGCCGGTCTGCGCCTGCCCCCGCTGCCTGCCGACGGCGACGGAGCGAGTGGAAGAGGAAGCAGTCTGAGCGCCGAGTCCGCCGGAGCCCTCGATCACGTGACCGTGGTCGAGGGCTCACGCATGTGTCGCCGTGTCGCCCGGGACCGTCCTGATGATCCGTCATGTCCGGAATCGGCGTTGATCAGTTCGCTTGACAGGTCGTCAGCACCATAGTTCTATAGTGCTATGAAGCTAGATAAATGAGGTTGTGGTGATCGAGTTCCACATCGAGGCACGGTCCGGTGTCGCGCCCTACATGCAGTTGGTCCACCAGGTACGCCAGGCCCTCCGGTTGGGCCTGCTGTCCGAGGGTGACCGCCTGCCGAAGGTCAAGGACGTCGCGGCCAAGGTCGCGATCAACCCCAACACCGTGCTCAAGGCTTATCGGCAACTGGAGAACGAGGGCCTGGTCTCTCCCAAGCCCGGCGTCGGCACCTTCGTCACCGGCACGCTCGGCGACCCTTCGCCGTCCGAACACGGGCCGCTGCGGCAGGAGTTGCAGCGCTGGCTCGCCAAGGCACGCGGCGCCGGGCTGGACGAGGAGAGCATCGAGGCCCTGTTCCTCAACACGTTCCGCAACTCCACCGAAGAGGAGAAATGACCGCGATCATCGAAGCCCGAGGGCTGGGCAAACGCTACGGCCGCCGTCAGGCGCTGTCCGACTGCACGCTGAGCATCCCGGCCGGCCGGGTCGTCGGGCTGGTCGGCCCGAACGGCGCGGGCAAGTCCACCCTGCTGCAACTGGCCTGCGGCATGCTCACCCCGAGCACCGGCAGCATCGAAGTCCTCGGCGAACGCCCCGCGTCCAGCACCGTGCAGATGGCCAGGGTCGGCTTCGTCGCCCAGGACACGCCCACCTATGCCGCGCTGACGATCGCCGAGCACCTGCAGCTGGGCGCCAGGCTCAACCCGCGCTGGGACGCCGGGCTGGCGGAGTGCCGGATCAAGCAGCTGGGCCTCGACCCGGCGCAGCGCGCCGGTCGGCTCTCCGGCGGCCAGCGCGCCCAGTTGGCGCTGACCCTCGCCGTGGCCAAGCGCCCGGAGCTGCTGCTGCTCGACGAGCCCGTCGCGGCGCTCGACCCGCTGGCCCGGCGCGGGTTCCTGCAGAGCCTGATGGAGTTCGTGGCCGAGACCGAGGCGACCGTCGTGCTCTCCTCCCACCTGGTCTCCGACCTGGAGCGGGTCTGTGACCACCTGATCGTCCTGGTCGCCTCCCGGGTTCAGGCCGACGGCGAGATGGACGACCTGCTGGCCACCCACTTCCGGCTCACCACGGGCCGCCGCGAGCCCGACACGCTGCCTGCGGGCATACAGGTCCTCCAGGCCGACCACACCGACCGGCAGAGCACCTTCATCGTGCGCGCCGACGCGGCGATCGACGATCCCTCCTGGGTGATGGAGCCGCTCGCCCTGGAGGACCTCGTCCTCTCCTACATGACCCGGGCCGCCGACGGCGCCGCCGGGACCGACCACCGACGCGTGCTGGAGGCACAGCGATGACCTGGCTGACCTGGCGTCAATTCCGGATCCAGATACTGGCCGCCGCAGCCGCACTGGCCGCCGTCGCGGTCTACCTCGTGATGTCGGGGACGCAGCTGCGCACCGCCTACCACAGCGACCTGGTCAGTGGCTCGGGCCTGTCCCAACTGGCCACTGAGTACAGCTTTCCGTACTACCTGGCCAGCGCACTCGTGCTGCTGGTGCCGGGCCTGATCGGGATCTTCTGGGGAGCGCCGCTGATCGCCCGGGAGCTGGAGGCGGGCACCCACCGGCTGGTCTGGAACCAGAGCATCACCCGCACCCGCTGGCTCGCGGTCAAGCTCCTGTTCGTCGGCCTCACCGCCGTTGTGACGACCGGGCTGCTGAGCCTGCTGGTCTCCTGGTCCACCGCTCCGCTCGACAAGATCAACCACAACCGGTTCCTGCCGCTGCTCTTCGCGGGCCGCGGCGTCGTGCCGCTCGGCTACGCCGCCTTCGCGGTGACGCTCGGGGCCTGCCTCGGCATGCTGATCCGGCGCACCGTGCCCGCGATGGCCGTCACGCTGGTGGCCTTCGCCGCCATCCAGTTCCTCATGCCGGTGGCGGTCCGGCCGCACCTGGAGTCGCCGGTCCGCGGGGACGTCGCGCTCACCCAGACGACGATGGACTCCGCCACGCTCATCGGCTTCACGGGCGGAACCGGTCCCACGGCCCCGTTCGTCGCGGACCTGGGCATGCCGGGCGGGGCGTGGGTCCTCTCGGGGGCCGAGCCGGTCAGGAACGCGTCCGGCCAGGCGCTCACCATGGCGACCCAGCCGTGCGCGGGGATCACGGACGGAGCCGCCCACAGCGCCTGCCTCGTCAAGGCCGACCTGCACGTGACGGTCTCCTACCAGCCCGCCGACCGCTACTGGACGTTCCAGTGGTACGAAACGGCGCTCTACCTCGTCCTCGCCGCCGGTCTGGCCGGCTTCAGCACGTGGTGGCTGCGCGGCAAGCTCGCCTGATGGCAGCGGGGGGGGGGGGGGGGGGGGGGGGGGGGGGGGGGGGGGGGAGGGAGGGGGGGGGGGGGGGGGAGGGAACTCCTCTCCTCTTCCGCTCCTCTTTTCTCTCTCCCGATAGTTCGACAGAAGCCATCGCAACTGGCTTCGGCCGCCCGCCGTACGACCATACGAGCCAGCGCCCCGACCGGGAGTCACCGGGAGGTGGCGCTCAGCCCTCGGAGGAGGACCGGCGGCGCGCCGTACCGGCCAGCGCCGCGCCGGCGCCCAGGGCGACGACGGCGCCGCCCACCAGCCACGGGAGCTCGGAGCCGCCACCGGTGGAGGCGAGCACGGTGTGACCGGCGACTGAGAACGGAGCGCTGGCGGTGGCCGTGGGGGTGGGCGCGGGGGTGGGCGCGGCCGTGACCGTGGCGCCCGTGGACGGGACGGCCTGCGGGGTCGTCACCGCCACCGGCTTGACCTCGGAGCCGACGGTGGCCGGTGCGGTCGGGGTGACCGGGGTCGGCTGGACGGCCGGGCTGCCGCCGGTGCTCGGACTCGCGCTCGTGCTCGTGCTCGTGCTCGGGGACGGCGTGCTGGTGGCCGCGTCCTGGGCCGCCTTGTCCTTCGCACGGGCCTCGAACTGGCCGACCTCCAGGAAGCGCTTGATATCGTCCGCGCTGCCGTTGATCGCGGCCCGAGCCGCCGCCTGCACCGCAGGGCCGCCGGCGCTGTAGATCTGGGTGACCAGCACGCGGTTGTCCTGTTCGCGGGCCTTGAACTGGCCGACCTCCAGGAACTGCTTGACGTCCTCGGGGGTGCCGTGGAGCGCGGCGAGGGCTGCCTCCTTCACCCCGGGGCCGCCGGCGGCGTAGAGCTGGGTCGCCAGGACCCGGTTGTCCACCACCCGGGCGTCGTTCTGACCGACTTCCAGGAAGTGCCGGACATCCTGCGGCGTCCCGTTCAGCGCCTTCTGCGCGGCCTCTCGGACGCTGATGCCCGTGCTCTTGTCGGCGAGGATCCGCAGGACGGCGACCCGGTCGTCCTCGGCGGCCTGGTCCTGGGCGCTCTGGCCCGGCTTCGCGTCGGGGGTGGGCTCTGCGGTGGTCGCCGGGGTGGCGTCGGGCGCCGAGCTGCCGGGGGTCTGACCGAGATCGGCGGCATGCGCGGCCGACGGGAGGAGGACGGCCGGCGCGATCGCGACGGCGGCGAGGACCGCCGAAACACGGGCCAACTTCATCAGCTCAACCTGCTTCCTGGGTAATCCGAAAATAGCCCCCAAAGGATAGGTATGTCTTGATCTTATATTTACCAATACTTGACGCACTCCATCGGGGTCGAGTCGGGGGCGGCTGTCGACTTCGGCCGCCGATTCGGTGATTCGCTCCCGATGCCGTAGTGTCGTGTTTACCGACGCGGGGTGGAGCAGCTCGGTAGCTCGCTGGGCTCATAACCCAGAGGTCGCAGGTTCAAATCCTGTCCCCGCTACCACGGTTGAGGGCCGTGGGGGGGGGGCAAGGGGGGGAGGAGGAAGGACACGACAAAACTGTTCC